>NJBQ01000076.1 GCA_005223095.1 Candidatus Aerophobetes bacterium Ae_b3a
TATTTTTAGACCCTGTAGTTATGCCTTTGAAGTTTCTTCAACCACAAGCCAGCCATATTTTGGAGGCTATTAGCCAATTTAAGCTTCTCTCTGAGCCTTCTCCTCACATAGTAGTTGGCTTAAGCAATATCTCCTCTCAGACTACCGAGATGAAGTTGATTAATCGCACTTTTCTGGTGATGGCTATTGGGGTAGGATTAGATGCAGCTATTTGTGAGGTTACTGATACAGAGCTGGTCGATGCTGCTATCACTGCTGAATTAGTACAGAATAAACATATCTATTCTGATTCCTTCCTCAAGGCATACCATACGACTTCTTCTAGCCAAGGAATTTAAATCCCATTGCCACGCCCGGGACAAAGGAAACTAAGGCACCAATTATTAGGGAGATGACTATATTTATTATGATTACTACTACTGTATAACCCAGAGCTTTCTCGGGAGGGCATTCCATCATAATGGGAATAGCCAGGTAGAGGAGATAAAATCCATAAAGTCCGGCTATCACCACCAGTATACCCAGGACAGGAAGAATATATAGAATTCCTACTACTAGACTGGGAGTAGCAGAAAAGACAGCTACTTTAAGGGCTTGAATTTCATTTTTTTTCCCTGAGAAGCTAGGTGCTAGAGCATTTATTATGATTCCCAGGATATAGATTCCTATCAGGGTCAATATGTACTGAAGCACAGCGCTGGAAAAAGAGTTAATGAGAGGAATACGAAATGTTCCCATTATAGAGATGCGTATTCCCACGGCACTCATCCCAATGATAGAGGCTACGGCAGGAATGACAGCTAGTGGAGCTAAATAATTGAGAATAAGGTCTCGTGAAGTCACTGTCTCAGTCTTTATTACTCCGAAGGTATCCCGAGGTTTCAAAAGAACCTCTTTTGCCCTTTGGGCGATCTTTTTGACAACATCCATACCACTCACACTCTCCTTTTTGTCCATAGCCTTTTCCCTCCTTAATTATGTAGTATCAGAATTTCAAAAATTTCTTTGAATCACTATCAAACAAGTGTCGAAATATCTCAGGTTGTCCGTTCATATCAGATTGACCATAGCAAAAAAATAATTACTGTCAAATTTTGTTACGTAAAAGCGAATAGTTCCGCTTTTACGTAACGATTTACATCTATCCCATGTTATCTAGGGGAACTTCAATTTCTTGAAGTTTTGCTCATCAAGCATAAGTCTTTCCCCGTAGTTAGGGATTAACTCAAGGTCAATATGCTTTACCTTCTTTACCGACTCTTCTGCAAGTCTTCTTCTTTCTCTGGATAGGAGTATTTCCTTTGCTCCCTGGGCAGCAGCATTTCCCACCTGCACCACTTTTTTTAGCGGTACTGCAGGTATCAGTCCTATTCTTCTCGCGTTTTTCTTATCAATATAAGAGCCAAAGGAGCCTGCTAGATAGACCCTGTCTAAATCATCAGTGCTTATTCCTGTTTCCTGCAACAGCACCTTTATTCCGAGAGAGATAGCGGCTTTGCTCCATATTAAACCATTCTCGCCTTTAATTGCATTTTGAGTTAGCTGAACTTTATCTGTTATTTTAAATACCTTTCTATTCACAAGATATCCATTTTTATCCATTACCTTAGTTTTAATCAACTCTCCTAACAGATCAATTATCCCGGAGCCACAAATTCCCATAGGCTCTGTATTTCCTATAGTCTTCCATCCTATCTTCCCGCTGTCTATACTTATTCTTTGGATTGCTCCCCTTAATGCAGGCATGGGCTCCAAAGCTGGTCCTGCTGCACAAGAGGTGGCTATTATCTTATGGTTATATCTTAAAACTATCTCCCCATTGGTCCCGATATCTATGGCCATGGCTGTCAGGTTAGATTCATCGAATAACCCTGTGGATAAACAGACAGCTGTGGTGTCTGCTCCTACATGAGATCCTATTAAAGGTGCACCATAAATATTGGCATTTTTATTTATCCTTAAAGAAGATTCCGAGCCTCTTTTATTTAGAAAAGTAGAACCTCCCCTTAGTTCTGTCACTGATTTGAAGGGTTTAACTCCAATGCTCTGGACATCCAGGCCAAAGAACATATCCCTCATAGTGCTATTGCCAACCGCTACCATTTCGTATATTTCATTCTTATCACAGGGCATCTTACTTATTTTCTCATTAATACAAGAAATTAGCTCTTTATAAAGAGCGGCTGGATTTTCTCTATCATACATTATCCTGCTTATAACATCATTTCCATCGATTAATCTCTGAGGATTTTCAAAGGCCGAGGTAAAGATAAGTTTTCCACTCTGCAAATCCACTAAATGAAGCACAATAGTGGTAGTCCCTATATCCGCAGCTATTCCATAAATGTGATTCCCATAACTGCTAATTTCCTTATCATCAAATAAAACTTTGTTATTTTTTTTTCTGGTCAAAGGGTTTAGTTCTACTTCCTTTTTTCCTCCTCCAGTAGCAATCTGTTCAAGGCTGCCCTGATGTGAGAGCCTTATATGTATATCGGTGGAATCATCCTTAATAATAGCCTGGCAAGCTAATCTTTCATTCTCATTTAAATCGTTCTCAGGTTCTGTTTTCTCGTTTAAAACTTCACACCCCTTTTCGATGACGATCCTGCACTCTTTACATATTCCTTGTCCCCCACAGCTGGAGCTTATGGGTATCTTTAACTCCTTTGCATAGTCTAAGATATTTTTCCCCTTAAGGACGTTTGCTCTTTTCCCAGATTGTAGAAAATGAATCCTATGTCTCATTCTATTTTGCCTCAGACATCTCCCCTCTTTTCCATGAATCTTTTTTTCAAAAGGATTTGATATCCAATACTGGGCTACCTTCAAAGGCATCCAGTCCCTGAACAATTAATATATTACCCTCTTTTTTGACTAATTTCACTTTAGTTAGTCCGATGGGATTTGGTCTTGCCGGGGATCTGGTAGTGAAAACTCCCCTTTTGGGTTGAGTGAGATTACCCATCGGGTGTACCTGTAATACCTTTCTTTGATCCCGGGATATTTTATGAATCCAGTAGAGGATCCATAAATGTTGGGAGTCTTCTATTCCCTTTAATCCTTTAGAAAAATCCTCAAAAATCTCTATCTTTTGAAAATCTTGATTACAGGACCTCACTACTCCTATAGGATGGATTTTCATCTTTTTTCGGCTCTCAACCTGGTTTTCTATGATTTCATCCTTTTACTTTTTCTAATTCCCTGGTGCGGGAGTCAATCTGTCCCTTCAGGATTATATCCCCTGCTTTACATTCCAGGTCTCTTGCTATTACAGGACATTTTACTTTAAGTAGAAAAAAGATAGCTTTATCCTCTTCAGAATCTGTTCTACTTCTTTTTCAATATCAATATGAGCATTTTTTACTGCAAAGTCAATGATATTTCCGGCAATAGCTACCCTTATGCTCATAAGTAGGGAATCCTTCGCTTTTTTCACCCTTTCTCTAAGTTCAGGATAAAGCCCTAAAGCAATCTTATTATATTCATCTTTGATTTCCCTATAGGGATCAGATGAGCCCGCAATTTGGCGAACGATTTTGTGGATTCTTCTTCCCATTTCCGGGGGAGTGCTATTTATCGAAATCTGGGGCAGCTCTTTTGCTATCTTATCCAGAACTTCTCTTTGTTTTTCCTCATCTTGGAAGGCATGCTCTTCAAATGGTTCAATCTTTGGCATAAGCTTTATGTCACTCTTGATGGATAGGCACATCTTCATACAAGCTCTTAGGTTTGGCTTCAAGCAACATTTTTGGTTTTTACAAAGCAACTCAAGCCTCTTTCCCGCAAGGATTCGGTCCCCAAGATCTTAATTTTCATATTTTCTTTTTCCAAATACAATTGTTCCCAACCTAACCATATTGCTTCCTTCTTCTATTGCTACTTCATACGAATTTGTCATCCCCATAGAAAGTGTTTCCATATTAACATTTGGCAGATTAAGAGCTCTAATTCTTTCAAAAATATCTTTTGTTTTTCTGAAGTAGGGTCTGCTATCTTCAGGATTTCCAAATCTAGGACCCATAGTCATTAAGCCTTCTAAACTTAAATGTTCAAGTCTTGATATTTCCCTGGCTAAACTTTCAATAATTTCGTAGTCTGGTTTTAGACCATCTTTTGTTATTTCACTGCCGATGTTTATTTCTATATAAACAGAAATTATTTTTTTTCCTGCTCTTTCTACTCTTTTATCAACAGCTGCAGCAGTTCTTAAAGAGTCAACAGTTTGTATAACATCAAAGATTGGAAGAGCTTTGTTTATCTTATTTTTTTGTAATGCTCCAATCATATGCCATCTTACTTTTTTTGCTTTTTCACCTAGACAATTATACATTCCTTCAGCTTCTTGTACATAATTCTCTCCAATATCTGTAGCTCCTGCTTCTATAACTTTTATAATTTCTTCCGGAGTTCTTGTTTTACTTGCCAAGACTATAGTTACATTATCTGGTATTTCTTTCCTTATCCTTTGATAATTTTCTGTTATGCTCATTTTTTGATTTCCCCTTTTTTCCTTGGAAAAGCACGCCATAGGTAAGATTGACTGCAACTATGCTTTTGCACTTTATCCTCCTTCAAGTGTATATAAAATAATAATGAATTAGTGCTCCAAAATAGGAAAGTACACTTGTCTGTGAACTAGGTCGAATCATAGAATGATCTTATTGTTATCTTAGCTCCATCCTCAAAAAGTTCAAGGGGAGAATCGTCTTTTGCTAACTCCCCCGCGCTCCATCTCTGCTCCATCTGATACGTATCATAGTCGCCCCAGGCTATTGACAATTCAGTCTTGCATAATATGATATCGACAAAAGCAAGACTCTCCCCGGAAGAAGAGTTCAATAAACTAGCGGCAGCATTACATAAAAAGGTTAGGAAGCTGGGGATTGCTGACAAAGATATTAAGACCAGATGAGTTTTTGAGAGTATATTCTTAGAGAAAAAAGAGGAAGGAGAAGAGTATGCCCAAGGAGACAATGACTGCACGAGAACGCTGGCTGGCTGTGCTTAAAGGCCAAAAACCTGATAGAGTTCCTATGGATTACTGGGCTACAGAGGAGGCAACCAAGAAACTTATAAATTACTTAAAGTGCGACAACGAAGAAGAACTCTTCAAGCGTCTTCACATTGATCGGGTTACTACGATAGAGTCAAGATACATAGGACCATCCCTGCCTGAAGATACAGATATCTTTGGCTGTTGTTTTCAAAATGTAAGTTATGGTGCAGGAGTATATCGAGAATGTATTTATCATCCCTTAGCTAAACATAAAACGGTCAAGGAAATTAAGCAAAGCTACCGATGGCCCAGTCCGGACTGGTACGATTATTCGGAAATTCCTGGCCAGATTATAGGTAAAGAAGATTATCCTATTCGCGGTGGTGGTTCAGAACCTTTCTTAACCTATAAGAATCTGCGTGGACAGGAACAGGCTCTCATTGATTTAATGCTTGCTCCTGAGATGGTGCACTTTTGTCTGGATAAGCTATTTGATCTTTGTTATGAGAATACCTTACGCATTTATGAAGCAATCCCTGATAAAGTTATGATTACCTATATAGCAGAAGATTTAGGTTCACAAGAAGATTTAATGTATTCACCAGGGCAGATTGGTGAATTTTTCATTCCCCGAATGAAACGGATGATGGCTCTTGCTCACCAGGCAGGAACTTTTGCTTTCCATCACAGTGACGGAGCTATTCGGAAAATCATTCCAGATATGATTGAAGCTGGCATAGATGTTTTGAATCCCATTCAGTGGAGATGCAAGGGAATGGAGCGTGAGGGTCTCAAGCGTGATTTTGGTAATAAGATAGTTTTTCATGGAGGGATGGATAATCAATATACCTTAGCTTTTGGCTCGAAGGAAGAAGTCCGACAAGAAGTAATAGACAATCTTCGTATCCTGGGAAAAGGAGGAGGGTATATCCTGGCTCCTTGCCATAATATTCAAGCAGTCAGTCCTTCAGAAAATATTGTCACTATGTATGAAACAGGGTATAAATATGGATGGAATTAATTCTAAAGAGAAGCTACAAGATATGAAATAAGAAAAATAAATATGGGAAGTGCTCTAAAAAATGTATTTTCGATGTCTAATGGAGGTGTGTTGTGATGGATTTAAAGAAGGATTTCTTAAACCCTGAAAAAGACTGCCGAAGCGCTCCTTTCTGGTCATGGAATGATAAGCTGTCTCCGAATGAGTTGGTAAGGCAGGTAAAGGGCATGAAGGAACACGGCATGGGGGGATTCTTCATGCATTCAAGAGAAGGGCTGGAAACCGACTACCTGGGCAAGGAGTGGATGAAATGTATAAAGGCTGTTGTTGAGGTTTCCAGGAAGGTAGGGATGAATGCCTGGCTTTACGATGAGGACAGATGGCCCTCCGGGTTCGCTGGCGGCCGTGTTCCTTCTCAGGGAGATAAATACCGAGCTAAAGCTCTGGGGATGGAAAAAGTCACTAAAGAAAGAAAGCTCAGCGGAGAGGAACTGGCATCTTTTTGCATCAAACTGAAAAATGGAAAGATCACTGAGCTTCGTAAAGTTAAGGAAAAAGATAAACTCTTGCCCGGAGAAAATGAGATAGGTTTGGTCTTTACAAGAGAAGTGGCAAAGCCTAGCGAATGGTTTAATAATGATGCCTATAGTGATAATTTGAATCCTGATGCTGTGAAAGCTTTCATAAACTCAACTTATGAGGCATACAAAGAAGAAGTAGGGGATGAATTTGGAAAGACTATTCCCGGTATTTTTACCGATGAGCCTAATTTCTCTAGTGGGACATTCAGGCAAGGTATAGAATGGATACCCTGGACTGATGGTTTTGCTGAATACTTTAAAGAAATATGTGGCTACAATTTTCTTGAAGTCGTCCCCTATTTCTTTTTTGATGCTGAAAAGAGTAAAAAGGTGCGACATGATTATTGGCTTGCACTAACCCGAAGGTTTCAGGAGGCTTATTCAAGACAACTGGGCAAGTGGTGTGAGAAGAATAACCTCTTATTCACTGGACATTATCTTTCAGAGAATGATTTTCCCGGACAAATAAAGACAGTTGGTGCTGCAATGCCCCATTATGTTTATCAACACGTACCAGGGATCGATATTCTCACAGAATCTATCTATGAGACTCTCACTGTAAAGCAGTGTTCCTCAGTGGCAAACCAGTTCAAAAGAAATACAGTTCTCTCAGAAACTTACGGGTGCTCGGGATGGGAGTTCACCTTTGAAGGACAAAAGTGGGTTGGTGATTGGCAATATGCATTAGGGGTGACCCTGCGGTGCCAACATCTAACTCTATATACTCTCAAAGGATGTAGAAAAAGGGATTTTCCACCCTCCTTTAACTACAATACAACCTGGTGGAAGTATAATAGGGTTGTGGAAGACTATTTTGCTCGCTTAAGTTCTCTTTTAACCAAGGGGAAGGCAAAAAGGGATGTTCTTTTGATTCATCCAATTAGCGGCGCCTGGTCGCTTTTTAATGGTAAGAATAGCCATGAGGTTCAGAAGATAAGTGATGAGTTCCAGGCAATAGCGGGGGGGATTCTAACCCTACACTATGATTACGATTTAGGTGATGAACTCATCTTGAAAGACTATGGAAAGGTAGAAGGAGAAAAGTTTTTCGTTAATCGGGCCCAGTATAAGGTGATAATTCTTCCACCAATGAGGAATGTAGAATCATCCACTGTAAAGCTATTGGAGGATTTTTTGAAACAGGGAGGTAAGGTTTTTGTAATTGGGCCTCTTCCCGATACGGTTGACGGCCAAAAAAGCCAAGAATGTAAAAGATTATCTAAATATGAGGGGCTAATAGAAGTCGAGAACTTGTCTAAGCTCGCACCTCTTCTTGAGCAGAATTTAGAAAGAGAAATCTCAATAAAGGAAAAGAATGCTCTACAAGCCCCCTCTTTTATTTATATAGAAAGAGAGATTGATGGAAAGAAGATATTCTTTGTAGTAAACCTGGATAAGGAAAAAGGTCACAAAGTCGATATTTCTTTTAAATCACAAGGAAGATTAGAGGAGTGGAATGCACTTACCGGCGAGATTAGCGGCATCCCTGCCAGAAAAGATAATGGATATCTCACCATATCGGCATCGTTTGGCCCTGCCGGTTCCAGGCTTTATGTTATAGACCCCAAAAGGGAAGCGGCTATTGAGGCGCCTTTTGACAAGGATGAGCTCCTTGCCATGGAATGGCAAAAACCCTCAGGGGTAGCCTTTGTAGGACCTTATACTCAGTTTAAGCGAACCGATCCCAATATACTTACTTTAGATAGGGCAAGTTACTGCTTCTCTGGTGAGAATTGGTCTAAGGAGATGCCTATCTGGAAAGCGCAAAAGGAGATAAGAGAGAAGCTTGCTATGAGGCCTATTCATATTAATGGGATTCCTCAAAGATATCTTTGGTGCAAGAAGCCACATGCAAATGACGGGAAGCCTCTTTCTTTCAGAATTATTTTCAGTGTAGATGATATTCCGAAAGATTCTGTATACCTTGTTCTGGAAGAGGCACAAGACTTCGACATTAGACTGAATAACCAGGCAGTTTCCTCTCAGCCAATTGGCTGGTATCTTGACAGGAGCTTTGATAAAATTCCTCTTCCTGTCCTGAGGGAGGGTATGAACGACCTCATCCTCTCCTGTGAGTACAAAAATAGAATGGAGGTAGAGGACTGCTTTCTTGTGGGAGATTTTGGTATAGACATTCACACCAGAAGAATAACAAAAGAGCCAGATAGGCTTCATTTCGGTGACTGGACATCTCAGGGTTATCCTCACTATGCGGGAGGTATCATTTATCAAGAAAAGGTCAACATCAAAAAAGGAAAAGGTGACCGCTTTTTGGTAAAACTTGGTGACTTCTCAGCAATAGCCGTATCTATCTGGGTAAATGATGCGCTGGCAGGACACATCCCCTGGCCTGATGCAGGTGGTCTTGAGATCACAGATGTGCTTAAAAATGGGGAGAACATGATAGGAATAGAGATCACCGCAAGTCCCAGAAATATGCTCGGGCCTCTTCACAGAAAAGCAGGATATGAGCCATGGACTGATTCAAGGTCTTTCAGAACAGAGGCTCATGAGTGGACTGATGAGTATGTTGTATGGCCCTGGGGTCTTTATGGGCAAGTAAGAATTTGCAAGTTTGCTAAATTATCATAAATTACTTTCCCTTTTCCCGCCTTTTCCTACTAAAAGCCTGCCATCTTAGTCCATTTTTTCTTGATGAACTGGGAAATTATATGGTCTACCGAAGGACATTTTCTGAAGAAGCCTTATAGGAGCAAAAATCGTGAATAGTGAATGGTGAATAGTGAATCGCAAACAAGGAAACAAATGATTGTAGGGTTTGGTTGTTTGCGATTCACGAAATACGATTCACCAGTTACAGCGACGGAAGAAATTGTCCTTCTGTGTTTTTTTGAACTTCCAAAATAAGCGCTAACATAATTACTTTGCCTTGAGAATTGATTTTTTGGTTGACACAGCAAAGCTAAGTTAATATAATGGCAAATACTCACTGAACCACGTCATTGCCAACGGAATGAAGCAATCTCGGCTTATCGCTTGGGATAAGCTCCACAATTTTGAGGGGATTGTCACCTCGTCCTGAAGGCTTTCAGGACTTCTGGCAATGACAGGAAAAAATGTATTTCACTGAATGTCTTGTATAGGATAAACAAATGAAGAAGCTATTTGTAGCGGCTACTCGTCAGGATGATGGTAAATCTACTCTTTGCCTGGGATTGCTCCAGGCTCTAGGAAGAAGAATTACTCAGATTGGTTTTATGAAACCGGTGGGTCAGCATTATGTAAAAAGAGATGGCTGTGAAATAGACGAAGATGTGGTATTAATGAAGGATGTTTGCCAGATAGAGGATAATCTGGTGGATATGAACCCTATTGTAGTCAAGAGGGGATTCACTGAAGAGTATATTGAAAGAGGAGATAGAAATCAGCTTGTCCAGAAAATTCAGACCTCTTTTGACAGAATTTCTCGCGGGAAAGAATTGATACTTATCGAAGGAACAGGGCATGCAGGAGTGGGGGCAGTAATTGATTTATCCAATGCTTCGGTAGCAAAACTATTAGGAGCTAAAGTTCTTATTTTATCTGTAGGTGGTATAGGTAGGCCTATCGACGAAATCACCATAAATAAATCTCTTTTTGACCAGGAAGGAGTAGAGGTGTTGGGGGTGGTAATAAACAAAGTTCTGCCCGATAAATACGATAAAATAAAAAGAATAACCCAAAAAAGCCTTACAAATAAAGGGATCAATCTATTAGGTGTGATGCCCTTTGAAAAACGTCTTACCTATCCTACTATGCAACAAATCCAGGAAGCTTGTGGAGCCAGTATTTTTTGTG
Source organism: Candidatus Aerophobetes bacterium Ae_b3a (assembly GCA_005223095.1). GTDB lineage: Bacteria > Aerophobota > Aerophobia > Aerophobales > AE-B3A > AE-B3A. The sequence continues at coordinate 10,379 of NJBQ01000076.1, forward strand.
GAGAGAAACATTTGGAAAAGAAGGTATTTAATATATTGGTAGGGGCGATGGAGCCATATCATGCCCTGGAATGTATTCTTCCCCATAGCCTGGTGATTGTTCCAGGAGACAGGGAGGATATTATCCTTGCCACTATTGCCGGTAGCAAGTTAGAAATAGAGGACGATTTTGAAATTGCTGGAATGATTCTTACCGGTGGACTAAAACCACATCGAAGAATTCTTAAATTGGTGAAGAATTGTGATTTTCCTGTCCTGCTTTCCAGAGACGATACTTACAATACTGCCAAAAATGTACATGAACGAAGAGTTAAGATTCGTTCTAGTGATGAAGATAAAATAAAAGAAGCTGAACGATTGATAACTCGATATGTGGACCTGGATAACCTAATGCAACACATTAATGAATAGTTGTTAGTGAATGGTGAGTCGTCAAAAAAGCAAAACCCACATACAATTCACGATTCATGAAATACGATTCACTAGTTACAGTGACAGAGAGAAATTGTCCGGAGACATATCTTGAAGAAAATTCATCTGCCATTCTGGCTTCCCCAGACCAAAAGAGCTCTTGTCTGGTATGTTTTATTTATCCTTATATTTGTCCTTTACAATGATTTCTGGTCCTGGGGAACCTACCAGCCGCTAATAGGAGGCTGGCTTCCTGGTTGGTTTCTTTACGATATTGTGCTGATAATAGCTTACGCAG
>NJBQ01000077.1 GCA_005223095.1 Candidatus Aerophobetes bacterium Ae_b3a
AATACTTACCGGCCCATAGTGATCCCCCTTAGAAGACCCCTGCACTACCATACCATGAATCAACATCATTTGTAGGATGGACATTATTGTCGTCTCGTTTCCTCCGCCAATATTGGCCGAAGAGGAAAAAGCTCCTCCCACTTTCCCTTCTAATTTCCCATGATACTTTATTGAGCGATCAAAAAAATCTTTAATGGGAGCAGCGACTAATCCGTAATAGGTAGGTGAACCTACAATTATTCCATCCCATGAGAGAAGATCTTCCAAAGAGGTCTCTTCTACCTTTTTAAGTTCAGCTTCTACTTCCTCCATTGCCACTCCCCGATAAACGAACTTTGCCATTCTCTCAGTTTTCCCAGCACGAGAATAATAAACTATGCCAATCTTGCCCATCTGATACCTCCTTTTCTGCCCTTTACAGAACTTTGTTGAGTTCATCCTGATTAGACTGAGAAAGGCTCAACTCTTCTTTCCCTTCTACTATTTTAACTCCCTTCTCCCGGGAAACAACCTCACCAATTACACTGCACGCTATCCCCTCTTTTTCATAAATTTGACAGAGTTCTCTCACTTTTCCCCTGTCTATAATCAAGAGTAACGCTCCTGAAGCAAGGAGTCCCAGAGGATCTAACCCATATAATTTGCAGACTGCTTCTGTTTCCTCTAAGATAGGAATCTTTTTCTTCTCTATCTTCATTCCTACACCTGAGGCATAAGCCATCTCCCATAATCCCGTCTTTAATCCTCCTTCTGTAGGGTCGTGCATCAAATGAACCTTACCCTTTTTATTGGCTAAAAGAGCCTCTTTGAGCACACTTATGCCGGGAGAATAAATCAAGTTCTTCATTCTACTCAGCATCTTATCAGAAAATTGCTCTTTTAGTTCCCCACTTTTTTCCTGATAGATAACATTTGTTCCTTCTATGGCAATTCCTTTAGTGAGAAGAATAGCATCTCCTAATTTTACTCCTGAACCATCAATTAGTTTTTCCCGAGAAACCTCTCCTATCATCTCTCCTACCATAATAGGATGAGCTACTCGAGGGGTAACTTCTGTATGTCCTCCTATTAGCGAAATTCCCAATGCCTGACAGGCAGAATTGACCTCTTCAAAGATCTTCTTCACCAGAGATCTAGAGGTTCCCTCTTGAGGAAGGAGCAAAGTAGCCAGAAACCAACGGGGAACAGCTCCCAGGCAAGCTATATCATTAGCATTAATATTCACGGAATACCAGCCAAGATTGCAAGAAGTGAAAGTTATAGGGTCGGTCTTTACCACCAAGCAGGTTTTTCCAAAATCTATAACTGCTGCATCTTTGCCAATCCCCGGACCAACAATGACTCTTTTATCATGAGAAAGAGAGGAAAATAATTCTTCTAGAAATTTAGGGTTTAGTTTTCCTATTGGAAAAGAATTACTTTCCATTGCTCGTATTCCCGTATATTGTTGTTTGTATCTCGTATCCAGTATGGTGTATTGGGTTGTGCGTTTTAAAGCCTTTTTGAGATACGAGATACTAGATACGATTCACCTTCCTCGTCCCTATTAGTCCTTTTATAATAGACATATTCTTAGAATCATCCCCGTCATCCTGGCGCGGCGTCTCCATAACCGCAGGAAGATGGGAAAGTTGGCGGTGATTGACTATTCTCCTGAAGCCCTCCAGACCAATATGCCCGTCTCCGATATGCCAGTGTCTATCAACACGAGAGCCAAGAGGAGTTTTAGAATCATTAAGATGAATAAGATAGAGCTTTTCCAGGCCGATTGATCTATCAAAATCCTCTATAGTCCCCTCCAGTCCTTTTTCCCTGGACAGGTCATATCCTGCTTCAAAAGCGTGAGCTGTATCCAGACAAACGCCAATACGATTCTTATCTTCTACCTGGTCACTTATAGCCTTAATCTGAGAAAAAGTATATCCTACTTCTGTTCCCTGGCCAGCCGTATTTTCTAGAAGAACAATAACTCCATTTCTTACTCGAACAAATACCTCATTTATAGCCCGACTTATTCTAGCCAGAGCTTCACCTTCGTCAGAGTTCCCTCTACTGCCAAGATGAATAACAAGGTAGGGGATAGCAAGTATTCCCGTTCTTATTAAATCCTGGCATAGGCTTTCAACTGACTTAGAGTAAAGATTCTCTTCGGGAGAAGCAAGATTGGGAAGATAGGGCATATGTACAAAAACAGGATAAATTTCCTCTTTTTCTATATCTTCTTTAAACATTTTTACTTCATCTTCAGTGAATGAACTGCTCTTCCATTGACGAGGATTATGGGAAAAAATCTGTATAGTCTGGCATCCCAGTCTTCTAGCTCGCTCTGCCACTCTATGAAACCCTCCCGCAATGGATATATGAAATCCGAATCTCATCTTAATTGCCTTCTTATTTTACACAAAAACCTTTCCTTGATTCTAATCAAAAACAATAGAAGAGTCAAAAGATTGTCCTGAGATATCTCTTCAGGTCTAATTATATGCTCATCGAAGGACATTTTCTGAAGAAGCCTTATAGGAGCAGCCTTAACGAAGCTTCGAGTTGAGGATAAAGAAAAATATACTGTTTGAGGAGCAAAACGACGAGTTTATATTTTTCCCGAAACGAGAAGCTGAGCAGAAATAATAAGAAGCTACTATACAGCGACGGAAGAAATTGTGCTGAGATATCCTATTGACAGAAAGTAAATTTATGTTATTTTACCAATGGAGAAAAGAAGATGGCCAAAGAGCTTGCTTATGTCCTTATCAATCCCTATACTATCCGCAAGTCTCGCACCGGCGGAGTAATTAATCGTCTCCTTTCCTGGGGAAGATTAAATCTTGTGGCAGCAAGAATGTTTGCCCCTGGCAGAGAATTAATAGAAGAATATGCTGAAACTGTAATGACCTCGGGCGGAAAAGAGGAAAAAAACATAAAGTGTATTAAGGAGATTAAGAATTATCTTTTTACCAATTATCTATGCCCGGAAGAAAGTGATTTTCCTCCCCGGGTTATGCTCCTCCTTTTTGAAGGGGATAATGTTATCGAAGAGCTAAAGAGAGTAGTGGGACATATTACTAAAATCTCCATTGGAGAGACCATTCGTGGCACTTATGGTGATTACATCGAAAGAAATGGAAGAATTGCCTACTTTGAGCCAGCTGTACTTATTGGCTCAGATGAAGAGGGAATAAAACAAGAACTTAAAATATGGGCTAAATACTCCAAGACTGACAGTGGAGTTTTAGAGAAAATAGTTAACTATCCTCCTGAAGTCAAATTAGAAAAAACTCTGGTTCTCATAAAGCCGGATAGCTTCCAGGAGCTAAGTTCCAAAGTCGGCAATATTATTGATAGATTCTCTCAGACAGGTCTTTTTATCATAGGAGCAAAGGTAATTCAGATGGGAGTTAGAGAGGCAGAGGAGTTTTACGCGCCCATAAAAGAGAGATTGACAGAAAAGATGAAAGGAAAACTCCTGAAAGAAATCAGGTCTTCCCTGCAAGGGTCACTCGATTTTAAACTTCCCCAGGGGATAGAGGTAGGAATCGCTGAAGAACTTAAAGTATACAAGGCAGAACACGAATTCAACAAAATCATAAAATTCATCTCTGGGATAGACCCCAGAGAAGTTTTTGAAGAGGGAAAGGAAAGAGAAGGCAAGGAAAAATGCTTAGCCTTGGTCTATCAGGGAGAAAATGCTATTACGAAAATCAGAAAGGTCCTGGGAGAAACCAATCCTAAAGAGGCTGCTCCAGGAACAGTTCGTAAAGATTTTGGCCTTGATATTATAAAAAATGGAGCTCATGCCTCCGACTCTTCCTTATCAGCCGAAAGAGAGATGAGAATCATTCAAATAGAAAAAGATGATATACCAGAAATAGTAGAAAAGCATTACGGAAAGATTGATTAGCTATTTATAATAGATTTAACTATCATATCACCAATTTCATCCGTTTTTAAGCCGCTTTGAGTAGATAAATCCTTAATCTTGCCCGATGAAAGAGTCCTGGCTATAGCTTTATCCACCAAATCTGCTCCCTTTCTTTCTCCCAAATGCTCCAGGAGCATTCCCATAGCTGAAATAGCTGCAAGGGGATTAATTACATTCTTTCCTGTATATTTAGGAGCAGAGCCATGAATAGGCTCAAACATAGAAACGCCCTCCGGATTAATATTACCTCCTGCTGCTATACCCATCCCTCCCTGAATCATAGCTCCCAGGTCAGTAATTATGTCACCGAACATATTGCAGGTAACTATCACATCAAACCATTCTGGATTCTTTACCATCCACATACAGACAGCGTCAACAAAAGCATGGTCTTTCTTTATAGAGGGATATTCCTTTCCTACCTCTTCAAACACCCTCTGCCAGAGGTCATGAGCAAAGACAAGTACATTTGCCTTATCACAAAGAGTAAGTTTGTTTTCTTTATTTCTCTTTTTGGTATATTCAAAAGCATATCTAATACACCTCTCTACTCCCTTTCTCGTGTTTACCATCTCTTGAACAGCAATCTCATCCTCTGTCCCTTTCTTAACAAATCCGCCCATTCCTAAATAAAGCCCTTCTGTGTTTTCTCTCACTACTACAAAATCTATCTCTTTGGAACCTTTATCCTTCAAAGGTGTCCAGACGCCAGGATAAAGTTTCACCGGACGAAAATTTATGTACTGGTCAAGCCCAAAACGAATTTTCAAGAGAATTCCCTGCTCTAAAATACCTGTCTTAACATCGGGATGCCCTATTGCTCCTAGATAAATAGCATCTACTTCTTTCAATTCCTCCAGGGCAGAACCGGGCAATGCCTCACCCGTTCTAAGGTATCTCTCTCCTCCAAAATCATACTCAATAGTTTCATATTTAAACTCTTCTTTCTCGGCCACCACCTGCAAAATCTTAAGAGCTTCTCTTGCTACCTCTGGTCCTATCCCATCTCCCGCAATCACCGCTATTTTATAATTCTTGCCCACCTGTCATCTCCCTTCTGTTTTAACAAGCTTTCTTATTAAAAAATCAGATTTACGAAATTATTGTAAGTATCCTCCTCTATTCTTCCATGGAAAATATGAAAGTGCAGGGCTTCTTCCCTCCGCTGGAGACAGCCGAAGAGCGTACCTTGCAGGCTAGTTTTCGACCCAGTGCAATCTGCAGGTGATGCTTCACATGACCACCGCAGCAGTAGCAATAGGTGATAGACAGCGGTTCCTTAGCCTTCGGTAGACAGACACAACGGTATTCCGTTAGTCCTTCGGGCCAAAAGCATACGAGTATTCTGCCATCTTCCCTCATTGTCACGCTATGGCCGAAGACGTACCTGGCTTCATTGGCTGCCTTGACCCTGTCTTCAAGCTTTTCATTTTCTCTCAATATCCCCTTGGCGATCTTAAGACGCTTTCCACCCAAACAGCAAGCACAGGCCTCCCGCACGGCATATCGGGTTTCCTTATCAAGGAGATTGTCCATACGGAGCATAGCTCCTTTCATCCATTCGGCCTTTTTCTCCGAATTAGTGCTTCTGCCAATAGCCTCTCCCCCCTTCATGATTTGGTCTATGAGTTCCTGCGCAATCCCGGCCTTTTCCAGGTTTCTTGCCAATGTGTGGATACGCCCATATTCGTATCTTCTCATATCAACTTACACCTCCTGGCTGCTCCCATAAGAACACCCCGAAACAGCCTAATGACCAAGCTTACCTGCACCAGCGCAAATGACTCATCAACATCAACCAATATAGCTTTTCTAAAAATCACATTCCTTCTGCGCCTCGAATTTCTATTCTGTAGTATGACGATTGGTGCATACCCTGCCAGCAACAGTTGTAGTGCAAAGGTTTCCAATTATCCAGAATTCAATTAACCCACCGCAAGTCATGCCCTCTAAACCCGATCAGGTGAATACGCTTGCTATGCACATTCATTGACCGATTTCATTCTTTTGGTATTTTCTTTGTTCTTAAATTCTACTTTTTCCATGCCACAGTAATTTTTGAATTCTACAAAACATCTTATTAATGCTTCGAAAATATCTTCATCAAATTGTATATTTTTCTCCCACCACCAATTCAAAATTATTAATACTTTTTTCTTTTTATCTATTAAATGTTCAAACCGTGCCACAATAGAAACTCAATGTAATAATTATTCCTGATTGTGCCCAACATATTATTGGATGAGTTGTCTTTCATAACCTGCCATGGCCTCAAAAGTACCACTTCTATATAACACAAATATAAGACGTTTTGCCGAAGTATAACCAAGGTAAAACGTGGTAAAGCCTGAGTTCACCTGCCGCTACGGAGTGCAGCGGAATAGTGATTAAGTGCAGCGCACTATTCGGTGTTTGTTTTCCAACCTTTCTTCAAAATACCATAACTTACTACGTCTTCAAATTTTTTCCACTTAATCACATGTTCCTTGAAAAAACCTTCCCCCCTCATCCCTAGTTTTTTCATTACATTTCCTGAAGCAGAATTTCTAGTGATATGTGTTGCCACGATTTTATGTAGACATAATTTGTTAAATCCATATTCAAGCATAACCTTGGCGGCTTCCGTGCAGTAACCTTTATTCCAATATTCCTTCCCAATCCAGTAACCTAATTCTGCTCTACTAAATCTCTTGTTAATCGTTAAACCTATTGCTCCGATTAATTCTTGTGTAGATTTCAAGATAATTGCATAATTTACCAATTCTCCAGCTTCAAATTTAGGCTGATGGGTTGATATCCACTCTTCCGCCATTCCATCTTCGTATGGATGAGGGATATTCAATGTTGTGTCAGCAATAGCCTTATCTCCCGCTAATTCCTTTACTCGAGGTGCATCAGATAATTTGAATGGTCTTAGGAGAAGTCTTTTCGTTTCAAATTGTGGTCTCTTTTCCATCATCTTATTTCACCGAAAATCCCAAATCAGCAGTTTCACGGAGCGGCGAAGCTACGGAGCAAAATCCGCTGAAGTGATTCATTAGAAACATTTATAGTAATCCAACACATCTCTCTACAGGTTCTAAATATAGTTTGATCGCTTCACGGATATTCTCTATCGCTTCTCTCCCAGAATCGCCCTCACTTATACACCCGGGAAGAGCAGGAACGATATCCGTATAGCCGCCTTCTTCGCTTGGCTCCAAGATAATTTTTATATGCATTTGCCGTACCTCCTATCCAGATTATAGCATATCAGTTATTGTGTAGCAACGGTTGGCCTGGAAAATTCAGAATCGCAGTTTTTCTTTTTTCATTTTCATAGACTATTTTAGTCTAACGATTAAGATGTCCTCCCTGAAGCAAGCGCAGTTGATAGAGAGAATTAGGTCGATTGATCGGTTATCTGTTTTTTTTAACCCTTTTGAAATAGACTATTTCTGGGTCATCTTCATCAAGATTATCTATGACACCACTTGGGACATATCCCAATTTATTTAATAATCCTTGCATGAGAAGATTTGATTGATTCGTTGATGTAAACAATTTCTCGGTTTTACAAATCAATTCAACATGCTTAACTAATTTTGTTCCAATTCCTTGGCGTCTGTGTTCTGGATGAATGTATAGCATATCGATCATACCATTTGAGTAGAATGTATAATCAAAAACAGTATACCCAACGACTTTTCCATCAATCTCCGCAACAAAACAGACACCTGATTCAATAGATTTTGCAATGAAATCTCTCCGATTCTCTTCATTATTTACTGCAATCTGATCAAAAGAGCAAATTGGCTGAATATCTTCGTTGTTCGCTCGACGTAGATTAATCATCTTCTCCTCACATTTTCATACAGAGAAAGTTCGAGCTCTACGGCATCTTCCCAAATACTTATCTTGTCTAGACTCGATTCATCCAACAGGGGGCCATAATGCATATACGCCTAGCGCAGCTGCAATCAGTTGCGATACCGACTTTCTATCTGGTAGGTTTTCCCCGGAAATTGCCCCACCAATTCAAAATCATTTGGATATTTGTAAGATCTACTGTGATGCTCATGGCTTATCTTCCAAAATTAGTTTCGGGCTAATATATAATTAGGCATTTCCCTTATCGCACTATCGAATTACTTTTTACAAAATCTATCAAGTCATCAACCTGCGTGAAGGCCAGACATACCACCGTATCGGCCGCCCCATAATAGATTGCCATTCTGCCTGTAGGGGCATCACACAGTGCTGCAACCGGAAAAACAACATTGGGAACATCCCCTACGCATTCATCAAGCGTCTGGGGCGAAAGGATGTAGGGCTCTGTTCTGTGAATCACCTTCCATGGCTTGTCAAGATCCAAAAGGGCTGCTCCTGCACTGTATACAAACCCATTGCATGATGTTAGCACTCCATGATAAATCATAAGCCAGCCTTCTGTCGTCTCTATAGGGATTGGTCCAGCACCGACCTTTGTGCTTTGCCACCCGTTTACAGGGGACATGACATGCCTGTGACACCCCCAATAACACATGTCCGGGCTTTCACTGTAAAAGATATCGCCAAAAGGAGTGTGCCCCCTATCGCTAGGCCGGCTTAGTATAGCATATTTACCATTAATCTTTTTCGGGAACAAGACACCGTTTCTGTTGAAAGGCAGAAAGGCATTCTCCAACTGATAGAACTCTTTGAAATCATACGTATACCCAACGCCAATGGTTGGGCCATGATAGCCGTTGCACCATGTCACATAATATCGGTCCTCGATCCAGCACACCCGCGGATCATATCTATATTCGAAGTCTCCAATTTCCTCATCCTGGCAGATAAACTGAATCGGCTCCTCTTCGATCTCCCAATTAATCCCATCTTTGCTTCGTCCACTGTGAATTACCATCCTGCGCGCTTTGTTGTCACAGCGAAAAACTCCAGTGAACTCTCCATCAAACGGAACCACTGCACTATTGAAAATGCTGTTCGAATTTAGAAGCAGATCTCTTGAAATGATAGGGTTTCGTTTCGATCGCCAAACCACTGTTTTACAGTCTGCCGGTTTTTCTTCCCAGGGAATATTTGCTATAGCCTCCCCTTTGACTGTCTGTTTCTTGTTAACCCTATTCATTTGGGAACTCCTTTTTGCATAGATAACTGATTGGTTTATTACTCCAGTATCATTCAAAAATAGCATTGCAGTGAAGGATTAAATAATAGCAAGGACCAGACAGAATATTTTAGGCTAGATGCCATTCAAATGCCTAACATATTATTATGCGGCCACCTAGATTGAATATACTGTACTCTGGTTGCGTCCTCACGAAGAGGACCAACTAACGACCCAGCCGACTGTACCTTTAGGGAGTGTTCGTGCAGGGCAGATTTAGGTTACCGCAATCCGGATACAATGCAGGTCCTTTAAATAAGAAAGAGAAGCAGCGAAATCTGCTGTGCGCCCTTCTCCTTCATCTCAGGATGACTCAGCGGACAATGATGCCTTCAAGTCCTTTGCCAAGGGCGGAGAACCAGACGCCCTTGTGTTCCGTAGCGGCGAGTTGTTAACTGCATTTTCCTTTAGAAAAGTTGAACTAATTGGTTGGCAAGGAGCTTGCTTTTCTTTCCAGCCATACGGCCATTTCACCCGCCCCACGATGGGACCAGGCATAATAAGGTATGGCGGTTAATTGCTTCGTTTGGCCAGTTTCATTCAGGACATCACCTTGTATGATGCTTATTCCTCCTAAAAGGTCTTCCCGATGTTCAATCTTGAATTGGGCCTCATCCGGAATCACTAAGTCAAGTACTTTCCCCCCATTATCTGCCCACTCCGCACAGTAAACAATGGGGCCACGTTCCAGAGCAATCTTTCCAATATCGTCTTTCATACTCCTGTGCGCCTGAACCCGGTGAACCGGCATAGGCAGATTAAGCTCAATGACATCTCCGGCTGACCATTTCCGATGGATAGTAGCGTATCCTTTGTGTAATTCCGACTGTACCGGCTCCCCGTTTACGCTAAGCGTGTATTGGTTTGATTTCACCTTCAAATAGTGGTATAAATCACTGGGGACTGGTTTCCCTAGAGCCCAACCGGGTATGCGGATCTTCATTGCGAATGTCATGCTCCTTTCAGGATCAATACGGATTTCAATTTTTCCGTCCCATGGATAATTAGTCGTCTGGGTGACTTCAATACTTGACTTACCGAAGTGTACATGCGTGGTGCTGGCGACAAACAGATTTACGAACAATAAATCATTGTGTAGTGCATATATATATTCAGGGACAGACGGTATAAAACGAGTAACATTTGTAGGACAGCAAGAACACGTGAACCATGGCTTTCGGGTCAAAGCCCCCTGATTGAATGCATATTTACCGTCCGATTCAAGACTATTGGCATAAAAGAAGGTGTCGCCCCTTAATGACACGCCGGAAATCATTCCGTTGTAAAGTGTTCTTTCCAGAACATCAATATATTTGGCATCTCCATGAAGCAGAAACATGCGATGATTCCAATAGATGTTAGCAATGGCTGCGCATGTTTCACAGTATGCGGTCAAGTTTGGCAATTCATAGTTATCGCCAAAGGATTCCCCTTTGTGACGGGACCCGATACCGCCCGTGATATACATCTTTTTGGATACTACATTTTCCCAGATTTGGTCAACCGCCTCCAGGTAAAGGGAATCACGCCTGAGTGCTGCGATATCGGCCATACCCGAATACATATAGGCCGCTCTAACCGCATGCCCGACGGCTTCGTTCTGCTCAACAACCGGCTTATGATCCTGGCTGTAACTACCGTACAGTTTATA
>NJBQ01000078.1 GCA_005223095.1 Candidatus Aerophobetes bacterium Ae_b3a
ACCTGGAAGAACGGATAAACTCCCTTAAGAATTCCAATCTTTGGTGTAATGTTATAGTATCGGAATTTCAATAATTTTTCTGGATCGTTATCAACCAAACCTCCTCAGGTAATAGCTCAGAAAAACGGGGGGAGCAGGCCGAAGGCCGTTGAGGGGGATGTTTCCCCCCTCAATATGTTCATTGGGATATTCCTAACAATATAACTGGGCAAGAGGTAAGCAATAAAACAAATATTACTGAGATCTGTCATATAGCATATTGTGAGAGTTTAAAGAAAACTAGCCAGAGGAGAGAGTATATGTGAAGAGGAGGTGAAAAACTATGTGCAAGACCTGTGGTTGTACTCCCTGTAAGTGTGGGAGAGACATAGTGAATGGTGTTTGTGAGGGATGCGGTAAGGCCCACGATGATTGTACCTGCGAGAAAAAATAGTCTTCCGTATAACATAAACGTCAATAGCGTGCCAATAATTAGATAAGTTTTTGCTACAGAAGAGAATGTTGGTGAAAGAGGGCAAGGTACGCCAAGCGCAGAAGTATACAGGGGATGAAGTATGCCTAAAACTTCCGAACCAGAACGAACATTAGATTGTATGGGTCTATACTGCCCGGTGCCTTTATTTCAAACTCGTGCCGAGATCGATAAACTCCAAGTAGGTGAAGTATTGGAGGTATTGAGTGATGATCCGGCAGCAGAGGAGGACCTAAAGCGGTTCGCCAGGAGGACTGGACACGAGATAATCAGATTGGAAAGAAAAGATGATCGTTTACGTTTTCTGATCAAGAAAGGAAAGTAGGAGGAACAGGATGAAGGACAAAAACTCAATTCTGTATGTACAAACGAGCGACGCTCCGGAGAGGCAGTATTCTCCCTTGGTTCTAGCACAGACCGCCAAAGCAATGGATATTGAAGCGAAGGTCTACTACCTTGGCCAGGGATTAAAAACGCTACGTCTTGGGCAGGCAGAGAAGATAAAACTGGGAAGCTTTCCCACTGTTTTGGAGATGATCAATAAGACCCTGGAAATGGGAATTGAGATTTATGTGTGCGAGGCCTCTAAGCAGATGTTGGGTTGGGAAACAGTTGAGCTATTGCCTGGAACAAAAGTAGTAGGTGCGGGGACTCTCAACGACCTGGTCCTGGAGTCCGGGGCAACAATGTGGTTTTAGGTAAGGAATTCGGACAAAAGATGTCCATATACTTTGATTATCAATCATCAAAGCCAGTTGATCCGCGGGTAATAGAGGCGATGATTCCCTATTACCGCAAAGAATTTGGGAATCCCTCATCCTTGCATATGGAAGGTGATGAGGCGAGCCGCATTGTTGAAGAGTGTCGTGAGAATATTGCCAGTTTCATCAAAGCCGAACCGGATGAAATCGTCTTTACCTCCGGTGCTACCGAATCTAACAATCTTGCCCTTATCGGGTTTGCTCTGCGAAATAGAGCAAAAGGAAATCACATTATCATATCGGAGATTGAACACATATCAATTCACAACATCGCTAAGTACCTGACAAAAAACGGTTTTGAGGTCTCAAAGGTACCGGTAGATCAGTATGGAAGAGTGGATATACGAAAACTGCTCGGTCGAATCACTGAAAGGACTATCTTGGTTTCAGTGGGGTACGCCAATAATGAGATTGGAACAATCCAGCCAGTCTTGCAAATTGGCGAGCTGTGCAGAAAAAAGAAGATTGCCTTTCATTCAGACGCAGTCGCCGCCCAGGGGCTATTACCATTGGATGTGGGGCGGGACCGAATAGACCTTTTAACTCTTTCATCCAATGATATTTACGGTCCCAAAGGACTGGGGGTGCTGTATGTAAGAAAAGGAATCCGGCTAAATCCTTTGATAATTGGTGGTGGGCAGGAGCGAGGTTTACGTTCGGGAAGCGAGAATATCCCGGGAATTGTGGGAATGAAGAGAGCAGTCGAAATAATGGAAAAAGAGATGGAAAAAGAAGTAGAGCGGCTAGGCAAGTATCGTGACAGATTGATTGGAACCATACCCAAGATTATCCTCAGGTGCCACTTGAATGGACATCCAAAACAAAGACTGGCCAATAATGCTCATTTTAGATTTGAAGGTATTGAGGGTGAGTCACTGCTTTTGTCGCTCAAGGATAAAGGAATCTCCGTTTCAACCGGGTCGGCTTGTTCTTCAATGACTTTGGAGCCATCCCATACTCTAATTAGCCTGGGTCTTTTGCACGAAGAAGCCCACGGATCTTTAGAATTCACCCTGGGAAGATTCAATAAAGAAGAGGATGTTGACAGACTTCTTGAGGTATTGCCGGGAGTTGTTGAAAGGTTGAGAGAACTGTCACCCCTCTACTAATTAGGAGGAGCCAGCGTGAAATCCACTCACTATTCTGAGAAGGTATTGGATCACTTTAGACATCCCCGAAATACCGGAACATTGAAAGGCGAAGATGTTGCCAGAGGACGGGTTGGAAACCCTGTTTGTGGTGACCTCATGGAAATCTACATCAAAGTGAGGGATGAAAGAATACAAGACATAAAATTTAAGACATTCGGCTGTGGGTCAGCCGTTGCCACCGCCAGCATGGTTACCGAACTGGCCAAAGGAAAGTCCCTCGTCGAAGCTTCCAGGATTACCCGCCAGGATGTCGCCAGTGAGCTGGACGGTTTGCCGCCCGTAAAAATGCATTGTTCGAATCTTGCCGCTGATGCACTGCATGATGCAATCAACAACCACCTGAATAAGGAGAAGCGGAAATCTCAATCTGTTAAGAAAGTTAGATGCCAAAAGAGGACGATCATCGGTGAAAAGGAGTTTCTAAACAAGGGAGTTTATCACAAAATCGATAACCTATTGGTTTTTAAGGACAAGAGGGTGTTGGTGTTGGATAAGGGAGAAACATCCTTAGAGATAGCGCTGAAGCTAACCAAGCAGACAGGCCGAGTAGTATTTGTGACCTCTTCAAAAGACATCGCTGCCAGCGTGACCCTAAGAGCCAAAGCAAGACAATCAGATGTTAAATTCTTGTACCAGTCTGAAGTCCTGGAGGTTAGGGGAACTGACGAGGTTGAGAGGGTTCTCATTCATGACCTTGACGAAGACGAAGAGTATGAGTTGTTTGTTGATTCGGTGATTATATTGCAAGGAGAGCGGCATTCGAGTAAAAAAAAATCAGCTAGGTTGTTGAATAACTATTAGGAGGCGAATATGACCGAACTAAAACAAATCTACAAGTGTAATGTCTGCGGCAATATTGTTGAGGTTCTCCATACGGGCGCAGGAGAACTGGTCTGTTGCGGTGAGGCTATGCAGCTCATGCAAGGAAAGAGAGAAGACGTTGGTCAGGAAAAACATCTTCCGGTAATAGAGAAGGCTCCAGGTAAGGTGACGGTCAAGGTAGGAAGCATCCCTCATCCCATGGAGGATAACCATTACATCGAATGGGTGGAGGTAGCATCTGACGGGAAAGCCTACCGTGAGTTTCTAAAACCGGGGGACAGCCCAGAAGCAACCTTCCAGATCAAAGCTGAGAAGATTACAGCCCGTGAATACTGCACTCTGCATGGGCTGTGGAAAAAAGGAGAGGACTAGTGATTAACAAGAGAATGCAAGATGCCGTGAACGAGTAGCTCAATAATGAGCTGGAGTTTGCCAACCTATATCTTGCTATGGCGGCTTACTTTCATTCTCTTGAACTGGATGGTATGGCTCAGTGGATGCGGATCCAAACACGGGAAGAGCTGGGCCAGCGGAAGCTCAAAAAAGGAGGCATACTATGGCAAAAGTAACCCGAGAAATGGTGGAAAGATCCGGGGTCAACGTTGATCAACTGGTAGAACTTCTGGTGAAGAATGCTGCGGCAGAGTTGACGACCTATTACTACTACACCATCCTCAGGTGCAACTTGATCGGGCTGGACGGGGAGACAATCAAGGAAATAGCAGAGACTGCTCGCATTGAAGATCGAAATCATTTTGAAGCTCTGGTTCCCCGTATTTATGAGCTTGACGGAAGGCTGCCACGAGATATGAAAGAGTTCCACGACATATCCGCCTGTCCTCCGGCATATCTGCCTGAGGAAACTCAGGATGTAAATGCGCTCTTGAAGGTTCTGGTTAAAGCTGAGCGCTGTGCCGTTCGCGGCTATACTCATATCTGCAACCTAACTGCAGGCAAAGACCACCGCACCTACGATTTATCCCTTTCCATCTTGCATGAGGAAATAGAACACGAATCTTGGTTCTCTGAGTTCTTGGGCGAAGGTCCCTCAGGACACTTTCTGCGACGAGGTGCTACGTCTCCCTTTGTATCGAAATTTCTGAGATAGACTTGGCAGGGGCGAAGGAGGGGCTTTCTTTATAACCAGAATAAAGGAGTTGCCAAGATGCGTAAATTTACTAAGGAAGAGCTTGCTCACTGCGATGGAAAAGATGGGAGGCAGGCGTACGTAGCCTATGGGGGAAAAGTTTATAATGTTTCCGATAGTCTTTTATGGAAAGGTGGTGATCACCAAGCTTCTCACACCGCCGGGCAAGATTTAACCGACGCGCTTGAAGAGGCTCCCCACAATTCGGAACTGCTGGAAGAATTTCCTGTGATGGGGATCCTTCAGGAGGATTAGGCGTGCTGAGCAGGTCGGTTTTTGAGATAGAGGAGTTTATGATGCAACACGTACCGGGACAGAATCAAGGAAAGATCACTCTTTACGCTTTGAGTACCTGCGGCTGGTGCGAGAAAACTAAGAAATTTCTGGATAATCTTGGAGCCGAGTACTCTTACGTGTATGTTGATCTTCTCCAATCTGACCAGAAACAAGCAGCCGTAAATGAAGTTCGGCGATGGAACCCCCGTTGCTCTTTTCCTACTGTGGTCATTAACGATGAGGTGTGTGTAGTAGGATACAACGAGCAAGAGATCAAGAAGGCAATAGGGATATGAGGAAGATGAGGGTAGCCAAGGAAGACGTTCTAAAACTTTATCAGAGGTTAAATGACGAGGCGGAAGCTTCCGGGTATCATCTTAACCCGGATATTGAGTTCACAAAAGAGCTCATAAGAGGCCTTCTCACTAATGAGCAAAGATACGGGTATTGGGCTTGTCCTTGTAGGCTGGCATCAGGAGCTAGGGAAGAAGACCTTGATATTGTTTGTCCTTGCGACTATAGGGACCACGATCTGACTGAATACGATCAGTGCTACTGTGCACTCTATGTATCAGAGAAGGTTGTGAGGGGTGAAAAGACTACCGGCTCCATTCCCGAACGCAGAGGCACTACCCAGGAGAAAGCGAAGGCAGGGTCATCATCGAAAGCAATATCTGAACTTTCTTTTCCGGTGTGGAGATGCCGGGTATGTGGCTATCTTTGTGCTAGAGAAACTCCCCCAGAGATTTGTCCTATATGTAAAGCCAGAAGAGAGAGGTTCGAGAAGTTCATCTAAATATAGTCACATCAAAAAAGCCAAAGAATCTTTTGGTAAGTGAGCGGACACACGATGATTTTAGTAGCATAAACACAGATTAAAGCAGACAGAGTTTGACTCCATAACCCAGAGATGGAACTTTAAGAATACTCTGTACACCTGAAAACAAGGGTATTACTGAGGGAGAGAGAATATGTCAGTTGACTTTACCCTAAAGATCGGGGGAGAGGCAGGACAGGGCATGCAGACCATCGGTTATGCTCTGTCTAAAACCTTCGCTAGAAGTGGGTTTCATCTATTTGCCAATCAAGACTATATGTCACGCATCAGGGGAGGACATAACTTTTTCCAGATAAGAGTCAAAGAGGAGCCCGTATATGCCTCCTCGGAAGAGGTAGATATTTTAATTGCTTTAGATAAAGCTACGGTCGAGATGCACCGCCCAGAACTAAAGGAAAAAGGGGTAATCATTTTTGATGGTGAGCATATCGATATTTCGGGTGAGCCATCTCATCTACTGAGTGTTCCTCTGGAGCGTTTGGCCCGAGAAGAAGGCGGAAATAAGCTATTCAGCAATTCGGTAGCGGTGGGGGGCGCCTTAGGAATTCTTGCTTATCAATTCGATATTCTTGCTCAGGTGTTGAAGGAAGTATTTGTTAAGCGAGGGGAGGAAATTGTTGAGAATAACATTAAAGCAGCCAGAGCAGGATACGATTTTATGCAGAAAAACTATAAGGATTTTTGCCTTTCCCCCCTTAGATCGGGCAGAAGCGATAAAAAGATGCTCATCAGCGGTAATGAAGCTCTCAGCCTGGGAGCCATGGCTGCCGGTTGCAAATTTATGTCTGCCTATCCTATGACCCCTTCCACCGGAATCATAACCTACCTGGCGGGAAAGGCCAAGCAGTGTGGCTTGGTTGCTGAACAGGCTGAGGACGAGATTGCCGCCATCAATATGGCTATTGGAGCATCCTTTGCCGGGGTGAGGGCCATGGTGGCTACCTCGGGAGGAGGATTCTCTCTGATGGTGGAGGCCCTGGGTCTAGCTGGCATGACCGAGACTCCCCTGGTTATCATAGAGGCTCAACGCTCTGGTCCCAGTACCGGGCTTCCCACCCGAACCGCTCAAGGGGACCTGGAGTTTGTACTGCATGCTTCTCAAGGCGAGTTTCCCCGTGCCATTTTCGCTCCGGCCACTGTGGAAGATGCCTTTTGGTCAGTAGTTAAGGCCTTCAATGTGGCGGAAAAGTATCAGGTGCCGGTAATCATCATGAGTGATCAGCATCTGGCTGACTCCTATCTCACCTGCAAGAAATTCGATGTTAGTAAAGTGAAGATTGAGAGAGGAATCATTTCTGATGCGGAATTGGCTAAAATCAAAGATTATAAACGTCATCGATTTACTCAATCCGGGATTTCCCCCCGGGCTCTTCCTTCCCAGGAAGGCAGAATTGTAATTACCGATAGTGACGAGCACGATGAGGAAGGACATCTTAGCGAGGATTTGGAGATAGCCAATAAGATGGCTCAAAAGCGCCTTAAAAAGAGGCAAGGTCTGGCCAGCGAGATTGAGCCTCCCAAAGTTTATCCGCATGAGAATACTGAAATAGTCCTTATTGGTTGGGGATCAACCTATGGAGCCTTGAGAGAAGCGTTGGATGTCTTAATCAACAAAGGGATGGATGTTAGTTTGATGCATTTCCAGGAGATATGGCCTTTTCCTGCTCAGTTTGTAAGTTCTATCCTCAGTAAAGCAAAAAAGAGCTTCTGTGTAGAGAATAATGCTACCGGACAGCTGGCTCATATTATTCGAGCTGAGACCGGCAAAGAGGTAACAGCAAAGATCCTTAAGTTCGACGGACGTCCCTTTAGCTGGCAATATATCATTCGGGAATTAAAGAAAGGGGGTAAGAGATGGTCACTATAGATGATTATCAGGGCCAGGTTACTGCTTGGTGTCCAGGCTGTGGTGATTTCGGCATTCTTCAAGCGCTAAAGAAAGCTCTGGTAGATCTTAAGCTAGAGCCTCATCAAGTATTAATCGTCTCGGGAATTGGTCAGGCTTCTAAGCTACCCCACTATATGAAATGCAATACCTTCAACGGTCTTCATGGAAGAATCCTTCCGGTGGCCACCGGGGCTAAGATAGCTAACCAGGAGTTGGTGGTCATCGGTGTGGGAGGAGATGGAGACAATTACGGAGAAGGAGGCAATCATTTTCTTCATACCATTCGTCGGAACATAGATATAACTTTGCTGGTTCATAATAACAGGGTCTATGGGCTAACCAAGGGGCAAGCTTCCCCTACCAGTGATCCCGGGTTTATCAGCAAGGTTCAACCGCAAGGAGTGATTTCATCTTCTTTTAACGCTCTTTCTCTGGCCATTTCCCTGCATGCTAGTTTCGTAAGTAGAAGCTGGTCTGGTGATATAGATCATCTCTCCTGGCTTATAAAGGAAGCCGTTCAACACAAGGGATTTTCTCTCATCGATATTCTGCAGCCCTGTATAACCTTTAATAAAAAGAATACCTACCGCTGGTACAAAGAGAGAATCTATAAACTAGCTGAAGAATATGATCCCGCCAACAGACTGGCTGCTTTTAAAAAAGCTGAGGAATGGGGAGATAAAATACCCATTGGTATTTTCTACCGAGAAAAAAAACCAACTTTCGCGGACCAACTGTTTGGCCTCAAAAAAGGTCCCTTATTTAGGCAAAGACTGGATCCTTCCCAGGTCATGCCTTTGCTGGAAACTCTGTCCTGATACTTAGGCATATGGGGATCAGGAATGTACCAAGCATGCCGATTATGGTTGTAGCAAGGTCGGTACATTGTGCAAAGATATGCTCTGGTGATGATGTAGATGAATGAGGGGAAAGTTAGTGGGAAGCAGTTCAGGTCTTTCATAATTTGTATCCTGCCATTTTCAAATAAAGCGTCATCCATCTCTACTAATCGTGATAATGAAGAATGACGAGATCAAATTGAAAAGGAGGGGGAAGATGGCTATAAGTAAGGAAAAGTTAGTCGAGAAACTCAACGGGGACCTGGCCCGGGAGTATACAGCGATTGTGCAGTATACCCAGCATAGTGGTGTTATCACCGGAGCTGAGTATGGAGACATCAAGAAAGAGCTCATCGTTCATGCCGGGGAGGAACTACAGCACGCTTTAACCCTGGCTGATCAGATCGATTATCTCGGTGGTAGCCCCACAGTTAAGGTGCTGCCTGCCAATATCTCAGCCGACAATAAAGGGATGCTGCAGCAAGATCTAGACGGTGAAAATGAGGCCATCGAAAGATATATTGAGCGAATAGGAGAGGCAGAAGGGTTGAAGCTCCTACATCTGAGTCAGAAGCTGAGAGAAATTTTGGCCATGGAGCAGGAGCATGCCATGGATCTTGAGCAGGCACTGGGAAAGTGAGTGGAGAAAAAATCATAGGAATTTGGGTTAGATAAGGAGAAAATAAATGGGTATTACGGAGCTTATCAACGGTATCTCAACCCGCGTCTTGGGTGATACGGGAGTGAGGCTGACAGTTCTTGGTATAGGTGGCTACCATATCGGCGAACCGTCCGATGCTCAGGTGGGCATTCGCATCATCCGCACTGCTATTGACGAAGGAATCAACTTCCTTGATAATGCCTGGTGCTACCATGAGGGAAGGAGTGAACAAATCATGGGAGATGCCCTCAAAGATGGCTACCGGGAGAAAGTCTTCCTCATGACCAAAAACCACGGACGTGATGGAGTAACGTTCCGGCAACAACTGGATGAAAGTCTCAAGAGACTTCAGACCGATCACATCGACCTGCTCCAATTTCACGAGGTCATTCATGAGGGAGAGCCTGACCGGATCTTCTCTGAAGGTGCGATAGAGGAGGCAGTTAAAGCACGGGAGGTTGGCAAGATCAGGTTTATCGGTTTTACCGGGCACCGCTGGCCTCGTCTCCTAGGTCAGATGTTAAACAAGGATTTTCCCTGGGATACGATCCAGTTTCCGACTAACTTGCTCGATGGGCACTACCGCAGTTTCACCAAGGAGATCTTGCCCCGAGTAGCCGAGCGGGGCATGGGGATCATCGGCATGAAGAGTCTTGCCGGTAGTCGGATCCTCAAGGCTGGAGTGTCACCTCAGGAGGCAATCAACTATGCCCTCTCCTTGTCTATCGATACCCTGGTGAGTGGGATAGACTCACTTGAGGTCCTGAATCAGAACCTTACCATTGTCCGGAAGTGGAAGCCGCTTTCCAAGAAAGAACAAGAACATCTCCTGGAACGGGTCGCCTCCTTTGCACGTGACGGCCATCTTGAAGATTACAAGAGAGTCTGAGAAAGGAGCACTTCATCCAGGAAAATGGGAAGATTAAAGATACAGGGCAAAATTCTATCAAAAAGAATCTCTCTTATAACCGGCAAACTTCTCCAGAGAATTGTCCCATATGTAAGGCGAAAGAGAGAGATTTGAGAAGTTCATCTAAGAGCTATTTTTCCCCACCATTTACCTGTTCCTTTCCTATTGATAATACACCCACATGAGTAAATTGACAGAGACGACTGGATAAGATAGGATTTGATTAAAAAGGGAGTCTATAAATAATGAGTATTCAACTGCAGTTTCTGGGAGCAGCTCAAAATGTAACTGGTTCAAGCTATTTACTGGAGGTTGATAACAGTAAAATATTGGTAGATTGTGGTCTTTATCAGGAAAGAGAGTTTAGCTCCCGTAATTGGAACCCCTTTCCCATTAATCCCAAAGGGATAGATGCTGTTCTTTTGACTCACGCTCATCTTGACCATTGCGGACTTCTGCCCAAGCTGGCTAGAGAGGGGTTTGCTGGTAAAATAATATGTACTCGGCCCACTGAAGAGATAGTTAAAATCGTTCTTTCAGATTCTGCACGCATTCAAGAAGAGGATGCTCGCTTTAAGAAGAAAAGACATAAGCGGGAGAGAAGGAAAGGTCGTTATCCGGAGCAGGCCCTTTATGGTAGAAGAGATGCGGAAAAAGTCTTTTCTCTCTTTCAGCCGGTGGGTTATGAAGAGCTAGTTACGATAAACAATACAATTAGTGTGACTTTTCACGACGCTGGGCACATTCTCGGCTCTTCAATGGTTAAAGTGAAAGTTGTATCCAATAAAAAGCAGAGGACAATCCTGTTCTCTGGTGATGTGGGACGCTGGAATAAACCAATAATCCGTGACCCCAGTCTGATTGAAGAGGCAGATTATATCCTGGGGGAATCAACTTATGGAGATAGACTTCATGAGGGTCCTTCTGA
>NJBQ01000079.1 GCA_005223095.1 Candidatus Aerophobetes bacterium Ae_b3a
TAGGGTTCAATGCCGAAGTATTGCAGTTGAGCTATAGCACCCACGGCATCATTGGTATGCAGAGTGCTAAAGACCAGGTGTCCGGTCAAAGCAGCTCTTATAGCAATCTGAGCAGTCTCCTTATCACGAATTTCTCCCACCAGGATTAGATCAGGGTCCTGTCGAAGAATGGCCCGCAGACCCCTGGCAAAGTCCAGACCGATCTCAGGTTTTACCTGGGTCTGATTGATTCCGGCTAAATCGTATTCAATGGGGTCTTCTATGGTTACAATATTCTTTTCTGGACTATTAGTGTGCCCGAGGCCGGCGTAGAGGGTGGTAGTCTTTCCAGAACCGGTGGGTCCGGTCTCCAATATCATTCCATAGGGCCTTTTGAGTACCTTTTCAAACTTGGAGAGCTGATCTGAGCTAAAACCTAACTCTTCCAGGCCTAGGGAAAGTTTCTCTTTGTCTAAAAGACGCATTACTACCTTTTCTCCATACAGGGTGGGAAAGGTGGAGACCCTGATATCTATCTCTTTATCTCCTATTTCCACCACACAACGACCATCCTGAGGAAGTCTTCGCTCAGCAATGTCCAGGCCGGAAAGAATCTTTATGCGGGAGATGACAGCTGAATGCATGGCCTTAGGAGGAGGGGTTATCTTGTGCAAAACCCCGTCAATACGAATTCGAAGACTGACTTTTCCCTTGGCCGGCTCGACGTGAATGTCACTGGCTCTTCGCTCAACAGCATCCAGCAGCAACAGATTAACAAACTTAACTATTGGCGGATCATTAGCTTTAAGCTTAACCTGAGTGAGATTTTCCTCGCTTACTGGTTGAACGGAAGATTCATTCACCTTGACCAGGTCTAATAAGACCGTCTCCATATCCAGAGAGCCACTGTAATACCTTTCCACTGCTGTCATTATGTCTTTTTCGCAAGCCAGTACCGGTTTGATTTCGCACCTGCTGATGGTTCTCGCTGTATCAATAGCTACTACGTCATCCGGGTCAGTCATGGCCAGGGTAAGGCAGTTTCCATTCTTAGATAGAGGAATAACAGCATGACGTCTGGCAACCTGTTCCGGCACCAATTTCAATACTTCAGGATCAACACGGCCCAGAAGAGACTTCTCACCATGAAAAGATTCTTTCTTCTTTAAAGCTATAAGCTCCTCATCTTTAACAAAGTTAAGATCTACTAAGACCTTTTCCAGATTCTGCTTGGTCTTTCTCCGTCTGATTAAAGCCTGAGTTAGCTGGTCTGGAGTAATTACTTCTCTATCCAGAAGTGTCTTTAGCAGTCCACCATTGCTTTTAGGAAACATCTGACATCTCCTTTCCTCTAGTTCTGTCTTGAACAAATAGTCCTAAGAACCAGGTACTGCTCAAGACTGATACATTAGTGATTTTTCAAAAATAGCTCTGTTTTTTACCCTGGCCACAGCCGTCTCATAGCTGACCATGTTCCTATTAACTAAATCCTTAAGTGCCTGATCCATGGTTCGCATTCCTGATTGAGTCCCCGTCTCCATAGCCGTGTAGAGTTCATGCGATTTGCCACTGCGTATTAGGTTCCGCACCGCGGAGTTAGCAATTAACAGTTCCACCGCGGGTACTCTTCCTGCATCACTTTTTTGAGGAAGAAGGAACTGGGCAATTATTGCTTGTAGAGTATTGGCTAACTGGGTCCTTGTCTGAGATTGTTGGTGGGAAGGAAAAACATCAATGATTCTATCCACCGCTCCCGGGGCATCAGGTGTATGCAGGGTGGCCAGGACTAAATGTCCGGTCTCCGCTGCGGTAATAGCGGTAGCAATGGTTTCTAGGTCTCTCATTTCTCCAATTAAAATGACATCCGGATCCTGACGAAGACAGCGTTTCAAGGACTCAGCGAAGGAGAACGTATCTGACCCCACCTCCCTCTGCTCTACTACACTCTTATTATGGGAATGCAGATATTCGATAGGGTCCTCCAGGGTGATAATATGGGCGGACCTGTGTTCATTTATTATTTTCACCATGGCAGCCTGGGTAGTTGACTTGCCACAGCCAGCCGGTCCAGTTACCAGGATGAACCCGCTCTTCCTAAGAGCTAACTCGGCCAGAATAGGAGGGAGATTGAGCTCACAAAGGTTGGGCACATTATCAGGGATATGTCTGATAGCCGCTGCTATGGATCCTTTTTGGAAATGAACATTAGTCCGGAAACGTCCCAATCCATTTACTCCGAAAGAAAAGTCTAGTTCATGAGTCTTCTCAAACTCGGCTATTTTCTCAGCACTTATAAGAGAGTAAATGAGGGATTTTACCTCCTCGGCACTGAGGGGTTTGTTCCCTGACATCTTTATATCTCCATCGATACGAATTACAGGAGAGACTCCTGCTACAAGGTGCAGGTCTGATGCACCCCTTGTCATCATTTCCTTTAGGAGAGAATCCATATCCATAGTTTGCCTTTATGGGGATTGAAACCTACACTTTCTTCAATTTTGGCCATCTATGAGAATAACGGAGTTTGACATCGTCTATATTAGTAACACATATATTATAATACAATATATGAAAATGTCAAGTCCCCCCCTTTTTTTGTAGAAAAGGACTGGTCGGGCTAAACACCGCATCCACAGTCAAGTATTCTTTCAGGTTTTATTTTTTTGTTTATGGGGATAGCTGTGGCTGGTGGGTACTATTTTGCTCAGAAAATCGACAAAAGGACCGGTCTTACAAATAGAAATTCGAGACTGAGCAGGGACAAGAACTGGGTGGATGAATTTTACAAAGTTAACAGAGAAGATAGCGGATAAGAGGCGGCTAGAGCTTTGTTTTTAGAGAAATAGAACGTTTGAGCTAGGAGCTCGAGGCATTCCATCTTACTTCCTCTGGAGGGTGAGTGCTCTTTGGATATGCCTTTCACTGATTATTCCCTCTTCCCTTAACATTTGTCCTATTTTTTTTCTCTGTTTATCTATTTCTTGAAGTTTGAGGGTGTCCTCAAGTTGTTTCTCAGAAATGAGTCCCATATCCCGAAAAATCTGTCCCATTTTCTTTCCTCGCTCAAAGTAACGCTCCAGTATAGATAAGATCACTGCGCTTCTGCTTTTTCTCTGCCTCACACATATCTCATCCACTTTTTGCAAAATCCACTCATCCTCCTGGCGGTAATAGACGCTTATCATCATATGCCTTTCATCTCCTTATTTTGGCTAGTTTGCTTTTATGGGAATTGAAAGTTTCCCTTCCTTTTTTATTTAATTACTTTCACCGATGATTATTAGAAACAATTACTTTCCTTGCTTTTATATTATTTTGTTATATAGTATAATACAAATCGTACTCGTGTCAACCTCCCTAGGTTGCCGAAGGTAATATCTGGTTGACGGATTATAAGGGAAGGGGTATAGTAGTAGTCAAAAGCGGGACTTTATGAATTAATAATGAAGTTCGTTCTGAATTTGAGAATTACCGGCCGGATAGTGCAGGCAATTCTACTGGAGATTCCAGATAGATTAAATGAGCAAAAGTAGTTCAGGTATGGTTCTAAAAAGAAGGGCGGTAATCACAGGAATAGGAGTGGTCAGTCCCATAGGCATTGGTAAGGAAGCCTTTCAAAAATCTCTTAGCTCAGGAAAGTCCGGAATTAGTACTATTACTCGTTTTGATACCTCCGAACTTCCTGTGAGAATAGCGGCGGAGATAAAAAATTTTGACCCTCACCTGTTTATGGATAAAAAGCTTATTAGAAGAACCGACCTTTTCTCTCAATATGGGATTGCAGCCACAAAAATGGCTGTAGAGGATGCTGGTATTGATTTTGATAGAGAGGATAGAGAGCGAGCAACTGTATTTATGGGCACAGCTATAGCCGGAGGAGAGCTTATTGAAGAACAACACAAGGCTTTTATCAGATATGGCGCTCGTAAAGTCAGTCCCATTCTGGGTACGGTATTTTATAATGATTCCTGTGTAGCTCAGATATGTATTGAGCTAGGCTTAACAGGAGGTAGTATTACCCTTTCCGGTGCTTGCGCGGCAAGTTCCACAGCTATTGCCTATGCCTTTAATCGAATAAGAGAGAATTATGTTGATGTTGTTTTGGCAGGGGGAGTGGAGACTCCTATTCTGGCATTATTTATAGCTGCGCTAGGTAGAGCCGGGGCTATGTCCAGAAGAAATGAAGAGCCTGAAAGGGCCTGTCGGCCTTTTGATAAGTTAAGGGATGGGTTTGTGCTGGGGGAAGGAAGCTGCATTCTGGTTATGGAGGAACTCAATCATGCACTTGAGCGGGGAGCTCATATTTATGCAGAAATTGCCGGAGTGGGAACCAGCACCGATGCTTACCACATGACATCTCCTGAACCAACTACAGAGCAAGCCTCCCGGGCTATGCGTCTGGCACTGATTGATGCAAAATTTTCTCCACAACAGATAGATTATATTAATGCTCATGGGTCCTCTACTCAGATAAATGACATAATAGAAACCAGAGCAATAAAAAAAGTGTTTGGAGCCCATGCCTACAATGTGGCTATATCCTCCACTAAATCTGAATATGGGCATTCTATGGGAGCAACTGGAGCTATGGACCTTGCCGCAATCTGTCTTGCCGTTGAAAATAATCTTATTCCCCCTACCATGAACTACGAATTTCCTGATTCTGAGTGCGACCTGGATTATACTCCTAATGAAGCCAGGGTAGCCAGGATAGATACCGCAATGTCCAATTCTTTCGGGTTTGGGGGACACAATACCTGTATCATAGTGAATAGGTTGTCATAGTGTATCCTATTATTTATCATTATGGTTTGCTGGCCGTAGTTATTTCCTCTTTTTTGGTGGCTCTTATTGGGTATATCAAAGCGTATGAAGAGGAGAAAAAAACACTATTTATATTGGTGAATGGAGCCGGTGGACTTTGGGCTCTGTGTCTCTTTATTTTCCACACTTCTCCTCAGCCTCAAATTTTCTGGCTTCGCTTTTCCCATCTGGCAGGGATTTTTATTCCTGTAACTTTTGTTCACTTCGTATTTATCTTATTGGGTGAGGTTCCCCGTCGGAAAAGACAGTTAACTTTGTTTTATCTTGTTGGTTCAATTCTGGGATCACTCAGTTTTACCAGACTATTGATAACTGGGATCACTTACAATGAGGTAATGGGTTATCATGTGATACCGGGACCGGTTTATAGGATATTCAGTGTGATGTTTTTCTCTCTAATAGTATATGGATATTTCTTGATGGGCAAGGCTCTGAAAAGCAGTTCAGGATTTCGGAAGAATCAAATAAGATATTGCCTGGTCGCCTCTATTCTCGGATTGGGAGGAGGAATATCTACCTTTCTCCCTATTTATGGTATCAATCTTCCTCCCCTGGGAATTCTGGTAGTTCCAAGTTACGGGATAATTCTGGCCTATGCCCTACTTAAGCGCCGACTGATGGACATACGCACAATTGTGAGCAAGGGATTAATTTACTCCACCATTACCGTTCTTGTTTTTTCCCTTTTGCTATTCATAGGATTTACCTTGATTACTTTCTATCAACCGATAGCTCCTAACTTGAAGCTGTTTCTTTATATCCTGGGTTTTTGCTTTTTTTTGGTGCTTGTATTAGTGCCCTTGCGCAGAAAATTAGAGCAATTGATAGAAAATTTAATTTTCAAACGGGCTCGGGCCTCTTACGATAAGTTGACCAGAGCAAGCCAGAAGCTTTTGACCATCTTAGACAACAAAACTCTCTCCAGATTTTCTCTGCAGACGGTGGTCCGGACAACTGATGTGAACTGGGGAACTCTCTGGCTGGCTGGGGGAAAGAACGGCAACTACCACTTGGAAGACAAAATTGGAGACAGAAAAGATAAGGCTTGGCTTAACGAAGATATCTTTTTGAATCAAGGCTCAACTCTTATTAACTTGTTAGAAAAAGAAAGGCGGCTCCTGCTTAGAGAAGAGATTCTCCCTCTTTTTAAAAACATTGAAAATGAAGATAACCTGGAAGATAGATTGAGGAAGAGTGATTTTTCCCTGGCCATCCCTCTATTTTCTAAAGATTTTCTTAAGGGGTGTCTCTTCCTGGGAGAAAAAAGGTCGGGAGACCTGTTCTCTCCTTATGAACTTCAAGCACTAACCCTTTTTAGTGACCAGACTGCTATGGCTCTTGCTAATGCTCAGTTATTTTCACGCATCCAGAAGATGAAAGAATACAATGAACGTATAGTGAACAACGTAGATAGTGGACTTATAGTGGTCGATAGAGATGGGCAAATTACCACTTTCAATCGCAAAATGGAGGAGATGATTGGACTTGCCTGCAAGGAAGTGCTAGGAAAGACAGCCAAGGTATTGCCCTCTTCCCTCAGCGAGATTATTCTCAAGTGCTGGCAAACCAGAAAACCTGTTTCTATTCCCCAACTTACATTGAAAATCGGACAAAGCGATGCCTTGGTAGTTAATTTGAATGTATCTCTTATAGATGAGAAGGAAAAAAAGGGCGAAATAGTCGTTATTCTTACCGATTTCACTGAGGTGAGAAGATTAGAGGAAAAAATCAGACAAACTGAAAAAATGGCCAGCGTGGGATCTATGGTATCCCAGTTGGCCCATGAAATAAAAAACCCTCTTTCTTCCATCAGAACCTTCACCGAATTACTTCCGGAAAAATTTGAGGATGAGGAGTTTAGGAACAAATTTCATTCCCTGGTCTCAGGAGAAATAGAGAGAATCGATAGTCTGATCACCCGGATGCTTAACCTGGGCTCGGTTGACGCGGCTCAATATGAGATGGTCTCTATCCAAGAGGTAATTGAAGATGTACTCCCTTCTCTTGACCTTCAATTGAAGGAGCAAAAGGTGAGAATAGAGCTAAGCCATCAGGGAGTTGTTCCCCTGATATGGGCTGATCCACAGAGCCTGAAAGAAGCTTTCTCTAATATTCTTGTCAACTCGATTCAAGCTATGCCCCAGG
Source organism: Candidatus Aerophobetes bacterium Ae_b3a (assembly GCA_005223095.1). Lineage (GTDB taxonomy): Bacteria > Aerophobota > Aerophobia > Aerophobales > AE-B3A > AE-B3A. The sequence continues at coordinate 6,949 of NJBQ01000079.1, forward strand.
GAGGAAAGATAAGTATTTCTACCTGCAAGAAAAAAGATAGAAATACGGGAAAATCACTACTGGAGATAAGTATAACCGATGAAGGAAGTGGGATCCCCCAAGATTGTCTGCACAGAGTTTTTGATCCCTTCTTTACTACCAAACAACAGGGCTCGGGCTTAGGGCTTTACATCTGTTATAAGATTATTCAGATTCATCAGGGAGAGATCAGAGCGATAAATACCGACTCAGGAGCAAGTTTTACCATCTTGCTGCCCATCCCTGAGAATAAAACTCATTTTGTTAAGGAAAAGAGAAGAATTTATGGGCAATCTACTTCTTGTAAGCCATAAAGAACAAAAGAAGGACTTTATAAGTCGTCTTTTGGGACCGGAGTATTTCATTCTCGTATGTGATAGCGGAGAGAAAGTTGATAGTCTTGTTCCCCTGGTAGAGCTTGTGATTGTTGATTTTTCTTCCCTGGAATGGGAGAGTCTTAATGTTATTACCAGAGTGAAGGAGTGCGATGATTCGATGGTTATTCTCGGTGTAGGAAAGCGGGTAAAGAAAGAGATAGTCCAAGCAGCACGACAGACAGGACTTACCCAATATATAGACTCAGATAAAGATATCACTTCTCTTCTTCCAGTGATAAGGGAACAGATGGAAAAGAAAGTGCTGACTTCCAGGATGGAAGATGAAAAGCTGGTCAGAGAATTATCTCCCTCTCTTTTATCTCCTGAAAAAGAGAGAACCTTTTCCCCGCAGGAGTGGAAATTTTTGGAGGAAATATCACGCTTCTTAGACCACGGCTACAATATAAATGAACTGATGCAATTTTTTCTTGACCTTATAAATAGGAGGTTCGGAATAGCACGACTTTGTTTCATTTTGAAGGATAGGATAAGAAAAACATATGTGATAAGAGCCTGCCTGGGAATGACAGAGGAGGTCAAAGAATACGTTCAACTTCATCCTCAGCGTGGATTGGTGAAGTTTCTTATCAGAGAAGGAACAGCAGTGACGAGAGAGAATATGCTGCAGGGCGATTTTCGAAGTGCCTACGAAATAAAACAGGAGATGAAACTTATTCAGTCCAACGTTGTACTTCCCCTCTCTCCTCAGGGTGAGTTGATAGGTATAGTGGGTCTTGGATCGAAAATCACCGGAGAGGAGATGTCTGTAAGGGAAATCAAGCAAGTCTTCTTACTTTGCAATCATATTGGACTTGCTATACAGAACCTTTTATTTTACCAGGAAATGTGTTATCAGAAAGAGTATATTGAGAATATTCTTAAAGATGCTACCAGTTGTGTAATAAGTATAGATAAGGAACAAAAGATTACAACCTGTAATCAGCGGGCCCAAAAAGTGTTAAATCTTGATGGATATACAAGTTTAGCTGGTAAGGACATAAGAACGCTCCCCTCACCTTTGGGCGATCTTCTGTTTTCAACTCTCAGCCAGGGTATCGTTTACAAAAGGAAAGAAGTTTATGTTCCAGCCATAAAACGGCTGTTGGGTATTAGTACCAGCCAGGTGAAGGATTCTGAGGCAAAGGTTTCAGGAAGTATGATGATATTCACAGACCTTACCCCGGTTAAACATCTAGAGAAAGAGAAGGAAAAAGCTCACAAAAGAGATTTGCTTGCCCAGGTAGCAGTCCGTCTCTCGCATGAGTTGAGAAATAGTTTAGTTCCCATTATGTCTTTGGCTGAGCTCTTACCTTCAAAATACGCTGATGAGAGATTTCGAGAAAGCCTATTTTCTGTAGTGACAGAAGAAATTGAACGAATAGATAATTTTATCGAGCGTTTGACATTTTTCAGTGAACCTCTACGTCTGGATAAAACCGCTGAATCATTACCTGATTTAGTGACTGAAACCCTGGAAAAGATCAAGAAGAAGAAGAAGAAGAAGAAGAAGTCCAGAGATAAGCTGATACAGTTAAGTACTGCTTGTAAGGAAGCAAATCTGCAGATCTATGTGGATAAGGCGAGAATGATTGAAGCTGTGAGTCATATTATAAGTAATAGTATTGAGACAGTAACAAAGCAGACGCCAAAAATAGATATCAACTGTGCAATTGCAGACAGCTTACCGGAGGATCTTTCGCTCAGAATCCCAGAAAAAATGGATTCCGGGAAACCCGCACAATATGTGAAAATAGAAATTAAAGATAATGGGCCAGGCCTGCCGGGGGAAAATATGGATAATAGTAAGATATTTGATCCTTTTTTCAGCACCAAAAACAGAGGCATAGGTCTGGGGTTGACTATTGCTCGGAATATTATCGAGGAACATGGGGGTGGTATAGTTCCTCTTAGTGAGCCGAAAAAAGGTACGACTATGGTAGTCTATCTTCCCCGTTATAGACTTCCCCTTTAGAAATGAAGGAGCTCTCGAATTGGGAAATAAAGATAGAGTAGTCTTTGTGGTAGATGATGAAAAAGGTGTGCAGGAATCAATGAAAATGGTTCTGAAAGACAAATATCAAGTATTTACTTTTGATTGCCCGGAGGAAGCTCTGGCTGATGTTGCTCTGGAGCCGGAGCTTATCTTTACGGACATAAGGATGTTTTCTATGAATGGTCTGGAGTTTGCAGAAAGAATAAAGAAAATGAAACCTCAGGTAGAAGTTGTTATCATAACGGCCTACCCGGATCTTTCTTCCAGTTTACGGGCTCTTCGCTCCGGAGCCTTTGACTATATTGTTAAACCTTTCGGTAAAGATGAGGTGCTGGAGGCTGCTGATAGAGCCTTACAAAAAAGAAATCAGGTTGTGGAAAACACTAAAATGATCCAGGAATTGCGCAAAGCCATCAGTCTTAATTATAAAGCTACTACCCGGGCTCTCGTTCTGGCTGTAGATGCTAAGGACTCTTATACGGCCGAACACTCCCGGAGAACTTCGGAACTTCTAGTAGCGGTTGGAGAGAGGATTGGTATCCCTGATGCGAAATTGATTACCTGCAAACGGGCAGCAGAACTTCACGATATTGGTAAAATCGGAATTGAGGAAAGTATTTTGAAAAAAGAAGAACCTCTTGCCCTTTTTGAACTTGAGAAAATGAGACAACATCCCCTTATCGGCTATCAAATCCTTCGTCCGACTACCTTTCTGGAGGAGGGACTTAGTATTATTCTACATCACCACGAAAGGTATGATGGAAAGGGATATCCAGAAGGTCTTGTCGGCAAAAAGATTCCTTTTCCGGCCAGACTTTTTGCCATAATAGATACCTATGATGCCATAACTACCCAAAGATGCTATGGAAGCAAATTATCTTCTATACAAGCTATTAAAGAGATAATAAAAGTAAAAGAGAGACAATTTGACCCCTCTCTTGTAGATCTTGTTGTTCCTCATTTTTTGAAATTTAGAAAAGATGGCTATCTGGACAGGCTGTGAAGATAAAGGAGAGTCAATGAAATCAAAAGAACTCCAAAAGGAGAGAGATTTCTTGAACAGGTTAGTTGAGGCAACAAACGCACTTATTGTGATTGTGGATACGGTCGGAAACGTAACACACATTAACGAAAAGGGTACTAGAATACTTGAACGTAGAAAGGAAGAGATTGTGGGGAAAAGCTGGCTTAAACATCTTGCTCCTGAAGAATGGGCAGTGTATGGCCATGAGCTCTTTAAAAAACTTCAAAGAAAGCAGTTGCCTAATCGCTACATACACTCTCTTTCAAGGCGA
>NJBQ01000009.1 GCA_005223095.1 Candidatus Aerophobetes bacterium Ae_b3a
TCATCTTCTCCTTGTGATTAATGAGGAGGCGAGCTCGAAAGTAAACCAAGAGGGAACGGTCAAAGCCCTCGTAGTCAAGAGGAACATCTAAGGCATACTTCCATTTTATGTTAAAGCGTAGCATCTCAAGAGCTTCTCTATCAGAGAGGTCCTCGTAAGTCTCTAAGATCAGAACTTTGGTAAGTCTTGCTGGGGGTACCGAAGGCCTACCATTATTAAGGCAGTAAATATCGGCAAACTCATCATCAGTTATTATCTTATCAGCACATTCACGCATCTTAGCATAGAAGCTCTTTTTATCTATTAAGTGAGCACAGACGAAGTCGGTATCGAAAAAAGAGGTTTGGCGGTTTTCTTTTCCTAACATTTTGTCTCCTCATCAGGGTATTTTTTAATTTCAAAATCGCCTCTATTATAGCACAGATAAGGATTTTTGTAAAATATTTGTCTTGAGAAAAAGCAAAGTTCAAATGAAACTCATGATCAAAAGTAGGGGGTTTTTCACCAGTCTCCTAGCAGCAGAGGGAAATTATCCTGAGGACTTTTTACCTTTTTGTTATCTTGGGAGATGGGGTATGGGCCCTTTGAGAACGGAAGCTTTGCTGCTATTACTCAAAAGACACCTAAATAAGATATTCCATTAAGCTATCCCTGTGCACTGGACGGTATCTGCCCCACCATAGTAGAACTTAACCTCGCCGTCATCTTCAAGAATAATTTTACTGATGAAAACAATTTGGTCCTTCCCAGTTTTGATGGAAACTGCACTAACACCTATCTTTTGTCAATCCCAGTCACTATATTTTCCATATATGACTACGTATTATCGCGTAAAGTCACGTGGTGTGAAAAAATGGCGTAACAAAACTTGACAAAATGAAAAAATATGTTATAATGTAACTAATTATTTCAAAATATGTCAGAAAATAAACTCTATTGTCGCTAAAAGGGAGTAAAGATGATTCCAATTCAGAGAAAAGAAGAAATGCTTAAGTTAATAAAAGAAAATAATATTTGTACAATTGAGGGGTTAACCAAGAGATTTAATATTTCCAATGTAACCGTACACCGTATTCTAAATGAATTAGAGGAGGAAGGTTGGGTGAATAAAGTTCGTGGTGGGGTAAAATTAGCCAGCCCTTCACTTCCGGAAATAAGGTTTAATGTCCGAATGAGAACAAATCTTGCACAAAAAAGGGAAATTGCGAGGAAAGCAGTAACCTTCATTGAAGAGGGTGATTCGATATTTCTTGATGCTTCCACTACTTGTTTTGTTTTTGCAAAAGAAATATCCAGGGGTGATTTCAGTGATCTCACTGTGGTTACTAATTCCCCTTTTGTTGTCTGTGAGCTCTGCAAGTCCCCTAATATTCATGTTGTCTCTACCGGCGGAGAGCTTCAGTATCAATTAAATGGCCTTGCCGGTTCCTTAACTCTTAATTTCATCGCTGGTTTGCATTTAGACAAAGCATTTGTATCTGCAGCAGGAATTTCGCTTGAGAAGGGTTTAATGACCTCGCAGCCATTTATTGTCGAAGTTCTTCAAAAAACCTTTGAAGTAACTAATGAGATTAATCTATTAATTGATAGCTCAAAGTTTTCTAAGACGGCAATATTAACTATAGTACCTGTAGCACGTGTAACTCGGATAATCAGCGATAGCAAATTACCGAAGGAAATTATTGTTCAATGTCAGCAATTGGCAATTGAGATTGTGGTATGAGTTCACCCAAAGGGAGGAATGTTTTGGGAGTGAAGATGGACAAAAAGAATCATCAGCACGAGACGATTTATAGAGAATTAGAAAATATTGTTGGTTCTCAGGACATTACCGATAAGAAGGTTGATAAGATTGTCTATTCAGTTGATTATTTCTGGATTCCAGAGATGCTAATTGACCGTGGATGTAATCCTCCTATGGCTGATTATATAGTTTATCCAGAGACAACTGAGGAAGTCTCAAGAATCATTCAATTAGCCAATACCTATAAAATTCCGGTCACAGCATGGGGTGGTGGCTCAGGCTCCCAGGGAGGAGCACTTCCTATAGACGGAGGAATTATCATTGATATTAAAAAATTAGACAAAATTTTAAAGACAGATGAAAAATCACTAATTGTGAATACGCAGAGCGGTATCATTGCCCAAAATTTGGAATGGAAGCTTAATGAAAGAGGCTACACTATGGGACATTTTCCTGCCTCGATCTTTTGCGCAACTATAGGAGGATTTCTTGCTCACCGGGGCTCTGGTGTCCTTTCAACTAAATATGGAAAGATAGAGGATATGATTATAGAAATGGAAGTTGTTCTTCCCACTGGAGAGATTATTCGAACGGCGCCGGTTCCACGCCACGCAGCAGGCCCAGACCTTAATCAACTCTTTATTGGGTCAGAGGGAACTCTAGGCATTATTACTAAAGCTACCTTCAAGATCCATCCTATCCCTGAAGAGCGTCGTTTCCGCGCCTTTATTTTTAAGAATTTACATAGTGGATATGAGGCAGGAAGAAAAATTATGACCTCACGTCTTAGACCATGCACAATAAGACTTTACGATGAAGTTGAGACCAAAAGATTAGTTAAAAGAGTTTTAGGTATTGATAGAGAAGGAGTATATATGGTGTTTGGCTTTGATGGGGATAAGCAGATGGTAGATTTGGAGGAAAGGACAGCTATAAAAATTTGTCAAAATGGAGGTGGCGAAGATCTAGGGAGAAAAGGTGGAGAACATTGGTGGGAGCATAAGTATGATTTTTTCTTTCCCCCGTATATGTTTTGGATACCGCAAATGTATGGAACCATGGATACAGTAGCTACCTATGATAAAATGGAGAAAATATTTGAGGAATTGAAAAAAGTCATAGAGAAAACCTATCCTCAAGCTTATGTCATCGCTCATTTTTCCCACTGGTATGAATGGGGATGTATGGGGTATGTACGCTTTATTGTAGATGGTCCTCCCCAGCACCCTCAAGAAGCTCGAAAATTACATGATGGGATATGGGATACCGGGATCAATACTATACTTGCTAATGGAGGAATGGTGAATGAGCATCATGGAATTGGCATAAAATTGGCAAGATTTATGAAGAAACAGTATGGACCAGCTTTTACAGTGATGGAGAAGATTAAACAAGCATTGGATCCAAATAATATAATGAATCCGAAAAAATTAGGGTTTGGGGGTTGAGGTGCTTATAGAAAAATACCGTAAGACAATTGAAGCATGTAGATTCTGTCCCATGTGTAAAGTTGTCTGTACAGTAGGAAATATAACTAAAAATGAGGCTAATTATCCAAGAGGTAAAGCTTTAATTTTATTTACCATTTTGAAAAAGATGAGAGAATTTGATGAAGATATTGTGGAGCGTATATATCAATGTGCCATTTGTGGTCTTTGTAAAGACTGGTGTATTAGTGATTATGATATTCCTGAATTAATAATGGCAGCCAGGGCAGACATTGTGAACTCAGGAAAAATCCCCTCCAGAGTTTTGAAAATTTATGAGAATATTAGAAAAACAGAGAATCCTTATGCTATGGTGAATGATGAGAAAATCAGCGCAGTTCTTGATAAAGAGATAAGAGAAACAGGAAAAAGAGCAAAAATTCTCTACTTTATTGGGGATACTGCTTTCTCTCATCCAGAAATTTTTGAGGCAACGATTAAAATCTTCAATTATACTGGAATAGACTTCACTATACTTCCAAAAAAAAACAGGGGTGTTGAGCTTTTATATCAGTTAGGTTTTCGTAAAGAGGCTAAAAGGTTAGCTAAGGAAAATGCCGAGGTAATTAATGAAGCAGATGCCGAAGTACTTGTAACCTCAGATGCAGATGAATATTTGGCTTTCAAAAGAGAATATCCAAGATTGGGAGCAAGCTTAAATCCTGATATTAAGATAATGCACATCACGGAGTATATTAATTTACTTTTACAGAAAAATAAACTCTCTTTTTCCAGAAAAATTAATAAATCCGTAACTTATCACGACCCTTCCAGTTTAGGAAGATACTTGGGGATTCACGAGCCTCCAAGAGAAGTTATCAAGGCAATTCCAGGAATAGAATTTAAAGGGATGAAGTGGAACAGAAGCAGAGCACGCTCCTGTGGAGCAAGTGGTGGACTTCTCTTTACCAATCCGGAAATAGCAGCCAAGGCAGCAGAAAATATAATTGATGAGGCTACCGAGATCGGAGCAGAAATTGTGGTCACGGCATCTCCACTTTGTAGGCAAAGTGTTGGTGACTGTAAAAAATTGAGAAATAGCAGCATAGAAGTTTACGATATTGCGGAACTTATCGTAAAGGCTTTCTAAATCTCTTACAAAAGGAGAAGAAATTTGCTGAAGATATATTTTGACGGTGCTAATACCGAGAAGATAAAAGAGGCTTATAGCTGGGGAGTAATTGATGGCGTCACTACTAATCCTACACTTATCTCTAAGGAAAATAGACCCTTTAGAGAACTTGTTGAGGAGATTTGTTCTATTGTTGATGGACCTGTGAGCGTAGAAGCCGTAAGCCTTGATGCAGAAGGGATGATAAAAGAGGCCAGAGAACTGTCAAAAATTCACAAAAACATTGTGGTTAAGATTCCGATAATAAAGGAAGGTTTAAAGGCAGTCAAGGTGCTAAGTGAAGAAGGCATTAAGACAAATGTTACTCTTGTCTTCTCTGCTGGCCAGGCAATACTTGCCGCTAAAGCAGGAGCTTCCTATGTTAGTCCCTTCATTTGGCGATTAGAAAGAGTAGGTCAAGTTGGTTTTAAATTGGCAGAAGAAATTGCGCGGATTCTTAGAAACTATAATGATTGTAAAACAGAAATGATCGTTGCCAGTGTATTAGACCCAAGGTATATTGCGGAAGCAGCCCTGGTAGGTGCAGATATCATCACCTTACCTTTTGAAATTCTTGAGGAAGTGGTAAAACATCCAATGACGGATATTGGAATAAAACAATTCTTGGCAGATTGGAAGAAGGTGCTAAGAGGTTAGAAGATATTCCTTGGACAGAGACAGGAAATATCTCTAATTTTGAAGCTGGCTAATTTAAAAGAGTCAAAAAGTTCTTACTCAAAAAGGTAATTTACTATAGGGCCATTTGTCCCCATGGTCAAGATGATTGATATAATTCAGGACTAAAGAACCTATTTTATAAAAGTTCTTTGTCAGACTCTATTTAAGCTTATTCTTTGTTTTTTCTCATAGGTTTTCCTGGGAAGATAGTTGAGGAAAAATAAATGTTTCATTTGCTCTTCTCAGAGGACATTGTCTGAATAATCTTACTAAAAATTTGAGTGAGACTTCAAAAAATTATTAACGATTAGTGAAATTTTCCCCACAGAATAGGGGTAACTGACGGTAATTTTTCGTGAGGTTAAGTCTTCAAAAGGGAAAGTTAAAAATAGGGCCAGAAGGGTGGTGAGAAATAAGAGAATAAATAGGCCGTTAGCTGGGGAAAAGGGAAGCCCTACAGAGAAAAGAGTATGGAAAGATTAGTTTTTCTTGGAGAGGCTTTCCGCAGAAATATGGTGCCACATGGCGCCATAAGAGACAAAATAAATTATGTCTAGGAGAAAAAAATGAGAGGTATTAGAAAGAGACTTATTGTTGTGTTCATAGGGATATTAATGCTAGGAGTATTAAGTTTGGGGTGTGTTCTAACAGCAGCTAGTGCAGAGAAGACAACTGTTACTCTTTTGAGCCCGTTTCCCAATCCTTCCCAAGAGCCTTGGACAACTTGGGTGTCAGAAATCCTTGGTACAATATCTCCTGAAGTTAACCTAAAGGTAACTACTGCACCATGGGCTACAATTAAAGACAAGCTGATGCCAGCTATAGCTGCTGGAAATCCTCCAGATATTGTCCAACTAGGAAGACCTGTTTTTGAGTGGGCCGCAAGAGGGTATGCAGAGCCTTTAGATGAACTCGTTGAGGCGGATCCTGAGGTAAATCCTGCTGACTGGTACCCGGGGGTATGGGGGGATATGTTATACAAAGGCCACGTATATGCTCTTCCCTTTGAATCTGATAGTATGGTTTTCTACTGGAATAAAGATTATTTTATAGAAGCTGGACTCGATCCTGAGAAATCTCCAAAAACATGGTCTGAATTAGATCTCTACACCGAGAAGCTCACCGAGAAGGACGCTACAGGCAAGTACAAAATTATAGGTTTTATTCCTTGGGACGATAGAAGCCAAGAATTCATGCATTGGGGGTGGAAAAATGGAGGAAAATTTTATGATCCTGAAACTGGCCGCATTACAGCAGCTGATCCTCAAAATGTAAAGGCTTTAGAATGGGAAGTGTCCTATGCCAAGAAATATGGGGCCACCAAAATATCAACATTATTACAAGCTACCGCTGCTGCTGGCCCTGGTGGAAAAACAATTAACTCGTTTACCTGTGGTCTTACAGCTATGATGGCAGGGGGAAGCTTTTCCTACTCACAAATGGATAAATATGCACCTCATATTAACTACGACATGACTCCATATCTACCTATCCCAGAAGGTGGTAGACAAGCAGGAATATCTGCAGGAACGCTGATATTCGTACCCACGGGGGCAAAGGGAATGAAAGAGTATCCAGAGGCAGTTTGGGAAGTTATGAAATGGTATTCAATTGTTGCAATGCCCCTCTGGTGTTATCAGGTGGGAGATTTAGTTAGCCGTCCAGAATACGCTAATTTGTGGATGTTTGCCTCTGATTGGAAGGTTAACGTATCTGTGGAGGCTCTTGCATTTTCTCATCCATGGCCTTCTGTTCCTGTGCTTGGGTTTTATAGAGATGAGTTGATAGCGGCAGTTGAGTACGCTATATATGGTCAAAAGACACCTAAGCAGGCTTTGGAGGATGTGGAGAAATCCGTTCAGGCAGAATTGGAAAGAATAGTTAAATAACTAGAAACCGTAAGAAGGGTCTAAGAGGGAGGGGGAATTTCTTTCTATGTTTCGACCCCTTCCCCCTTTCTCGTAGACCTAAGGAGAAATAAATGAAACTCAAGAAGAAAAGTCAATCTAAAAGAATAGAGAGGGCTAACTTAAGAAATGGTTTATTGTTTGTTTCTCCTTTTTTGATTGGGTTTGCTGTTATTTATCTTTATCCTTTTGCAGCTTCTCTTTATTATTCTTTCACTACTTATAGTGTAATAGGAGAACCAAAGTGGGTGGGATTCTTAAACTATAAACTCTTGTTGGACGATAGTTTGTTCAGGATTTCTTTATTTAACACATTCTATTATGTTGGAGTTTTTATTTCTCTGGGATTAGCAGCAGATATCATAATAGCTGCTCTCCTAAATGTGAGCATAAAATTTAGATCTACATTCAGAGCAATCTACTTTCTGCCGAGCGTTATAACCCCTGTAGCTATGGGTATACTTTGGGTCTGGGTTCTCAATCCTCATTATGGGATAGTCAACAATGTTTTGGAATTCCTGAAAATGCCTGCTCCTAATTGGTTAGGCGATCCTAAATGGTCAAAATTCTCATTTGTAATCCTAGGTATTTGGAGTTCTGGGCGAATGATCATTATCTTATTAGCTGGATTTCAAGGAATCCCGAAGCAATTGTACGAGGTAGCTGAGTTGGATGGCACTACCTGGGTGCATAATTTCATTTATATTACTCTCCCTTTGTTGAGTCCTGTTATATTATTTGTTCTGATACTAGATTTAATACTGGGGTTCCAACTATTCACTCAGGTTTATGTGATGACAGATGGTGGACCTGCGAATACCACCTTATTTTACGCTCTTTACCTATATCGTTCGGCGTTTAGTTACTTTAAATTCGGTTATGCCTCCGCATTAGCTTGGATTCTATTCGTTATAGTGCTGTTATTTACGTTAGCCATATTTAAGACTTCCGCAAGGTGGATATATTATGGGAGGGAAGAATAAATGAGGAGCAAAAGAAAATCCCAAATAATAAGGGCAGGAGTAGTATATATTTTTCTTGCAGTGGGGGCGGTTACTTTCCTTATTCCTCTGGCTTGGATGTTTGTAACTTCCTTAAAAATACCAACTCAGATTTTTACTTTTCCTCCTATCTGGATACCTAATCCTGTTAGGTGGGAAAATTATCCAGAGGCTCTAATGTTCATACCTTTTGCAAAATACCTCTTTAATACCCTTTATCTTTGTATTATGAATGTCGTAGGAACAATTCTCTCCTGTTCGCTTGTCGCTTACGGTCTCAGTCGTATTCGATGGCCAGGGCGGAATATAGTATTCATAGCCATTATAAGTATTATAATACTTCCTTACCAGGTTATTATGATCCCCTTATATATTATATATCAGCATGTAGGATGGCTTGGAACCTATAAGCCCCTTTGGGTACCGGCTTTTCTTGCAGCCAGGGCTTTTTATATTTTTCTTTTACACCAGTTCTTTATGAATATTCCTCACTCCATTTCAGACGCTGCGAAGATAGATGGTTGCTCTGAATTCAGTATTTATTGGAGGATAGTGTTTCCTCTCTCTAAGGCTGCTCTTTTTACTGTAGGTTTACTTCAGTTCTTAGAGATCTGGAATGATTTTCTCAGACCTTTAATCTATATTAGTGAGGACTCTATGTTTACTTTATCTTTGGGCCTGAGTGGTTTTCAAGGCGCACATCATACAGCAGTTAATTTATTAATGGCAGTTTCCAGTATGATGACCATTCCAATAATTGTAATATTTTTCTTTACTCAAAGGACATTTGTTGAGGGCATAACCTTAACAGGGCTAAAAGGGTAGAGAGATCGAATTAAAACTAGAGCTTAACTTTGACAGTTAAAGGTCAACAATAGCCATTTTAACCACTGAAATCTGCACAAAATAGAATTTTAAATAGTGCTAGATTTTCCAAGGGAAATCTTAGGTGGTAGCCTTGAATCAATGCAGATGCAGATAACAAAAAAAGTTGGTCTTTTCCACTTGAATTACCTTAGAAGAAGGCAAGCAATTTTTACCAAAACACTTTAGGAGCTGTAGTTAATGAAACGGATATCACGTAAAGAGGCTATGAAGTATGGGTTTAACAGACATGATGAACCTGTTTTAAGAGTAAGAGAAGGGGAAGTCTTTGCAGTGGAGACAGAGGATGCCTTCTCTGGGTATCTTAGGTCTGAAGATAGACTACCAATAATCGAGCATCTGCCTGTCCTAAAGTTTAACCCTCCGAAAGGTAATCCTATGGCCGGGCCTGTATATATAGAAGGAGCCAGAAAAGGAGATCTTCTTGTGGTAAATATTAAGGAAATAATTCCCGATAAACAGGGGGTAACCGCTTTTTGTGGTGGACGGGGTCCTCTAGGGGATTCTAAAAAGTGGGAAATTCTTAGTGAACCTTATACACATATCCTAAAGCACCTACCAGGCCCCAGTGGAACAACAAGAGATGGAAGAGCTGTATTTAACGATAAAATTACTTGGGATCTCCATCCTTTTATTGGTACAATAGGTGTAGCTCCAGAATTCGAAGTTGAAACAAGTGTTGTTGGACAAGGAAGTTGGGGTGGAAATTTGGATAGTCGTGATATTAAGGAAGGAACTAAAGTATATATTAATTGTTACCACGATGGTGGCCTACTGTATGTGGGAGACGTACATGGAACTCAGGGAGATACAGAGTTCTACGGTGCAGCCGATGAAACCCGAGCAGAAGTTACACTAAGCTGCAATGTTATTAAAAATAAAGTTATTCCATTTCTTCGCTTAGAAAAGAAAGAATCGATTGTGTCTTTGTATTCTTATCGGCCTTTGGAAGAAGCTGTGGAAAGAGCTATTATCTATCTCATGGAGTGGATGGTCGAAGAATATGGGGTGAGTGAAAGAGAAGCGTACATGCACGTATGTATCAATCCAGAATTTAGAGTTAATATTTATCAAATGGTTAAATTAGGAAGGATTCAATATACTGTGGGTGCAGAAATACCTAAGAAATATCTTGTGGCAGAATATGGTTCAAGATAGTTTTAATAACAGAAGCAATCTTTCATAGCATTGCCCAGGTGATAATTTACAGCTTCCCAGATATGAAAATAATCATACTGGATCTTTGCCTTACGATAAACTTCATATATAGCTTGAGGGAAAGATTTCCACATATCCACAATGAAGCAAGTAACCTCTTCTATTCCCAAGCTTTTAAGGGTGATAAGATATTTTGCCACCTCTTGTTCACTCTGACTTAAAAGAGCACCAAAATAGAGCACCTTATCTGAGGCGATAAGGTGCTTACGAGTAAACCTTTCAGGGTCAAGATTATCAAAAAAAGGAGGAGTTAAAGAATATGGCTAAATTAGCAATAAATGGAGGGGATAAAGCGGCGGAAAGATTGGCTGCGAAGATACCTGTATGGCCTAAGGCAACGGAGGAGGACAAAAAAGTTCTTTTGGAGGTTCTCGAGAGCTCTCTCTGGAGTTTCCCTCACACTAGAGTAGAGCAATTCGAACAGGCATTTGCTAAATATCAGGATGCAAAGTATGGCATTGCCGTGGCAAACGGTACAGTGAGTTTGGAGTTGTGCTTAAAGGCAGGAGGAATAGAGCCGGGCGATGAGGTTATAGTGCCTGCAATTACCTTCATCTCCACCGTTTCTACTGTAACCGAGGTTGGAGCTATCCCTGTGTTTGTTGACTCCGATCCCGATACCATCTCCATAGATCCAAAGGCCATAGAGAAGGCTATCACGTCCAGGACAAAAGCGGTTATAGCCGTTCACTATGGAGGGTATCCCGTGGACTTTGATGCCATTTTGCCCATTGTAAGAAAGCATAACCTATTGCTTATCGAGGATGCTGCTCATGCTCATGGAACTAAATGGAAGGAAAGAAAAGTTGGAGCAATAGGAGATTTTGGCGGTTTTTCCTTTCAGCAGAGTAAATCCCTCACTGCTGGAGAAGGAGGTATAGTTCTTACCAATAATGTAAAATTAGCAGAAAAAGCTTCCCTTATACGGAATATAGGTAGAAAGGCAGGTGTACCAGGCTACCTTCACCTTATCTTATCTTCTAACTACAGGATGACGGAATTCCAGGCGGTCTTGCTCCTTTCCCAAATGAAGCACCTCCCAGAATGGACAGAGCTAAAGCACAAAAATGGTGAATATCTGGCTAGGGAACTTCGTAAGATTGGTGGAGTAGAGCCTTTAAAGAGAGATCCCAGAATTACCAAGAGGGGCTATTACTTTTTTATTATAAGATATAACAGCGATGAATTTAAAGGACTTCCCAGGGATAAATTTATAGAGGCATTAAACGCAGAAGGCGTTCCCTGTGGTACTGCTTATGGTGTACCCCTTTACAAAAATCCTGCATTTAAAAAGGAGAACCTAAAGGGTATCTGGGCTAAGGGTATAGGCCCCATCCCGGATTACGAAAAGCTTTATTTACCTGTAGCTGAAGAGTTCTGTGCCCATCAGCAGGTAGCGCTTAGCCATAGAGTTCTTATGGTTGACCGTTCTGGAATTCAGATGATCATCGATAGCATTGCCAAGATCAAGGACAATGTAGATGAACTAATAAAAAAGTAGAAGGATTAATTCAAAATAATAAGGAGTTCAGATTTATAAAAAAATGCCAGAATACCCCTCAGCTTGCTGGGGGGATGAATGGCAGGGGTTATAAGGGAACGGAGTCCCCTTATCCTTGCATTTGAAAATGCCCACAGCTCTGCTGTGGGGCATATTTACTGATATTCTTCTTGGGAGCTCTAAGAATAAGGTTATGTGATCAAAGGTCTATCAAACGTTGATTAAATAGGCACCTCCGAGGTCCACAAGTTGAAATTTCCGGAAAAGAGGTGGTAGTAGAAAGGTGGGGCAAAAGATAAATGTTGGTATTATTGGCAGTGGGAGGATGGGGAAGATTCATGCTCAATCTCTCTCCCGGATTCCGGAGGCTAAGTTAATAGCAGTAAGTGACATAAATTTGAAAGTGGCAAAAGAATTAGGTCAGAAATATTGTGTTCAAGCTGTCTCTGACCAAAATATAATTCTTAACCATCCAGAGATCGATACCGTTATTATCGCTACTCCAACGCCTTTTCATACCCAAACAATAATAAAAGCTGCTGAAAAGGGAAAGAATATTCTTTGTGAGAAACCTTTAGCCCGAACTATAGAAGAGGGAGAAAAGGTAGTAAAAGCAGTGGAAGAATCAAGAGTTAAATTTGGAGTAGGTTTTCATAGGCGATTTTCCTGGCCAGAAAAGAGGATTAAGAAATTACTTCCTCTTTTGGGAAATTCAAAAATAGGGCATATTGCTTATGTAAATAACCAATATAGTCGTAAATGGGGTGAGTGGTTTGCTGACTCAGAAGCCTGCGGCGGCTTTATTGTGGACACAATGATTCATCTTTTTGACCTCTTCCGCTGGTACTTTGGAGAGGTAATTAAAGTTTCGGGAGAGGGTCTTTTGCTTGATCCAAAGCTTGCAGAACCAATGGATTATGCGTTTGCAAACCTAGGTTTTCAGAGCGGTCTTCTCGGTTTAGCCAACGGCGGTTGGATTAGAAGAGGAGTTCCGATTGATAATTATTTTTACCTTGTAGGAACAGAAGGAACAATCTACTACGATGACTTCAGTAAAGTGATTAAGGTGTTTACCCGAAAGAATAATTTTGAAGAAGGAGAACAGAATAAAGAAGAAAGAGAAGAACCCTATTTCGCAGAGATGAAAGCATTTGTTCAAAGTCTAGTTGAAGAAAGACAAGTTTTACCTTCGGTGAGAGATGGAATGGAATCGTTGAAGATAGCCTTGGCAGTCGTAGAATCAATCCAGAAGAAGAAGGTAGTATGGCTTATGCGAAGAAAAAAATAATAGAGTTGACAACGCTGTGGCTTAACTTAGGAATGAGTGAGCAGTATTTAGAAATAAAAAATATTAGAGGAGGTAATTTCTATGAAAATTGGTTTTCTCGCAGATTACTCTGAAGAAATATTGGGGTTTGCTTGTGAGGCTGGCTTTAAGAGTCTACAGCTACGAGCTCGTCCCGATGAAAGGCTTGATGCTTATAAAATGCTTGCTGGTGGGATTGAGGAAGTAAAGTCGACTATTAGTAAATATGATATAGAAATTTCGTCTTTACTTAGTGCTCCCAACCATTTAGACCCTGATTCTACACAAAGAAAAAAGAACAACAATTATTTTATGAAACTCATTGACGTTTGCTCTTTACTAAATGTCAAAGTAGTGGGTACTTTTGCCGGGAGAGACCCAGAAAAAAGCATTGAAGACAATATCCCTTTATTTAAGGAAGTATTTACTGTTTATGTAGAGCATGCTAAAGAAAAGGGAGTGAAAATAGCTATTGAGAATTGTCCTATGATGCGGGGACATTATGGATTTCCTTTTCGAGGAGTAAATATGGGCTATACGCCAAAAGCTTGGGATTTAATATTTAATGCAGTTGATTCCCCTTACCTGGGATTAGAGTTTGATCCTTCACACCTATATTGGCTTCAAATTGATTATGTACAAGCGATATATGGTTATGGAGAGAAGGTTTACCATGTACATGCTAAAGATGCGGAAATACTGCATAATAAGCTTGCAAAGGAGGGAGTTTACGGGAAGGGCTGGTGGCGATATCGAATCCCGGGTATGGGCAGTATTAATTGGCAGAGAGTTATTACTGCATTGCTTGATGTAGGATACCAAGGAAGTATAGATATTGAACATGAAGACCCTGTATTAGAAGGTAAAAGGCACAAAGAAGGACTATTAATAGGGTTAAAACATCTGTCTCGCTTTATCCTTTAAGAGGTTTCCAACCTAAAAAGAATGTCGCATTAATGCTTAAAGGTATGGATTTTGAAGGGAGGAAGAGATGTTAAAGAAAATAGAATGTTTTTTTCAACCATCCAAACTGGATGAGATAAAGGATGAATTAGTAAAGATGGATGTTGGGGGAATGAGTGTAAGCGAAGTTAAGGGTTTTGGAACTCAGAGGGGCTATCTTGAAGGAGAAAAGATAAATAAAAAGGTTAAGTTCTTACCCAAGATAAAGGTAGAGATAGTTGTGGATGAGGAGATTGTAGAACAAGTAATTGAGACTATTCGAAGACTTTGTACAGCAAAGACTATTGGAGCAGGTAAGATATTTGTCATCCCGGTAGAAGATGCTGTGAGAATAAGGACGGCCGAAGTAGGAAAAAGTGCCATTTATTAGTTTTAGAGGGAGCTCAATGGAAAAAAAATCTAATCTCTGGGAAATGACTTTGAGTCAACTGGATGAGGTAGCTGAAGAAATCAATCTTGATGAAAATATTCACCAAATTTTGAGGCATCCTAAAAGGTGCCTTACTGTTTCCATCCCCGTACAGATGGACAGTGAAAAAATAGAAGTATTTACTGGATTTCGGGTTCAACACAATGTAACTCGTGGTCCGGCCAAAGGTGGCATCCGATATCATCCTGATGTTACCTTAGAGAAAATAAAAGCATTAGCTATGCTGATGACCTGGAAATGTGCTGTTGTAGGAATACCTTACGGAGGTGCTAAAGGAGGCATAATTTGTGATCCTAAGAAGTTATCTCTAAAAGAGATAGAGAAACTAACCAGAAGATATGTGAGCGAAATTATATCTTTTATTGGACCAGAAAAGGATATTCCTGCTCCCGATGTTAATACCAATCCTCAGGTTATGGCCTGGATTATGGATACCTATAGTATGGATGTAGGTTATTCTGTTTCCGGAGTAGTTACCGGAAAGCCTATATCCATTGGTGGATCTTTAGGAAGAGATGCGGCTGCGGCAAGAGGAGTAATGTTCACTTTAATGAATACCGCCAAGAAGTTTAAATTTGACCCTTTTGAAAAGACGATCGCTATTCAAGGTTATGGTAATGTAGGTGAGAATTTAGCTCATCTTCTTAGCCGGCAGGGTTATAAGATTATTGCTATTAGCGATGTAGCAGGTGGTATATACAATCCCAAAGGATTGAATCCTGTCCAAGTGTCTTTGGCTTTAAAAGATAGCGGTTCCGTGATTGGTTATAAGGACGGGCAGAGAATCACCAACCAAGAGCTCTTGACTATGGATTGTGACATTTTGATTCCTGCAGCAGTGGAAAATCAGATTACCGAAAAGAATGCCGGTGAAATAAAGACAAAACTCATAGTGGAAGCAGCCAATGGACCCACCACTCCTAAAGCGGACCAGATAATCAAAGAAAGAGGCATTTCTATCATCCCCGATATTCTGGCTAACGCGGGAGGTGTTACTGTTTCTTACTTTGAGTGGGTTCAGGGACTCCAAGCTTCCTTTTGGACGGAGAGAGAAGTTAATCTCAAACCAAGAGACATTATGCAGAAAGCCTTTGATAACGTCTATCGAGTTAGCGAGAAAAGAAAAGTTACCATGCGCAAAGCAGTTTATATTCTAGCTATAGAAAGAGTAGCTGAAGCCACGAGAATACGGGGACTATATCCATAGAGTCTCCGGACTTTCCTCAAAATCTTACTTAAGTTTCTTTAGAAATTTTGGGGAGACTCCTGTTGTATCTCGCATAAAAGAAGAAACTACGATAGATATAGAGAAAATCTTAAAACCATTGCTAATTCTACTTAATAGAGCATACTTTTGATGAAGGCTATCATAAAAGGAAAAAAATGCTATATCCAAGGATGAATGAGTTCAGGGATGTTCTAGATCTATCCGGATTTTTTGGTTTTAAACTTGATCCTGATAAGATTGGTGAAAAAGAAAGATGGCAGGAAGGTGTTGAAGGATGCCGGGATATCGCTGTTCCTGCCAGTTGGAATGAGCAGTTTCTCGATACAAAGAATTATATGGGCCTGGCCTGGTATTTCAAAAAATTCTACTTACCTTCAGCCTGGCAAGGAAAACTCATATGGCTAAGGGTTGGCTCAGCAAATTACTATGCCAAGGTCTGGGTTAATGGAAAGTTCATAGGAGAACATGAGGGAGGGCATCTACCCTTTCAATTTGAGATTACTGATAAGGTGATAGTTGGGGGAGAGAATATGATAGCAATTGCAGTTGAGAATGAGCTCTCTCCAACAAGGGTACCTCCGGGAAATATTCCTGCCGAGGATAAATCTTCTTCTCGAAATCAGCTATACCCGAATGTTCACTTCGATTTCTTTCCCTATAGTGGTATCCACAGACCTGTTTATCTTTTTTCTACTCCCAGAAACTACATTGAGGATATAACTGTAGTTACTGACATTGAAAATAAAAAAGGAATAGTTGATTACAAGATAATTAAACAAGGAGGAGACGGAGAGAGAGGTTATGTCCATTTGGTAGGTGATAAGGTAAAACTTTATAAGGAGATAGAATTTCGGGGAAATCTTGCAAAAGGAAGACTTGTTGTAGAAGATGCTTCTTTCTGGTCTCCGGAGAATCCTTATTTTTATGAGCTAACGGTGGAGCTTTGTTCGTCCAAGGGAATAATTGATAGATATTCCCTGTCCATAGGTATCCGAACAATAGAAGTTAGAGGAAACAAGTTGCATCTCAATAAAAAAGCCATTTTTCTTAAGGGTTTTGGAAAACATGAGGATTTTCCCATCATTGGTCGGGGACTAAACCATGCCTTGATTATTAAAGACTTTTCTTTAATGAAATGGATAGGAGCCAATTCTTTCAGAACCTCTCATTATCCTTACTCAGAGGAAATGATGGATATAGCAGATAAAGAGGGGTTTCTCATCATTGACGAGATTCCTGCGGTGGGCCTTTTCTTTGGAAAAGGCACCGAGAGAAGACTCACCCTCTGTAAACAATACCTTAATGAGCTCATCAGCCGGGATAAAAATCATCCCAGTGTTATTATCTGGTCTGTAGCCAACGAGCCGCATTCAACGAAACCGGAAGCTAAACACTTTTTTAAAGAACTATATCAACATGCTAAGAATCTCGATTCCTCCAGGCCAGTAACCTTAGTTTCCATGCTCGGACTAAAGGAACAGTCCCTTGAATACTTTGATTTGATCTGTTTGAATAGATACTATGGTTGGTATAGCGAACCCGGACAGCTCGACTTAGCCTGTCATAAATTGGATCAGGAACTGGAAGAGCTACACAAGATTCACAGGAAACCAATCATTTTGACTGAGTTTGGAGCCGGAGCTATAGCCGGTCTTCATGCTCATCCACCGGAGCTGTTCACCGAAGAATATCAAGCTGAACTCATTAAAAGGTACTGCGAGGTTGTTGAATCCAAGCCCTATATGGCAGGTGAGCATATATGGTGTTTTGCTGATTTCAAAACAGCTCAGCATTCTCGTCGGGCTATTCTGAATCGAAAAGGTGTTTTCACCAGAACACGGGAACCGAAGTTGGCTGCCCATCTTCTCAAAAGAATATGGGCAGGGAGTTAGTAGATACCCACGACTTTAATCGCGGGTATCTAGAATCTCTGGAAGGGGGAGAGGAAATATCATGAAAGTCTATATAATGACTGATTTAGAAGGAGTAGCAGGAGTGTTTGATTTTGAAAGCCAGGCCTATCCAAACGGTAGATATTATGAGGAATCCAGAAGTCTTTTGACTCAGGAAGTTAATGCAGCTATAGAAGGCTCACTTTTAGCGGGAGCAGAGGAAATCTTAGTTATTGATGGGCATGGCTATGGTGGTATAAAGTATGAAGAGCTCCATTCAAAAGCAAAGGTCTTCTTAGGTAAGCCTGTCCCTAAGCCTTTTTGTTTTTTAGATGAGAGCTTTGCAGCTGTTTTCCTTATAGGTCATCATGCAATGTCTGGCGTTGAAGATGGAAACCTTAACCATACCTATTGCCCTACATCTATTGCCAATATGTGGTTAAATGGAAAAAAGATAGGAGAAATCGGAATTCTCATCATTCTAGCTGGTTGTTTCAATGTACCAGTGTTATTGATAACCGGAGATAGAGCTGCCTGCGAGGAGGCCAGAAGCTATATTCCCAATATAGAGGTAGCTATAGTTAAGGAAGGAATAAATCGAACCGCTGCTATTTGTCTTTCCAAAGAATCCTCAAGAGGCCTGATTGCCGAAAAAGCGAAAAAGGCTCTTCAAAGAAAGAACGAAATCGAACCTTATTACTTAAAAGGCCCTTTTGAGTTGGTTACTGAGTATACCTCTTCGGCTCTCGCTTGGGCTGCATATCAAAGATACGGAGTAGAAAAAGTAGATTCCAAAACGACAAAGATTAAAGCTGATAACATCTTGGATTTAGCAAAAAAGAAGCAATAGAGAGCATGAAGTAGTTTCGTGATGAAGTAGACCCAAAATTTACATATTACACCAAGATACTGTACACCTTACTGGTGAGGTGTTTATCGACAATTACGATTTGGTTAAACCACAAAACTTTCCGACTAAATTTATTAGTACTGAGTCACTAATCATTGAAAGCGAGGGGATATATGAACCGATTAAAAGTAGGATTTATTAGTTTGGGCGGATCAAACTTTGATACAGAATGTGCAAAATTAATTTTGGCTGAGTCTATAAGGAAAATAAAGACCATAGATAATGTTGAAATTATTCCCATAGAGAAATTAGTCACTAATCTAGAGGAGGTAAATGAGGCAATAGTCAAATTTAAGAGCGTGAATGTTGATGTTTTAGTTGTCCAAAATGGCACGTTTGCTTGGGGAGGATTGATAGTGAACATTGCTCAGGAATTCAATGTTCCTATACTTCTTTGGGCCGTCCCGGAGCCATCCTTTGAAGGAGGCAAACCAAAACTAAACTCACTATGTGGAGTTAATTTAAATTCAAGTATTCTGACAAAGATGGGGAGAGAGATCAAGTTCATTTATGCTGAGTCTACCGAGGAAGAATTTCTCAAATCGATGAGTCGGTTTCTAAGGGTGGTAGAAACCATAAATCTTCTCAAGAAGACACGGGTAGGTTTAGTGGGATATAGAGTTCCAGGATTTTATAATGTGGTTTTCGATGAGTTGGCTTTAAGAAAAGTTTTTGGCATTGAAATCCATCATATTGATATAGCAGAAGTCTTTGCTAGGGCAGAGAAGGTTTCTAATAAAGAAATTAACTTGACTATAAAGGAGATTATAGAAAACTACGATGATATTACAGGAATTCCTAAAGTAAAACTAGAAAAGTTTGCTAAACTCTATCTTATTTTTAGAGAAATTATAGAAGAATATGCACTAAATGGCTTAGCAGTTAAGTGTTGGCCAGAGTTTATTAGTCTTTATGGGCTAGCAGCATGCTCCACTCTTTCCAAACTTACTAATGGTGGTTTTCCAACAAGCTGTGAGGCAGATGTAGAGGGAGCAGCAACTATGCTTATCCAAAAATATCTAACAGGAAAACCACCCTTTTTTGCAGATTTGATCTCTATAGATAAGGCAGAGAATACGGCTCTCCTATGGCATTGTGGTTCAGCCCCTTTTTCTTTAGCAGCTGATGATGCGAAAATAATTTTGTCTGAGGGTATCGCCAGAGGTACAGGCCTGAATTCACGGTTTCCACTTAAGGAAGGAGCAGTAACTATTGCCAGGCTTGGAAATATAAGAAATAAGTATAGGATGTTTATTACCCAAGGCAAGGCAATCAAGACAGAGACTAATCTAGATGGGAATTCACAGGAAGTAAAACTGGAAAGTAAAGTTGAAGATGTTTTAAATACTATTATTTACGGAGGTTTCGAGCACCATTTCTCAGTAATTTACCAGGATATTCAGGAAGAACTTATAGAGTTATGTAAACTCTTAAAAATTGAGGTAGTTATAGTGTAAGTCTAAAGTCTCCAGTATGGGCTTGGGACATTACTATTCTGTTAAAAAGGAGAAGCACAATGTTTTTAGAACCAAAAGGAATTATACCTGCAATGGTAACACCGTTTGATGGTAAAGACCGAGTCAACGAAGCTGTACTGCGAAAGCTCTGGGCACGCGGATACTATATTGGAATATCAGGAGATAAAGTCACCGCAGATGAGATCAAAAAATATATAAGATATTACCAGCACCACACAGAGCAGTTAGAGCTCTGTGCTAAGGAAACGAAAGAACCCCACTAATAAGCCACCACCCTTGGGTGGTGGCTTGGTGACCACTCTCTACGGTGCAAGTTACTTTATGATGGCTATTAATACAGAAAACTTCGCAGGAAGTGAGCAATTCAAACTCAAAGTCCATCGTTTAATTAGAGACTGTAAATCTTGTGTTCCTGTGGAAGGGTTTAAGCAAGTTCTGTTACCAGGAGAAATCGAATTTAAAGAAGCTCAAGAAAGAAAGAAAAAAGGTATTCCCGTAGAAGAGAAGCAATGGGAAGATATGGTAGAGATCTTGAAATCAAATGGAATAAAACTAAATTTCCGAAAAAATATTTTATCTTTATCTGGAGCACGTTTTTAATTTAGAATGAAATACTAAAGAAAGAAGGATTTAGGTGGGTAGATTGGAAGGCAAGGGTGTGGCCATGTTGGTCGCTCACGAGTTCGAAGATATTGAGGTTCTTTATCCATTACTACGACTGAGTGAAGAAGAAGCAAAAATCATCTTGGCTACTTTAGAAACTGGTTTTCATCCCCGACCAGTTTTTCCAGGTAAACCTATTACTGGCCGATTTGGTTCCGTAATTCCTCCTATTGTAATGGAAGAGGGAGGGAGATTTATACACGTCACTATTGATAAGTTAAATGTCGATGAGGTTGATTGTATTATTATCCCTAGCGGATTCGCACCGGATCGCTTGCGGATTGACGAAAAAACTCTTAATATTGTCGGGGCGGCTCATGAACAGAAAAACATAATCGCCGCCATCTGTCATGGACCACAAGTTCTAATTTCAGCTAGGATAGTAAAAGGGAAAAGGGCTACCGGTTATGCTGCTGTAAAAGATGATCTGATCAATGCAGGTGCAGATTTTCACGATATTCCTGCTATTCGTGATGATAATATTATTACCGGCAGGGTCCCGGATGATCTTCCTGAGTTCTGTCAGGAAATCATAAAGGCTCTCTCAGAGAGCTAGCTCCTTTTCAAAATGCTTATACTGGCGACATTTCTCATCTTTCTGGTTCCCAGGCACCTGGTAAAGAGAGGAATTTGGCAAAGTTTGTAGGAGAAATATGGCTTCTGCAGAAGCAAGGTTCTTCTAGATAAGGTCATATGATCTCATCTAGAAAGATCGGTTTTATTTATCTTTCGAGGTGGTTTAAAGATCATGATAGCGTTGCTTCCCGCTATTTACAAGTGAAGGAGTTGGTTTTTACTTAAATTCTTGTTAAAGTCCAGTATCAGTTCATAAATTAAAAGCTGAGGAGTGAAAGATGAATCTACTAGAAAAGTACACTCAAAAAGAAGGTTATGCTGAAATTATCGCTGAGAGTGATAAGAGGATGAAACATATTGAGTTCGGAATACTAAGGTTAAAAGAGGAAGCTACTTTTAAAGAGGAGATCAACGACAAAGAGGTAGTCCTCATTATCCTCAGCGGTAAGTGTTCAGTGAAGGGGAGGGATTTTGAATTTAAAGATATTGGTGAGAGGTTAAATGTGTTTGCTGGCAAGCCTTATTCGGTATATCTACCCTGCCATACATTTTACGAGGTAACAGGAGGAAAAGGAACGGTAGAAATAGCTATATGTAAAGCTTCTTCAGATGTTGGAGGGGAGGTTGAATTGATCACTCCAGATAAGGTAGTGCATAAATCTCTGGGGCGGTTAAATTGGACAAGAGATGCCTATTTCATTATTGATTCCAGGATAAAGGCGAAGAATTTATTTATTGGGGAGACAATGCTTCCTTCTGGTAACTGGACCTTTCCACCTCATCGCCATGATTTTGATAATTCACCTGAAGAAGCAAATATGGAAGAAATTTATTTCTTTCGAACAAAACCTTCCCAAGGGTTTGGAATGCAAAAGATCTATACCGATGACGGCTCAATTGACGAAACTTATACAATAGGGAATAATGATGTTACTCTACTTCCTAAGGGTTACCATCCAGTAGTTGTTTCTCCGGGAAATTTTCTCTATATATTGTGGATCATGGCGGGAGAAAAACGTCTCTTTCTTTCTCGGCCTGATCCTCGTTATAAAAGTGTATAATCCTGTCGCAATGACCAGCCTCGATTTGACCTGAATACGCGGCCTATTTATGAAAAGAACCATTTGGGTAAACTCGATTATTAAGAAGGAATATGAATGAACGGCGGGCGAACTTGTATGCTTGGTGTGGACATTGGGACAGGAGGATGTAAATCTACCCTTGTTGATGTAGATGGAAATATCCTGAGCAGTGCCTATCAAGAATATCCTACTTTTTATCCTCAACCGGGATGGGCAGAGCAAAATCCAAATGATTGGTACAATGCCTTTCGGCAAACATTAAAACAGGCGATGTCGCAACAGAGTATTCAGGCAAAGGATATTACTTGTGTATGCATTGATGGTCCAACCCATACTATGATTTTGTTAGACAAAGAGGATAATATTATACCACCTGTAATCTTATGGACAGATCGAAGGACTATGCCGCAAGTAGAATGGTTAAGAAAAAACTTTGGCAAAGATATTTTCAAAATCACCTATCAAGAGCCTAACATCAACTGGACGCTTCCCTATCTTCTCTGGGTAAAAGAGAATAAGCCTGAAGTATGGGAGAAATTTGATAAGCTTTTCATAACCAAGGATTACATTCGCTACAAGCTAACAGAGATTTGGGCAACAGATAGAGCGGATGCATTGGGAACTCTTATGTATGATGCTGTAAACCAGAAGTGGTCTGAAGAGATTCGTAGTGAGATTTTAGGTATTTCCCTGAACAAGCTCCCGCCAGTTTATTCTGCAACTAAAGTGATAGGAAAAGTAACCAGAAAAGCAGCTCGAGAAACAGCTCTTGCCGAGGGGACTCCGGTAATAGTGGGAAGCACTGATCAGGCAGTGGAAGCTTTTGGGAATGGAGCTATAAAGGAAGGACAGGGCATAATTAAGCTTGCCACAGCCGGCAATGTCGCCGTAGTGACGGAGAAACCGTATCCAACTCCAGGGATAATCACTTACTACCATTTACATCCTAAAAAATGGTATATGCTCAGCGCAACTACTTCCTGTGCCATATCGTACCGGTGGTTCCGTGATGCTTTATGTGAAGAAGAGGTAACTTCTGCAAAAGCATCAAATATCTCTCCCTATGAATTAATGAATACTAAAGCCGCTCTTGCTCCTATAGGATCGGAGGGGCTTATCTTTCATCCCGACCTACAAGGGGGAATTCAGAATCCCTACCTGAGGGGAGACTTTGTAGGTATTACTATGCGTCATGGAAAGGAACATTTTACCAGAGCGGTATTAGAAGGAGTCGCTTTTTCCTTAAGGGACCGCCTCGAGGTACTGCAAAGGTTAAATATTCCTATGAGGGATTTTCGGCTAATTGGTGGAGGAGCAAAAAGTTCTCTCTGGGGACAGATTGTGTGTGATGTAATGGGAATAAGAGCCTTTAGAACTACAGCAGATGATTCTTCCTTTGGGGCAGCTCTTCTGGCAGGGGTTGGCGTAGGTATCTTTAAGAATATGGAGGAGGCAGTTAAAAGATGCGTTAAAGTTGTAGATGTCCTGAAACCAAAACCAGAAAATTATGAAAAATATACGAAAATCTTTCAGGTCTATCAAAAAATGCATAATGATTTGATGGAATCCTACAAGCTTCTTTATGAAGTTCTAAGGGAATGATAAGCAAGAAATTTGATTTATTTGAAAGGTGGAATAGATTGAAAGGATACAAGAAAATAAGTGCTGGGGCAATAGAAAGATTAAAGGAAACTGTGGGTGAAGATAATGTTATTTTAGATAAAGAGAAAATGACGGACTATTCTCACGATGAGTGTTCCCTTGATTGGGTGCATCACTTTCCAGAAGTAGTGGTAAAGCCAAGGAATGCAAAAGAGATCTCCCAAATTATGAAGCTGTCCAATAAAGAGAAGTTTCCTGTTACTCCTCGAGGAGGTGGGACAGGCCTAGTTGCTGGCTGTGTTCCTATTTATGGGGGCGTAGTTTTATCTCTCGAGAGGATGAATAAAGTGTTAGAGATAGATAAGAAGAACTTGATGGCAGTCGTTGAGCCCGGAGTTACCCTGATGGACTTTTATGAAGAAGTTGAAGGAGCAGGACTTTTTTTTCCACCTCATCCGGGAGATGAATCAGCCTATCTGGGAGGTACTATTGCTACCAATGCTGGGGGAGCAAGAGCAGTAAAATATGGAGTAATGAGAGATTTTGTAAAGGGGCTAGAAGTTGTTCTTCCCAATGGTGAGATTTTAGACCTCGCCGGTAAGCTGATGAAAAATTGTACCGGTTATAGCCTTTTGCATCTAATGATTGGTTCAGAAGGCACCTTAGGCATTATTACCAAGGCAGTAATACTTCTTATGCCTCCCCTGCACAAGGTAAGGACTCTAATTATTCCTTATAACTCATTGCATAATGCTATAGAAACAGTTCCCAGGATAATTTTAAATGGTATAAGGCCTATGGCTATAGAATTTATACAAAACGATACTCTTTCGTTTTCTGAAAAACTATTGGGGAAAAAGTGGCCTTCTGAAAAAGGGAAAGCATCTTTAATGATAATTATAGACGGTTCCTCCGAAGATGAAATAGATAGAGCATCAGAGCTCATAGCAGATATTTCTACAGCTTGTAATGCTCAAGATATTTTAGTAGCAGACGATAGAGGAAAACAGGCAGATATTTTAGCCATTAGAAGTAATCTTTACGAGGGCCTAAAGCCAAATACTATTGAGATACTGGATATTACGCTTCCCCGCTCTGAGATAGCCAATCATATAGACAGGGTAGATGAGATTGCTAAAGAATATAATATATGGCTTCCCAGCTATGGCCATGCCGGAGATGGAAATGTACATACTCATATTATGAAACTTATAGAAGAAGGTAAGGAGTTTAAGGAACTAAAAGAAGAGGAGTGGAAAGAAAAGTATGCTATAGTTAGAGAACTTTTACATGAGGACTGTATAAAACGTGGTGGCGTAATATCGGGAGAACACTGTATAGGAGTTATTAAGAAAGAATATATTCCCATGGCATTTAGTGATACACATCTTGAGATGTTAAGGGAAATAAAAAAGGCTTTTGATCCCAATAATATTTTAAATCCTGGTAAGATATTTGATTTATGATGGGATTACTGATAATTCCCTATCCATGAGCCTTCCAAAATTCCTACAATTCCAATAAGAGAGCTTCTACGATAATATCTCCTCGTTTCCTCCCATTATTTACCTTCGCCACTGTTACCTTCGCCACTTGACAGTCTCTTTTATATTTACTATTATTGTCAGCAGAAGGTAAAACATTTACCGAGCCCCTCAAAAGGGCTCTTATTTTTTTATTAAGGGGTTAAATTAATGAGATTTTCTCAATATTTAGTTACCACTTCTAAGGAAGCTTCCAGGGAAGCTGAGTGTGTGAGTCACCAGTTAATGCTTCGAGCAGGATTGATAATGAAATTTGCTGCTGGTATTTATTCTTATCTTCCTATGGGGTATAGGGTTCTGGCCAGGATTACTTGCATTATAGAAGAAGAAATGGAACGAATCGGAGCGCAGCGATTACTTCTTCCTTTTATCCAACCAGCCGAGCTCTGGAAGAAAAGCGGAAGATGGGAGAGTTGGGGAGAGGAACTTGTTCGTTTCAAGGATAGAAAAGGAGCTGACTTTGTGCTTGGTCCCACCCACGAGGAAGTAATCACTCAATTAATCGAACAGCAAATAAACTCTTATAAAAAGCTTCCGGTCATAGTTTATCAGGTTCAGGCAAAATTTCGAGATGAGCCGCGAGCACGGGGCGGAGTAATCAGGGCAAGAGAATTCTTGATGAAAGACGCCTATAGTTTTTGCCAGAGCAAAGAAGAGGCAAAAGCGATTTATGAGAAAATGAAAGAGGCTTACAAGAGAGTCTTCTCTCGCTGTCTTTTGGATTATAGATTAGTAGAGGCTGACACAGGAACTATGGGAGGAGAATTCTCGCATGAGTTCATAATTCTGACTGATTCAGGTGAAGATAGAATAGTGGAGTGCGAAAAATGTGGATATGTAGCTAAGTTGGAAAGAGCTGTCTGTATAACAGATGAGGCAGAAAAGGGTGAAAGGCAGCCAGTGAAGGAGGTATCTACACCAGGAATTCGGACCATCAAAGAACTTAGCCATTTTCTTGCTTGCCAGGAAAAGAAGACCTTAAAAACCATCTTTTATGAGACTGATAAAGGCCTGATAGCAGTTTTAGTCAGAGGCGACCATTATGTAAATGAGGAGAAACTGAGATTGCTTCTTAAGGCAAAGGAACTAAAACTCGCTTCAGATAACCTGACCAGAAAAGAGATAGGAGCAGAGATAGGATTTATTGGACCAGTAGGGCTTGACAGAAATAAGCTTGTGGTGGATAATACAGTGATGCAAGGAAAGAATTTCGTTACAGGAGCCAATAAGAAGGATGTTCATTTAATAAATGTTAATCCTAATAGGGATTTCAAACCGACTCTCACAGGCGATATAAGGTTTCCTGTTTTAGGAGATAGTTGTCCTTTGTGTGGAAATGAGACAAAAATAAAAAGAGCAATTGAATTGGGTCAGATTTTTCACTTAGGAGAAGGATATAGCTCCAGCTTGGGAGCTACTTTTCTGGACAAAATGGGAAAGGAAAAATACTTCATCATGGGGTGTTACGGTATAGGAGTGAGCAGACTTTTAGCAGCAGTTATTGAGCAGAATTATGATAAGGATGGTATTATCTGGCCAAAGGAGATTGCTCCCTTTCAAGCGGTAGTTATAGCCACTTCTCCTGATACTGCCAGGGCAGCAGAGGGGACTTATCTTCGTTTAAAAAAAGCAGGAATAGATACATTGTGGGATGACCGGGATGTAAGTGCAGGAATAAAGTTTAGCGATGCAGATCTTCTGGGTATTCCTTTTAAGGTAATTCTTGGTAATATTTTCCTAAAGGAAGATAAGATAGAGATCAAAACTCGCCGGCGAGGGGAGAAAGAAAAAGTCGGGAGAAACGGGATTTCCCAAAGAGTAAAGGAGCTAATAAAGGATGCAGAATAGTGAATTTTTCTTTCTCTTAGAGCGTGTGGGGAGAGAAAGAGGCCTTTCTTCAGAGGCGTTATTAAAAAGTGTTGAGGAGGCTTTGACCTCTGCTTATAAAAAGAAATATAATCAGCCAATAGAAGATTTGAAAGTACTTTTAGACGAAAAAAATGAAAGGCTGCAGGTTTTGGTTACTAAAGAGGTGGTGAAAGAGGTATACAATCCTGGAATAGAGATTTCTTTAGAGGAAGGGAAGCAAATTGATAAGAAGGTAAAATTGGGAGATAGAATAGAAGTAGAGACAGATCCTCTTCAGTTTAGTAGGATTGCTGCTAGCACAGGTAAGTACGTAATGATGCAGCAAATTGTGGAGATGGAAAAAGATCTAATCTACGAGGAATTCAAGAAAAGAGAAGGAGAAATAATTAGTGGGACGGTGCGTTACCGAGCTGATCGCTTTATTCTTATTGATCTGGGTAAAACAGAAGGGATTCTTCCTAAGAGAGAGCAGTTACTTGGTAGAAGGTATAGACAGGGAGAACGGGTAAGAGCTTATATTTTACGAGTTACTCGAGAACCTAAAGGTCCTCGCATTATTCTTTCTCAGACCCATCCCGATTTCTTGAGAAGACTCTTCGAGCTGGAGGTGCCAGAAATAGAAGAAGATATTGTCAAAATCAGGCAGATAAAACGAGAAGCAAGTAGGAGAGCCAAGGTAGTGGTGGAATCTACGGAAGAAAAGGTGGATGCTGTAGGGGCTTGCGTAGGTTTGCGTGGTTCTCGTATCAAAGCAGTCCTGCGGGAGCTGGAAGATGAGAGAATTGATATAATACGCTATAGTGAAGATACTTCTACCTTTATAAAGAATTCCTTGAAACCGGCTGAGGTAGTCGAAGTTAAACTTGATGAAAGCAAAAAACAAGCAAAGGTTATAGTTACTGACAGCCAACTTTCTCTAGCTATTGGAAGTAGGGGAGAGAATGTAAAACTGGCGGCAAAACTAACTGGCTGGCAGATTGACATAAGATCCCTGGGCCAAATAATAGAAGAGACAACTTTTTTGAAACATCTGACGGGAGTAGGAGAGAAAACGTTGATTTCTTTGAGAGAAGCTGGTTTTCTGACCAAAAAGGATATTTTAAGAGGTGGAGTAGAAGCTTTGTGCAGAGTCAAAGGGATTGGGACTAAGACAGCGGAAAAGATTCTGGAGGAAACCAGCCAGGCAAACCAAAAACCTGAAGAGCCGGAAGGGGAGGATTAATGCGTATTTATCAGTTGGCTAGAAAGTTGAATCTATCTAACCAGGAGCTTCTGAAGGTTCTTTCTCAGTTGAAGATAAAAGGAAAGACCAGTGTAAGCGGTCTTTCCGCACAGGAGATTAAGAGGGTAGAAGGAAAGCTGGTAAAGAAGAAACCTTCCCCTAAAGAGAAAGGATTAATAGCACGCACTCCCGTCGTGACTTTATTGGGTCACGTAGACCATGGGAAAACTTCCCTTTTGGATGCTGTGCGTAAAACTAACGTAGCTGGAGGGGAAGTGGGAGGGATTACTCAAAAGATTGGAGCCTCAGAGGTGGAATGTAAAGGGAAAAAGATAGTATTTATTGATACTCCCGGCCATGAAGCTTTTACCAATATGCGGGCCCATGGAGCCCAGGTTACCGATATTGCTGTTTTAGTTGTTGCCGGTGATGATGGAGTTATGCCTCAGACAATAGAGGCGATTAATCATGCCAGAGCGGCTAAAGTGCCTATTATGGTGGCTATAAATAAAATAGATAAAGCAGAAACAAAATTGAAAAGAGTCAGGGAGCAGCTAAGCAAATATGATTTAGTGCCAGAAAAATGGGGAGGCGAGACCATATTTGTGGAGGTTTCCGCTTTGAAGGGTCAAGGGTTAGATGAATTCCTGGAAATGATACTCTTAGAGGCAGAAATGCTGGAATTAAAGGCAGAGCCAGAGGGAGATTTCCAGGGGGTAGTTATAGAAGGTGAATTAGATAGACAAAGGGGTCCCTGTATTACTCTCCTTGTCCAGAAGGGAACCTTAGAGATAGGTGATATATTGGTGGGAGGTTCCACTTACGGAAGGGTAAGGACTCTTATTAATTGGAAAGGAGAGACAATTAAGAAAGCAGGGCCATCTATGCCAGTAAGAGTTTTAGGGCTTTCTGATGTGAGTATGCCTGGAGATACCTTCAGAAAGGCAAAGAATGAGAAGGAGGCTCGGCAAATAGCAGAGTCAATCAAAGAAAAAGAACGAGAGAAGGGCTTAATAAAGAGAGACGTATTTACTTTAGAGAGTCTGTCCCAGCCGGAAGAAGAACAAAAGACTATGAATATCATTGTCAAAGTAGATACTCAGGGCTCCTTAAGAGCCATTTCAGACACAATAAAGAATTTGGAAAGCGAGGAAGTAAAGATAGACATCCTTCACGCAGCAGTGGGCGAAGTGCAAAAATCCGATATTCTTCTGGCCTCTGCTTCCCAGGCGATAATAATAAACTTTAATACAGTGGCATCCTCAGCCAATAGAGATTTAGCCAAAGAAGAAGGGGTAAACATAAGAAATTATCAGGTTATCTATGCAATGATAGATGATATTAAGAAAATGAGAGAAGGTCTCATTGAGCCTCGCTATGAAGAGAAAGAGGTTGGAGAGGCTCAGGTTCGGGAGATATTTAGCATCCCCAAAGCAGGGAAAATAGCTGGTTCTTATGTTAGCCAGGGGAAAATGACGAGGGGAAGCAAGGTAAAGGTCTTTAGAGGGGAAGAGGTAATAGGAGAGGGGGTTATTGGCAGTCTTAAACGTTTTAATCGAAATGCCAGTGAGGTTTTGACTGGACTGGAATGTGGAATAAATATAGATGGTTTTAGTAATATAGAAAAGGGCGATTTGATCAAAGCCTATGAAAGTAGAAGAGTTGAGTAAAGAACGATGGTGATAGGTGTGTTAGAGTTGGACATCCGCTTGTTTTCTCCTAATTCTTTAAAAGACAAACGCAGTATTATAAAAAGGCTAATTAGCCGTGTAAGAAATACTTTTAATGTTTCTGTTTCTGAGATTGGTTATCAGGATTTGTGGCAAAGAGCATTGGTGGGAGTAGCCCTCATAACTACGGAAAGAAGCTTCGCTCAAAGGGTTTTATCTAAGATTATGAGGTTTGTAGAAAAGGAGAGAGATATTTCTCTCATAGATTCAAAAATGGAAGTTCTCTAGAGATTTTCCCGCCTGTCACCGCCAGAAGCGAACGACGAGGCAATCTCCAAGACAGATTTACAATGAAAAAGAAAGAAATTTTGGAGAAAATAGATTATACCAGAAATAGACTGGATGGGGTCCTTTTAGTTGACAAACCAGGGGGGCTAAGTTCCCATGATGTAGTGGATAGAGTCAGACAAGTTTTTAAGATAAAAAAAGTAGGACATACAGGAACATTAGACCCAATGGCCACAGGACTTCTTCTCATATGTTTGGGTCGGGCTACAAAATTAGCTCCTTTTCTACAAGTCCTAAGTAAGGTTTATGAGGGCAAAATGATTTTCGGAGTTACTACCTCCACTCTGGATAGCGAAGGAGAGATAGTGGAAGAGAAAGACGCTTCTTCTTTGTCGCGGGAAAAAATAGAGGAAATATTTGCTCATTTCCAGGGGGAAATAGTCCAGACTCCTCCCATGTTCTCTGCGATTCATCATGACGGCAAGCGACTGTATGAACTGGCCAGAAGTGGCCAGGAGGTAAAGCGTCCCCCCAGAATAGTTAATGTTCATCAGCTTCAAGCTCTTCGATTCAGCTTTAATTCCCATCCTCAAGTAGAATTCAGAGCCCATTGTTCCAAGGGAACTTATATTAGAAGCCTTTGTGCGGACATAGGGGAAGCTTCCGGTTTTGGAGCCTATCAGTTATCTCTTCGTCGCACCAGAATAGGTCTCTTTGATTTGAAGCAGGCCAGGAAACTTGAGGATTTAGATGGGAAAAGTAAAGAAGAAAGAGAAGAAATCCTTCTTTCTTTGAAAGATGCTTTGCCACACCTCCCTCTAGTTACAATAAAGAGGGGAGTGGAAAAGATAGTTAGATGGGGTAGACCCCTTTATTTATCCCACATACACGAGCTACCCTCTAAGCTAGAAAAAGGTGATAGAGTTAAATTGTGTACGCAGGAGGGAAAACTTCTAGCAGTGGGGATAAGCTTACAAAAGGGGACCCACTTCTGCCAGGACAGAGTGGGATTTAAATATCTCAGAGTATTGATCTAAAAATGGAGGTTAGAAGAGGTTTCTCTCAAAGGGAAAAGTATAAGGATGTCATTCTCACGATTGGGTTCTATGACGGAATTCATAAAGGACATCAAGAGATCATCAGGTATGTGGCAGGCCAGGCAAAGAGAAGGAAGGGGAAAAGCTGTATTATTACTTTTGCTTCCCATCCTTTTGGATTTTTTTCTGGTAGGCCCTTATCTCTCATAACCACCTGGGAAGAAAAAGAAGAGATTTTAGCTCAAATAGGAATAGACTTAGTTGTGCTTCTTGATTTCACTTCCCAACTTGCCTCTCTTTCTCCCCACTCCTTTATCGAAAAAATCAGACAAGTTCTAGAAATACGGGAGATGGTAGTAGGAGAAGATTTTGTTTTTGGCAATAAAAGAGAAGGAGACGTCCGTTGGCTAAGGGAGAACGAGAAAGTATTTGAATATAAGCTAAAGGTAATTCCTTG
Organism: Candidatus Aerophobetes bacterium Ae_b3a; assembly: GCA_005223095.1. Lineage (GTDB taxonomy): Bacteria > Aerophobota > Aerophobia > Aerophobales > AE-B3A > AE-B3A. The sequence goes on from NJBQ01000009.1 coordinate 31,750, forward strand.
TTTGAAAGTAGGAGAGGAAAAAGTCAGTAGTTCTTTGATTCGCCACTGGTTAAAAGAAGGAGAAGTAAAAAAAGCTGCCCTTTGGTTAGGTCGTTATCCCACTATTCTGGGAAAAGTAATTAAAGGTAAAAGGCGAGGGCGAAATTTAGGCTATCCTACGGCCAATTTAGAGCCTTATGCCCAGAAGCTTTTGCCTGGCCCAGGAGTCTATGCAGGAAAAGTAATAGTAGGAGGAAATTATTATAAAGGGATTGTGAATGTAGGCAGTAAACCCACTTTCAAAGATATGTCTTTTGGGGTAGAAGTACACATACTGGGGTTCCAGGATGATATCTACGGTGAGGAGATTAAGATTGAGCTGGTGGCCAGACTGAGGGAGATAGAGCAATTCTCTTCTTCTCTTGACTTGGCTAAAAGGCTAGAAGAGGATAAAAGAGAAGCGGAGAAAATATTAGAATAGTAAATTAGTTCATTGTTCATGGTTCATCGACAAAATAATGCTCCTCTCCCCCTTTTGTGTTCATTGTTCGTAGTTCATTGTTCATTGACCTGCTAGCTCCGTTAGCCAACTGGTTCATCGTCCGTTCTTTGTATCGATGAACCATGATTTTGTGCTTTTTCTTGTTTTCTTCCATGAACTATGAACTAATAGAGGCAAAGGGTGAGGGGGAAATATCCCAGATTATGAGCCCAACTTCAGATACAAGAGTGTTCGGAAAAAGAGTCTATTCATACTCTAAAGTAGAATCTACTAATGATATCGCCTATACACTGGCAGAACAGGGAGCAGAAGAAGGGACAGTAGTAATAGCAATAGAGCAAACTGAGGGAAAGGGGCGAGTGGATCATTATTGGTTTTCTCCTCCGCGAGGATTATGGCTTTCTCTTATCCTACGTCCTTTGATGGTAAGTTCTTCTATATCTCAATTGAGTCTTTTGGGAGCCCTGGGAATAACTACCAGTATAAAGAGAATGTTTCCTCTTCTTTCCTCTGGAATTCGTTGGCCTAACGACGCTGTAATAAACGGGAAAAAGATAGGAGGAGTTCTCTGTCGGGCAAAGAATGAGCAGAGAAAAGTGGTTTTTGTCATAATGGGTATTGGTGTTAACGTGAATATAGAGGAGTTTCCTTCTCCTTTGTGCTTTACTGCTACTTCCCTTAAGAGAGAGACCGGATGTTATGTTCCAGAAGAAACTTTTCAACACTGTCTATTAGAAGAGCTGGAGAGACTTTATTTTTCTTTTTTGGATGATTCTTCAGCCCTTTTGCAGGAAATTCGGCTATTTTCTTCTTTATTGGGAAAACAGATAAAGGTTAAAATCAACCAGGAAGAGCTTACTGGATTAGTGCAGGATATAGATGAGAAAGGAAGATTAGTTCTGAGACTAGAGAGTGGGATACAGAGAAGGATTGGTCCTGAAGAAGGGTGTATTAGCGGATAGGGAAAACAAGAAACATTGAGGAGAGTACCCTTGTCCTCAGGAGAGAGGGGCAGGGTGAGGGGAAAATGAATCTAACAATAGATGTAGGCAATACTTTAGTTAAGGTAGGATTATTTAAGAAGAGAAAGTTGATTCTAAGTGGTGAGTTTGCCACCCATCCCAGGAAGGAGATCGATGAATGGGGAATCCTGCTTTCGCAGTGGACAAACAATTGCCAGGAAAAAGTCACTATTGAAAAAGCAGTTATTTCTTCTGTAGTTTCTTCTATTTTTGCTCCTCTGAAAAGAGCAGTGGAGAAATATTTCAGGGTTCCCTCTTTTGAGGTAAAAGGAGATAAAATAGGAGTTCCTATTCTTTGCGACAATCCAGGAGAAGTCGGAGCGGATAGAATAGCCAATGTGGTTGCTGCTTCTGAATTATACAAACTTCCGGCAATAGTCATAGACTTCGGGACTGCTACCACCTTTGATGTAATATCGAAAAAGGGAGAATATCTAGGGGGGGTCATTGCTCCGGGAGTAAGATGCAACATAGAAAGCCTGGCTGAAAAAGCAGAAGCACTCTTTGCTGTGGAATTAAGAAAACCAGCAGGGGTAATTGGCAAAAATACCAGGAACAGTCTGGTTTCAGGAATATTCTACTACTCGCTGGGAGGAATTAAGCAAATAATAAAAGAGATAAAGGAGGAACTGAGAGAAAAAACAGAGGTCATCGCTACAGGAGGTCTGGGTATTCTCTTGGCTCAGGAATGCGAAGAAATAGATGATGTCAATCCTATATTGACCCTGGAAGGACTCAATCTGATCGGGGAAAAATGGGCATAATAGGTCTCGAATCTTCCTATGAGTGAAAGAAATGTATCTGCCAATATCCTCAGGTCGGTATCCTTGGGTCATGCCTTAACTGATATGTACTGGCTCATCTTCCCCATTCTTCTTCCCCTTATTAAGAAGGAATTCAGTCTAAGCTATACCCAGGCAGGTCTTCTAATTACCGCTTTCACTGTGACTACCGGCCTGGGTTCTTTCATTAGCGGCTATTTAGGTGACCGTTTTGGCCAGAGAATTCTCCTCAGTGGAGGATTCTTGATTGCTTCTTTGGCCCTGATACTCTGTGCTAACACCAGCTTCTACTGGCAATTGCTCCTTGCCTCACTTCTGGTAGGAGCAGGAGCCAGTACTTTTCATCCGAGCACGATTGCTTTGCTTATGAACTTGTTCTCTGAAAGAAGAGGCAGAATTCTAGGCACTTTTATGCTCTCCGGGTGGATAGGAGCGGCAGTTATGCTTACAGGAGTATCCTATCTGGCCGGTAGAATGTTAAGCTGGCGGCAGATAGTCTTTATTCTTGCCTGGCCGGGCCTAATATTTGCTCCTTTCTTTTTCCGTTCTCTTCGTTTTCCAATAAGGAAACGGGAGTCGCACCCTCAAACCAAATTAGAGTCGGCTCACCTATCCCGGGATACTCTATTTCTCTTGATTATCTTCTTTGCAGCTAACCTGATACTAACTATAAGCTTCTATGGTGTGTATAATTTCATTCCTACTTTTATGGTGCACGCAAAGGATATATCAGTAGGGAAAGCTGGCTACTTTTACATATTTGCAGCTATGGGAGGAATGATAGGTTCGTTCTTCAGCGGGAGATTAGTGGATAGATTTTCTTCCTTGCTGGTTATTCTGATGGCAACAGTCATCGCTATTCCGGTCATTCTTCTATTGACGCTGGCCACTAACCCCATTAACCTGGCATTACTTCTCATTCTTTTCGGAATCTGCTATTCGAGTGTATTTCCTCCACAAAACGTCTATCTGGCTAATCTAGTCTCAAGTTATGCTCTGGGAAAGACCTATGGGCTCATTCAGTGTCTATCTATTCTGGTAGGTGCTGCCGCCCCTGGGATAATGGGTTTCTTGGCTGACAACTTGGGACTTATTTCAGCCTTGCAATTAGGCGCTGTCCCTCTTTTACTAGCAGGAGCGCTTTTTATATATCTTAGAACTCGTGATTCTCTAGCAGGTACAAAACTTGTATAACTCTCACCAGAATGGCAATTTCTCAATGACATATGATTCAGATCTGGTTTGAGGAGAGCAAATGATAGGTATCGACGATTATCAAAAGAATGCTATAGTTATTGCAGATGATTTGACCGGAGCACACGAGATTGGAATGATTCTCGTAGGTTGTAAAAAGAGAAGTTTTGTCTTGATTAGAGAGCCAGGAGATGCAGAAATTGAATCTCTTCTGAATCACTATGATGCGTTAGTAATTGATCTCGACTCTCGTCACCTGGATGGAAAGAGAGCCTATGAGCGAGTAAAAGCTGTCCTGGGTTGCTCTGAGAAGATTAGGAGTGGATTGATGTACAAGAAAATAGATTCTACTGTTCGGGGCAACCTAGCCGAAGAAATAGATGCAATCCTGGATGAGAAATTGGCGGATATGGTTTTTTTCGTTCCCGCTTTGCCCGAGATGAAAAGAATCACTGTGGGAGGATATCATCTGGTAAACCACATTCCTGTTGGCAAAACGCAATACTCAGAGGGCATTGGGTCTTCAAAGGTATCCTATCTTCCCACTCTAATAAGAGAGAAAAGCAGATACGAAGTGGATAGAATTCCCCTTCAAGTTGTAGAATCAGGATATGAGGAGACAATAAAGTACTCTAGAACCTGTTATGAAAAAGGAGCGAGAATTCTGGTAGGCGACGCCTGCACGAACGAAGATTTAGGTATTATTAGAGAGGCGATTCTAAGAATCGATCTGAAGATATTGCCTGTGGGTTCAGCAGGCCTTTTTCAACAATTCTTCCCGCCACGCAGCTTCCGTGATACTTATCCTTGTCTGGTGGTCTGCGGTTCTCTGAACAAAGTTAGTCGAGCTCAAGTAGAAAAGCTCAGGGCACATCACCAAGTAAAGACAGTAGAGTTAAGTCTAATGCAGGTTTTCAAGAACAAAGCTCATGAGCTCAAAAGAACTATCAAGACAGTGTGCTCGATTCTAGAGGAGGGCTCTAACGTAATCCTTTCTACTCCTCAGAATAATTACCAGCCAAATTTGCCAAACAAACCTAAGAAGGAAAACTACTTCGCTACCGAAATAGAGCAATTCCTTGCCAGGGTTGTGAGAGAGACAATAGATATCCAGAAGGTCTCTGGGCTAGTACTTACAGGTGGCGATATTTCAGTATCCATCATTCGTGCTTTAGAGGCCACGGGAATAGAGGTAAAAAGACAATTGGCTGATCTAGTCCCCGTAGGCATTCTTAGGGGTGGTCCTTTTGATGGGCTATCAGTCATAACCAAAACAGGGGGATTTGGAGAAGAGCAGATATTGATAAATGCGGTAGAATATTTAAGAAATAAAACGCTATATGAGGGATAACAAGTCTTTACTTAGACAAAACTACAAAAACTCTATCCTACTGCGGTCTTCGAGCCCACAGATCAACAAGCACAAACTATCTTGCAGGCTTCCAAAACAGAGTAAGTATTGACCAGAACGCTTTTTTGTGATAGAATGCTTTTGAGACAAGAAGAGAGGGCTTCACAAATCCCGTATCAAGAGTCTTTCCAGGCATGCGCCTGTAGCTCAGGAGGATAGAGCAGCGGTTTCCTAAACCGCGGGCCGCGGGTTCGAGTCCTGCCAGGCGCACCAGCAATCCCTTTAGTGAAAAAGGTTTCAGGACCTACCTCATTCGGTCACTTCCTTGATTTCCCCTTCTTGTGACCAATTTGTGACCATCCAATTCTTCTATGTTATTTACTTCAATCCATTTTTCAATTTTTCTGACTTTGATTCAATTCGGGGGTTGACACCCCCTTTCTAATTATTTATAATTGAGTCGGGAGCTGATGAGAATGACCAAGAAGAGCAAAGTCAAAATTGTGCTGGGGGAAAACGACGTTTCGAAAGAGGGCCCTATGAACCCTAAGTGGGCAGCAAGGATGCTCGAAATGGGTATTGAGGGTCAGATACGTAGGTTTAAGAAGTGCCCGAATGTTCTTGCGGAGATGGGTTACAAAGCATCGGTTAAAAAAGGAGAGCGACGAAGGAGGGGGAGAGAGGAGAGTCGAAGAGAAAATGACGAATGGTGAGCTGCAAAGGGATATTCGAACTGTAGAAAAAATTTATGAGATTGTTAAAAGTGAATTTGATTTTATATTAAACATCGATACCGGTCATGCTCAGAGAGCAGCTACTGTTTTTAGTTTTAGTGGAGTAATATTGTCTATTGCCTTTGCACTTTATCCGCGTGGTATACCATTTGTTCCGCTTTTCATAACTGGAGTATGCGTTATTTGTGCTAGTCTTGTTTTGTCATTCTTTGCCATAAAGACTTGGAAGATCAGAGGAGGTCCTACTCCTCGAGTATTGGCTAGGAAATATGTAGACGCAGACTACGAGAGTGTTCTAAGGCAAGTCATTTCGGTTCTTATAGACGCTTTGACGTACAATAAGAAAAAAGCTTTTATGAGAGGTCTTATAGTTGATTGGGCATTAGTTTGTGTAGTTGTTGGAGTGATTTTTCTTGCGTCAAGCGTTTTAGTTAATTAGCTAGAAAGGGGGCGATTTTATTGAGTGCAAAGAAGAAAAATAACTCGGATAATGAACCTTTGCCAGACCCTGACCTGACACAGTATTTTAGGAAAGGCCGTGTAGTTGAAGGAGAGGAGAAGGGAAAGAAAAGCACCGAGGAAAAAGGAGATTAGTTTCCTTTTTCCTGCTCACTGAAAAGAAGAAGCGATAAAGATTATTTAGAGAACAGGATGATGTATTATCTGCCCCCATTAACTGTACCACTTTCTTAAGTTAGAGTCACGGTCATAATGGCCTCAGGTGCAGGTGGCCGATAATTTGAACACAATATGGCCGTACTTGCCCAAAACTGGATTGACAAGTATTAAGATTTGCCCTGCGTTGGACCGGAATATCATAGGCCGGAATCTTTATTTCTCCTTCGAAGTTTTCGAAAAAAATTCTGATATCGTCCTGCCAGAGGTACCAGGCAATCCCGTGACTACAAAGGGAAGTTTTACTGGGAGGGGTATGACATTTTATTTTGTAGAAAGGGTGACATAATTAGTTTATGTTGACATTACGAGCACAGACACTTTACAGATTGTAGATTTTGTATATGATCAGGTCATACACAGATGTACGCCGAAGTCTGAAAATGGTAGAAAGATTTATGAACCTACTCGGTTATCCAATCATAAAGAGGTGGTTGAAATCGGCACGGTAAGAATGCTTCTAGAAATACAGAAGCCAAAAGTCTCAGAACTTGGAGGCAAGGGATACTCGTTAGCCATACTAGCCAGTAAGGGTTTTGATGTCCCTAAGGGTTTTGTAGTCACGTCTAAGGCATTTCTCAGTTTTTTGGAGCATAATAATCTAGTGGGAAAAATGGAGCAAGTGGCATCTAGAATTGATAAGACAAATTTCAAGGCAAATGGTAAGGAGATTAGGAGTTCAATTTCAGCAGGGGAAATGCCCCCAGAAATAGTTTCAGAGACCGAGAAGTGCTCAAATAGTCTGGATGCTCGATATGTCGCTGTGAGGTCGTCCGCTGTGGGCGAAGATAGCTTAAGAACATCGTTTGCTGGCATGCACGATACATACCTGAACATAAAGTCAGAGACTGGCTTGATCGTAAATTACGTCAAGAAATGCTGGGCATCTTTTTTCAATGAGAGAGCGATTATTTATCGTATTAGAAAGAGCTTGCCTCATCTAGAAAGTATGGCAGTACTGGTTCAGGAGATGGTCCCGTCAGAGATCTCTGGAACCACATTTACAGCACATCCTGATACCCGAGATGTAGACGTTATTGTGATAGAATGCTCATGGGGCCTTGGCGAAGCAGTAGTCTCGGGCTTGGTTATCCCTGACCGTTATATCGTTGAGAAAAGCAGTCTCAAAGTCATTAGAAAGATCCTTGGAAGCAAAAAAGTAACAATAGAAACTACAGAAAACGGTGTGGTGCGAATAGACACGCCTGAAGATAAAACGATTTCATTTTGCCTGGATGACGTTCTGATTGAAAATCTTGCCAAGGTCTGTTTAGACATAGAGAGAGTTCTTGAGTATCCACAAGACATAGAATGGTGTATCCAAGAAAATAAGATATGGTTACTTCAATCACGATATATAACGACCTTGGGAGGTAACATTCATGAAAAGTCAAACCATGAATAACAAGGTAGATTGGGCAAAAATCCTGACCAGACAAATTACTCCACAAATCATGCCGATAGTAACATCACCTAAATGTTACTTTTTTAGCGCATTGGGGGCTGGATTTAAGAATCAGATGTATGTACCAAGAGGGAGAAAGCATGAGTTTTACTTTGGTGGGAAAGAATGGGGTGATTTTGGCGAAGCAGTAATCAAGAAAATCGAAGGAGATGAGAACTTCATATGGGGTCATACTAAAGCCTGTGTTGCTCTGTGTGATGAAATTAGATCTTTTACTAAGCAAATTAGGCACACAGACTTGACTAAAGAGACCAGACAAGAACTGAGAAATATCTATTCTGAGTACATTAACAAGTTCGAGGAATATTACCTTTTCATGTGGACACCTCATATAATTGAAGACTATCTTGAAGGGGCAATAAAAGAAGACCTCAAAAAGGAGCTAGAAAAAATTGGTAAGATGGGCTTGTTCGATAATTTTATGAGTACAATATCGACAAAAGTTAGACTAAATCTTGCAGAATTAGAGGAAGTGGAGCTATTGAAAATTGCCAAAAAGTTGAAAAATAGAGGCAGCAGAATCGACGAGGAAATTGATGGATTGATAGAGAACCATGCAGCCAGCTGGGCATGGCTTCCATTTTACAGTTTGGATATGGATATTTGGCAAAAGAATTATTTTGCTGAAAGGATAAGGAAATTTGAAGATCCTACAGGTGAACTCTTGAAGAGAGAGCAAAATACGTCGGAGAAGGAAGAGGATCTAAAAAAAGTGAAGCAAACACTGAAGAAAAATGAAAAATTGCTAAATCTAATAGACATATTGCAGGATTATTTATTCTTAAGAACTGATAGAACAGATACACTAAGAATAGTACTTTATAATGTCAAGCCTTTTCTTGACGAGGTTGCTAGAAGGATTGGCTGGAAATATGATGAGGTCATATATCTAACACCGGATGAAGTCTTGAATCTTTTGAATGGAGGTGTTTTGGTTGATAGAAACGAAATCAAAGATCGCCAAAAACATTTTCTAATTTTGGCAAAGGGAGAAGAACAAATACGTATCGTTTCAAAGGAAGATGAGATAAGAAGGGTTATTGTCTTAAGAGGCATCATTTTTTATGTTTTTTCTATTGGTTTATTTTTCTAAGATTTAAAGACTTAATAAAAAAACATTAAGTTTAAACAGTTCAACTTAATAAAAAACAATAAAGTTAAATATACTAGAAATACAAATTTAGAATTGTAATGATTTCCAATGTTAAAAGAAAATTTGTGGTAAATTATGAATAAAAAAGAATTTATCAAAAATAGAAATAAAGAGCTAATGAATATGAATGTACCAGAATGTATTAAATACTTACAAGGGAAAATTGATTGGTATGAGGAGATTATGCTAAGAGAGAGGAAGAAAGGGAATCTAGGGGGCTCTTTTTTTATGAATAACAACTTAGAGTTATATAAAAATTTTTATTAAAGAATTATAAATAGTTGTATTTAACCTAGAAAAATTAATATTTAAAAATAGAATCAATATCCATTTCAATGAAATTAAATCCAATCTCTAATTTTTGGATATTTTTTGTTTTAAGTAATAAATCCCTTGGAATGAGTTTATCTGGAATAATACGGGTAATATCAGCAATATTTTCATTAAATTCTTTAGAAATATAGCTAAATTCCATATGTATAAGAACTTTTCCAATTTCGATAAAATCTCCTCCATAATTTTTTAATATCTTTTTAGGATTTTCATAAATTTTCCTTGCAACAACAACGGGGATTATTTTTAAATCAAAATTAATAAGTTTTTCGAAGAATTCATAAAGTTGTAGATTTCTATATGGGTTCAATGAGTTTTTTATATCTACAAATATTTTAGAGCTACTAGGTTGTATTGTGTCTAGAATTAAATCTATATCTGGCAATTTCTTGAGCTGTTTATCTCTAATATTAAAAAA
>NJBQ01000080.1 GCA_005223095.1 Candidatus Aerophobetes bacterium Ae_b3a
AATCCTTCGAAAATAGTTGACAAAATAGTTGTATTATATATCATAATAAAAAATATCACTTGACAAAATTACTAAATTATATGGTATTTAGGAAATTCGTCCAATTAAAGAGGTGAAAGTGGATGTTTGAGAGGATGAGAAAAGACGTACAGGCTGTTTTTAAAAGAGACCCAGCAGCCAGGAATCTCTGCGAGGTGATATTTTGCTATCCAGGTCTGCATGCTATTTGGTTATATCGGCTGGCTCATTTTCTTTGGGTAAGAGAATTCATTTCTCTGGCTCGATTCATATCTCATATTAGCCGTTTTCTGACAGGAATTGAAATCCATCCCGGGGCTAAGATTGGAAGAAGGTTCTTCATCGACCACGGAATGGGAGTAGTGATCGGAGAAACATCTGAAATCGGTGACGATGTGTTGATTTACCAGGGGGTAGTTCTGGGAGGGACGACTCGGGAGAGGAAAAAACGTCATCCGACCGTTGGTAATTATGTAGTTATTGGAGCAGGTGCCACTATTCTTGGTCCAGTAAAGATAGGAGATGGAGCAAGGATTGGTTCTGGCTCAGTGGTGGTTAAATCAGTTCCTACTGGAGCTACTGTGGTAGGCATTCCCGGTAGAGTAATGGAGAGGAAGAGACGCCTGGTGAAGCCGTTAATCGATCTTGAACATGGTAAGCTTCCTGACCCGGTAGCTGAAGCAGTCAATATTCTGGTAAAAAGGATAGGAGAATTAGAGGACAGGACAAAAGAACTAGAAGCACGTCTGGCAAGAGAGGGAATTACCCCAGGGGAGACATCAGAAATAGGAGATGAAGAGTGAGGTTGTCTAGCAAGGGGAGATATGGAGTGAGAGCTATGCTTGATGTAGCTGTTCATGAAGGTATGGGTCCTGTTTCTATTAAAAGTATCTCCCAGAGAGAGGGAATCTCTCTCAATTATTTAGAGCAAATTTTCAATCAACTGCGTAAGGCAGGATTAGTGAAGAGTGTAAGAGGACCAGGAGGAGGCTTTTTACTTAGCTTGAGAGCAAGAGAAATCAAAATAATGGATATTATGAAAGCTTTAAAGGAGGCTGTAACTCCTGTTTATTGTCTCGATAACAAAGAAAAGCCTCACTGTAAATATATAACAGATTGTTCACCCCGACTCCTCTGGAGAGAGTTAGGGGATAAGATAAAAGAGGTTTTGGAGAAGACCAGTCTGGAGGATTTACTTGAGAAGTCAAGAAAGACATCCAGTCTTTCGCAGCCTGAACACAAATACATTTTTCAAATTTAAAGAGAGGATTGAATGAGACGAATATACTTAGACTATAATGCTACTACTCCCCTTCATCCGGGGGTTTTAGAAGTAATGCTACCTTGTTATAAGAGTATTTTTGGTAATGCTTCTACCATATACTCTTTCGGGCAAGAGGCAAGGAAAGCAATCGATGATGCCAGAGAGGCATTAGCCTGTCTAATCGGAGCCGAACCGGAAGAGATAGTCTTTACCAGTGGAGGGACAGAAGCCGATAATTTTGCACTAAAGGGAGTAGCCTCCGCTCTCAAGGGAAAGGGAGGACATATCATCACCTCTTCCATAGAGCACCATGCTGTCCTGTTTGCCTGTAAATACTTAGAAAAAATGGGTAAGAAGATAACCTATCTACCGGTAGATAGGTATGGCTGGCTTGACCCTAGCCGGGTAAAAGAGGCGATTACCAACGAGACTGTTCTCATTAGCATCATACATGCTAATAATGAGATAGGGACCATCGAGCCAATTGCGGAAATTGGAAAAATTGCCCGTGCATGTGGCGTTTATTTTCATACTGATGCTGTTCAAACCGTGGGGAAAATACCCATAGATGTAAATGAGTTAGGAATAGACCTTCTTTCTTTATCTGCCCACAAGCTCTATGGTCCTAAGGGCATAGGAGCCTTATATATCCGTAAGGGCACCAGAATTCATCCTTTGATTCATGGAGGAGAGCAGGAAAGGAAGCGTCGAGCAGGCACAGAGAATGTTCCCTGTATAGTGGGGTTAGGAGAGGCATCTAAAATTGCCGGTAAAGAAATGAGACAAGAGTATAGTCATGTAAAGAAGTTGCGAGATAAGCTGGAGAACAAAATCAAAGATAATATAGACTATATTCGTTTCAATGGTCATCCCACTGAGAGATTGCCCAATACCTTCAATGTGTCTTTTGAGTTTATAGAGGGAGAATCCTTAGTTTTGAATTTAGACTTAAAAGGAATCGCAGCCTCTAGCGGTTCAGCCTGTGCTTCTGGTTCTCTGGAGCCATCGCATGTGCTTTCAGCTATTGGAGTTCCACCGGCAATAGCTCAAGGTTCAATAAGGTTTTCTCTGGGCAGGGAGAACAAGGAAGAAGATATAGATTATACGGTGGAGAATCTGGTTGAGATTGTGGGAAGATTGAGAGAAATGTCTCCTCTTTTTCCAGGAAGAAAGGACTAGGGAGGTGTAGTAGTGACTAAGATAGCCGATAGTATTATTGAACTAATAGGAAAGACCCCTTTGGTCAGGCTAAATAGGGTAGGCAAAGGCTTGGGGGCAGAAGTGGTAGCAAAATTAGAGTCTTTTAACCCCTGTGGAAGTGTAAAAGATCGTATCGGCTTGAGTATGCTCGAAACAGCAGAAAAGAAAAAGCTCATTAATAAAGAGACCATTATTGTGGAGCCAACCAGTGGAAATACTGGCATTGCTTTAGCTCTTGTAGCTGCTGTAAAGGGTTATAAACTAATTCTCACTATGCCTGACACTATGAGTTTGGAGAGAAGGTCTTTACTCAAAGCTTTTGGAGCAGAGCTCATCTTAACTCCTGGTTCAGAGGGGATGAAAGGAGCTATAGAGAAGGCAGAGGAGCTGGCAGCTAATGACTGCCGAGTCTTTATTCCTCAACAATTCAATAATCCTGCTAATCCTGGTGTCCATTATCGGACAACAGCCAGGGAAATATGGGAAGACAGTAAAGGCAGAATAGATATCCTGATAAGTGGCGTAGGTACAGGCGGCACAATTACCGGCGTTGCCAGATTTATAAAGAAGAAGAAGCCAACTCTAAAGGCTATAGCTGTGGAACCAGCAGAGTCTCCCGTTCTATCTGGTGGAAAAGCTGGCTCTCACAAAATACAGGGGATTGGGGCTGGCTTCATACCGGAAGTGCTTGAGCTAAAATTAATAGATGAGGTTGTCAAAGTGAAGAGTGAAGAGGCTATTCTCACTGCTCGCAGATTAATGCGGGAAGAAGGAATCCTGGCTGGAATTTCTTCCGGGGCGGCCGTATTTGCTGCTTTGAAGGTAGCTAAAAGAAAAGAAACTAATGGAAAGCTTATTGTAGTCATTCTTCCTGATAGCGGGGAGAGATATTTAAGCACAGAACTCTTTGCTTGAAATATTGACTCTTAGCTGATGTTATTAGATAAAATAAATACCAAAGAGAGAGGAAATGGCCAAAACAATTGCTGAAATAAATGAGAAGATAAAAAAAGGGAAGGTAGCAGTAGTAACTGCAGAGGAGATCATAGACCTGGTACAGAAAAAGGGCATTGGAAAAGCTGCTCGGCAGATAGACATTGTTACCAGTGCCACCTTTGGACCAATGTGTTCCTCAGGAGCTTACTTTAACACAGGACATTCTAAGCCCAAGATAAAACTGGGGGGAGGAAGAACTTACCTTAACGAAGTTCCTGTTTATACGGGTCTGGCTGCTGTAGATTTTTTCCTGGGAGCTGCTGCCCTTCCTGATAATGATCCCCGCAACAGAGTCCATCCAGGGGAATTTAAATATGGAGGAGGACATGTAATTGAAGATTTGGTGGCGGGTAAAGATGTAAAGCTGGTGGCCAGTGCCTATGGGACAGACTGCTATCCACGCAAGAACCTGGAGACCTGGATTAATATAAAAGACTTCAATGAAGCGGTTCTTTTTAATCCCAGGAATGCTTATCAAAACTATAATGTAGCTGTGAATCTCTCTAATAAAGTCATTTACACTTATATGGGGATATTGCAGCCGAGATTAGGCAATGCTAATTATTGTAGTGCGGGACAACTGTCCCCTCTGTTTAATGACCCTTATTATAAGACTATTGGCATAGGAACGAGGATTTTTCTGGGGGGTGGAATAGGCTACATCGCCTGGCAAGGAACTCAGCACAATCCTGACGTCCCTCGTACCAAAAAGGGGGTTCCTCGCTCAGGGGCCGGGACCATTGCCGTAATAGGCGACTTAAAGAAAATGAGCCCAGAGTGGCTGAGAGGAACAACGCTGACCGGATATGGAGTGAATCTAACGGTGGGAATTGGACTCCCCATCCCGATCCTCAATGAGGAAATAGTGCAATGGACAGCAGTTAGAGATGAGGAAATTTACGCCCAGATTATAGACTATAGTGATGCTTATCCTAAAGGCAAATCGGATAGTTTAGCTGAAGTAAATTATGCCCAGCTAAAGAGCGGCAAAATAACCATTCAGGGAAAAGGAGTTCCCACAGCCAGTCTCTCTAGTTATGCTAAGGCAAGAAAGATTGCAGGAATTCTTAAAAACTGGATTAACAAAGGAGAATTTTTCTTGACTGAGCCAGTAGAACTGCTTCCTTCGGTTGATTCAGGAATAACGTTTAAATCTCTCAGGGAAAGAAAAATAAGGTAGGACAAGGAGCTTACAATGGCCAAGCGAAGATTAGTTTTGACTTTTCCCCCCAAATTAGTAGAGGAACCTATTACCTATAGACTTATCAAAGATTATGATCTGGTAGTTAATATCCTTCGGGCAAAGATTAGCCCAGAAGAGGAAGGGCGGCTTATGATTGAGCTCAGCGGCGAGAAAAGCGCTTTGAAAAGGGGGGTGGACTATCTCAACAGGTTAAAGGTAAATATTCAGCCTCTGGCTCGGGATATAAGATGGCTTGAGGAGAAGTGTACCCATTGTACGGTATGTGTTTCTCTTTGCCCCACAGAAGCCATTGTAGTTGACCGCAATAGTATGAAAATTTCCTTTAATAAGAATAAGTGTATTGCTTGCGGAGCCTGTATTCCTGCCTGTCCTTATAAAGCCATAGAGATATTGTTTTGAAAGTCGTTCTCACTAATCTTTTGCTGACTTATCAAGAAACGCTCAGGACAATCTCGTATTGCCTATATCGTATGTCGTATTGCGCAATACGCATCAGGCACGACAGAGTTGGTGAATCGTATTTCGTGAATCGTGAATTGTCAATCAAACCCTGCAACCATTTAGTTCCTTGTTTGTGATTCACCATTCACCATATTTAAAGGCACGTCTCAATGATAGCTTTTATGATATAATAGGTGGAAGCTGCTCCGGGATCAATGTGTCCCCTGGTTCTCTCTCCCAGTCGGCTTGACCTTCCTCTTTTGGAAACCATCTCCCTGGTGGATTCCATGCCTTTCCGGGCTCCCTCTTTAGCTCGCGTAAGAGCTTCTTTTAATGATTCATTCTGAGTCAGCATCTCCTTTAAGCTTTCAAGCATCGGATGTAAGGTATCCAGCATGGTTTTCTCACCCACCTTACCTCTACCTCTTTTGATGATTCCTGCTTCAGCGGCCTCAGTTAATTTGGCCCAATCCTCCAGCTGAAGTTCTTCTTTGCCCTCTATTGCTTTACCCGCTTCTATAAAAGCGGTTCCATATAAGGGACCAGCCGCCGCACCAGTAGAAAAAGCAATAGTTCTTCCTATCCCTTTCAAGAGGGTTCCAAGGTCAGCATTCTCGCCCGACAAGCGAGCTTCATCTTCTCTGCCACTTTCACTCTCTAATAATACTTCCTGTGCCTTTCTGAAAGCATTGGTGATAGTTCTTCCATGGTCTCCGTCACCAATTTCTCCATCCAGTCGATTCAGGTAATCTCTCTTTTCTTCAAGTTCTTTGACAATACTTTTCATAATTCTCTTTATCTTGCTGTATGAACCTTTATTTTGAGGCAATAGTTCTTCCTCCTTTGTTTCAAATGAACTAAGAAAAGTTTTCTGTCTCAATTTCCATTATTTTCTTTACCTTTCGTTCTGAGCGACCTCCTTGAAATTCTGAGTTCAGCCATACCTCTACCAACTTCTTTGCCAGCTCCGAACCTATTATTAGAGCTCCTATGGCCATTATTTGAGCATTATTGCTCTTTCTAGACCTTTCAGCAGAGTATAGGTCATGGCAGACGGCAGCTCTTATCCCTTTTACCTTGTTGGCAGCAATAGCCATCCCTATTCCTGTCCCACAGATAAGTATACCTCTTTCATAATCTTCTCTGGCTACTGCTTTGGCTACTTTCTCGGCAATATCAGGATAATCAATGGGTTTCTTGGACATAGCTCCAAAGTCTTTTACTTCTATTTCCTTATCTTTTAAGAAGTCTCTGATCATATTCTTAAGTTCTAAACCTAGGTGGTCACTTCCGATAGCTATTTTCATTGAATCCTCCTAGTTTTGTATGAACAAAGGAGAATGAGCTGGTGCATTCAGGAGTCTCTTCAGCTCATCATCAAGCCTGGTTAGAGTGACTGAGTATCCGCCCATTTCCATAGAAGTAAAGTATTCCCCGATGTAGGAGATATGGATACTAATTTCTTTTTCCTTTAGCATTTTCGCCACTTTGCGATAGACAATGTATAATTCCAATAAAGAGGTAGAACCCAGACCACTTATTAATACACTTACCTCATCTCCTCGCTTAAAGGGAACGTCTTGCAAGATTTTATTAAGCAAGATTTCTGTGGTTTCATCAGCTGATTTTATAGGAACCCTTTCCACTCCTGGCTCTCCGTGATGACCGACGCCTATCTCCATTTCATTTTCACCCAGAGTGAAATTCGGCTCTCCTCCATGGGGCATCGAGGGTACAGCGCAAGGAGAATGAGCTACGCCCATACTTCTGGTATTAGCATTGACCTTTTCTGCTACCTCTTTTATTTCCTCTAAGCTTGCTCCCTCTTCTGCTTTTGCTCCTATAGCTTTCCAGACGACTACCTCTCCCGCTACTCCCCGGCGATTTTCTATCTCCTCCTTAGGGCCTGAGCCAACGTCATCGTTAATTATGACCTGTTCTACCTCTATCCCTTCATCTTTAGCCATCTCAGCAGCCATATCAAAGTTCATCACATCTCCAGAGTAATTACCCAATACACAGAGAACACCTTTGCCTGAATTTACCGCTTTAATGGCATCATAAATCTGCTGAGCAGAAGGGGAAGAAAAGATATCACCTACCGCCACTGCATCTACAAGACCCTTACCCACATATCCAATAAAAGCAGGTTTATGTCCCGAACCTCCGCCGGTAACCAGACCTACCTTATTCTTAATAGGAGCCTCTTTTTTCACTATAACCCTTGAGGTCTCTAATCTCCTCACCTCTCCCTGGTGAGCCGCCAGAAAACCCTCCAGCATCTCTTCCACAACATCCTTTGGATCATTAATGAATTTTTTTAACATTTTGACCTCCTTGTAAACTGGCATTCTGGGCATATCAAAACACTGTTTGGTTGGGCGTTACTATTAACACAATCATACAAAAAGCAATCTAAAGAGGAAAAATGAAAATGTTCGTCTATCCCTGGTATATTTTGGTGAATCCTTTCCAGAGCAGAGGAAGATTGTTTCCTTTTAGGGCAATCTTCTTCTCACTCATCTTTTTTGCCCAGGGGATAATCTCCTTATCTATCTCTTTTACTGCCGCCAGAGCCTTGTCTACAAAATTTGCCTCATAGAACTCTAATTCTATAAGGTAGGGATATTCCGGGTCATTAAGGTTGGGAGGAGAGTAAGATTTGAAATCATTAATTCTTTTCACAGCAGAGCGAGCTTTTTCTTTAATAATTTCTTTGCTTATCGATAGTGGTAGGCACACTGCTGCTTCATGATCTATAGCATATTTGACAGTAGCTTCTTCAAAATCTTCTACTATTTTCTTACCTTCTTTTATCCCTTCTGAGTCTCCGCTTACCATAATGAGAGGAGCCCCGTACGAGCCAGCGATGGCTGCTTCCATGCCTATTTCACCCATTAGCACTCCATTGAGATAAAGAGCCTTCATGTCATAACTATAGGTATGGGGCAGGAGTGCTCCTTTAGTTTCTGCCATAGCGTGAAATCCTATCATGAGCATTCCCTTGAAGGTGTTGTTCAATCCCATTTCGGGAGGAACAATATGTGGATTTCCCATAATAATCTTGGCCTTAGGATGAAGCTTGTCCAGAATTACATTCAATCCGTAATAATGCATATCATATATGAGAACCTCGCTCGCTCCTCCTTCCAAACCGCCCTCCACAGCAGCATTTAAATCTGACATTAGGGATTCTCTTGCCTCTTCGTATCCAGAGCTTCCTGGTTTTGCCTGTTTATCAGGACTTACCACTCCCGTGATTCCTTCCATGTCGATTATGATATAAATCTTCACTCTCCATCCTCCTTTGTCTTTTTTTCTTCACCCCCAGCTTCCCCGCCTGGAGGAAAGGGGACTTTTCTCTCCTTTCTTTTCGAGATACTAGGTACGATTCACAATCAATATTGTCTGTACCATTCACGGTTTTCGTATCTCGTTGTTCGTCTTGCAGTCTTTCTTGCGATTCACTATTTACCATTCACGATTCACGTTGTTTTTTCATTGCCTTATCCAGGGACCGTTCTGCTTGATAGGAACTCCTCACAAAAGGTGAGCTAGCTATATAGGAAAAACCCAGAGATTGACCTATTTCTTCATATTCTTTGAATCTGGCTGGTGTTACAAATTCCTTTACTGCAAGGTGTTGGGAGGAAGGCCTTAAATATTGACCAATAGTGAGAATGTTACACTCAACCTCTCTCAGATCCTCCATAGTCTCGATGACCTCTGTGAAACTTTCTCCTAACCCTACCATCAAGCCAGACTTGGTATAGATAGAGGAATCTAATTCTTTACTTCGCTTTAATAATTCTAGAGAACGCTCATAATCTGCCTGTGGTCTGACTTGAGGATAAAGATGAGAAATCGTTTCCAGATTATGATTGAGAACATCTGGTTCTGCTTCTATCACCTTTTTAAGAGAAGGCAGGGAGCCTTTAAAGTCAGGGATAAGAACCTCAACTCTAATTTCTTGCCCATTAATTTTTTTTGTTTCTCTTATAGTCTGAGCAAATTGCTCTGCTCCTCCGTCAGGTAGGTCATCCCGGGTGACTGAGGTTATCACCACGTAGCTCAGGCCTAATTTCTTTACTGCTTGGGCTACATTTTCCGGCTCCTGGGAATCAAGAGGAAGGGGAGCTTCCTTTTTTACCGCACAAAAACCGCAATTTCTGGTACATATATCTCCCAGGATTAAAAGAGTAGCCGTTCTTTTCTGGAAGCACTCTCCCATATTGGGACATCTCGCTTCTTCGCAAACAGTATGTAAAGCGTAAGAGCGAAGAAGTCCTTTTATCTCCTGAAGAGCCTCCTGTCTGGGGGCTCTTTTTTTGACCCATTGAGGCAGACTCATCTTATGCCCACCACATTTCACCTGTTTTCTCTTTAAGGATTATTTTCTTAAGAAAGGAAGCTGCCTTTTGAAATCCTTCATTGGCGCTCATTAAACTGTCCTCATGCTCAATACTCAAAACATAGTCATAGCCGCATAAACGTAAGGTACTGATGAAATATTTCCAGAAAGAGGCATCGTGTCCGTAGCCCACGGTTCTGAAAATCCAGGAACGGTCAATCTCGTTTCCGTATGACTTGGTATCTAATACTCCATTTATTGAGGTGTTGTGAGCATCTATTTTGGTGTCCTTGGCATGCACATGATAGATACACCCTTTTAGTTTTTTCAATGCAGCGATAGGGTCTATTCCTTGCCAGAATAGATGTGAAGGGTCAAAATTAGCGCCGATTGCTTTGCCTGCTGCTTCTCGCAATTTCAAAAGAGTTTCAGGGTTATAGACGACAAAGCCTGGATGCATTTCGAAACAAATTTTTTCTATTCCCTCTTCTTGAGCAAATTTTGCCTCTTTTTGCCAGTAAGGAATGACTTTTTCTTCCCATTGCCATTTCAAGATTTTAGAATAATCTTCTGGCCAGGGGCAGGTTACCCAATTGGGGTATTTTGAGGAGTCGCTATCTCCTGGACAGCCGGAAAAAAGAGCCACCCTTTCTATCCCTAACCGATTGGCAAGAACAAAGGTCTTATGAGTGATTTCTCGGTGGTTTCTGGCAATGCTTTCCTCAGGATGAAGGGGATTACCATGACAGCTTAAAGCACTTATCTCTATATTCCTTTTTTTGAATTCTTCCTTAAATCTTTCCAATGCCTCTTTACTGTCCAGAAGCTCATCTATTTTACAGTGGGCGTCTCCCGGATAGTTACCCGTGCCTACCTCCACTGCTTCCAGGCCTGTCTTCTGAACATAATCCAAAGCCTCCCCTAAGGATTTTTGATTAAATAGTGCCATAAATACTCCTACCTTCATTGCTATTTCCTCCTT
>NJBQ01000010.1 GCA_005223095.1 Candidatus Aerophobetes bacterium Ae_b3a
TGGGGGGAGCAGGCCGAAGGCCGTTGAGGGGGGATGTTTCCCCCTTCAAAGTCTTTTATATCTTTCCCGAAACGAGAAGCTGAGTAGAAAGAATAAGAAGCTACTATACAGCGACGGAAGAAATTGTGGTGAGACACTTTTTGACAATTGCTTGAAAAGTGCTATTTTGGCCATTAACTAGAAAGAGAAGATTTTCTATGAAGATTCTTGTTCATATCTGTTGTGCTCCCTGTGCTGTTTATCCTTTTTTTAAATTAAAGCATGATTTTGAAGAGGTAATGGGTTTTTGGTATAATCCTAATATTCATCCTTTTTTAGAGTACCAAAGACGACTGGAAGCAGTAAGGGTTCTAGCGAAAAAGGAAGAAGTGAGAGTTATTTACAAGGATGAGTATGACATAAAAAAATTTCTTCGCCAGGTAGTATATCGAGAGTCACAGCGGTGTCTTTTCTGCTACTATGAGCGCCTGGAAAAAACAGCCATCTTTGCCCGTCGAGGGGAATTTGACTATTTTAGCTCTACACTGTTCTTATCTCCTCACCAGGATCAAGAATTACTTAAAACCGTAATAGAGACAATAAGTAAGAAATATAGGATTAAGCCCTATTTAGAAAGAATAGAAGGAGGATGGCAAAGGAGCATAGAACTTTCCAAGAAGATGAAGTTATACCGTCAAGAATATTGTGGCTGTATTTATAGCGAGGAAGAAAGATATAGAAAAAAATACCAGGAGAAGAGAAATAGATAGAGACACTATTATTGCTTCTGCAAATAGAATAACCATTAAAGTAGGCAGTAGTCTTTTGCTAAAGGAAAAGGGGGACCTCGATCTCCATTTTTTGGAAAGATTGAGCCAGAATATTGCTGCTCTAATTAGTAAAGGCAAAGAGGTTATTTTGGTTAGTTCAGGAGCTATTGGCTTAGGGAGGCAGGAACTCAATATAAGAAAAAGAAGCAACAGTATCTCCTTTAAACAGACTCTGGCCAGCATAGGGCAGGCCCGTTTGATGAATATTTATTATCGGCTTTTTCAACAATATAATCT
Source organism: Candidatus Aerophobetes bacterium Ae_b3a (assembly GCA_005223095.1). GTDB lineage: Bacteria > Aerophobota > Aerophobia > Aerophobales > AE-B3A > AE-B3A. The sequence goes on from NJBQ01000010.1 coordinate 1,047, forward strand.
TTTAGTGGGTCAAATACTTTTAAGTGGAGTTGACCTTTCTCGGCGTTCTTCCTATCTCAATGCTCGCAACACTTTTCTCACCCTGCTTAAATTTAAGATTATTCCTGTTGTAAACGAAAATGACACTGTGGCCGTGGAAGAGATTAAATTTGGTGACAATGATACTCTTTCTGCGTTGGTAGCTGGATTAGTAGATGCAAACCTTCTGATAATCTTCTCCGACATAGAAGGTCTATATACCTCTGACCCCAGGACGAATTCAGAGGCAAAATTAATCAAAGAGGTGGATGATATAGATGAAAAAATAGAGAAAATATCCTTGAGCGCATCAATAGAGGGAAGGGTAGGGGGAATGCAGACCAAGATTAAAGCAGCCAAAATAGCTACTCGCTCTGGTATTCCGGTAATAATAGGAGGAGGAGAGAGAAACTTTTTGGGGAGAATTTTTGCCGGGGAAGAAAGAGGGACCCTCTTCTTGCCTAAAAAAGATGGTCTGACTTCTCGTAAAAAATGGATCGCTTATGCACATCTTCTGGCCGGTACTATTGTTGTAGACGATGGCGCTAAAAGAGCTTTAATAGTGGAAGGAAAGAGTCTTCTCGCGGCGGGAATAATTGAAATAACAGGAAACTTTCAAGTAGGAGATTCTGTAAGCTTATTAGATATGAATAGTGAGGAGTTTGCCCGAGGTATAGTACATTATTCCTCAAAGGAGCTGAAAAAGATAAAGGGAACAAAAAGCTCACTCATTGAAAAGCAGCTAGGATATAAGTATTACGATGAGGTTGTCCACCGCGACAACCTGGTAATATTGTAGCTTATAAAGTGTATCCCATTTCCTTAAAGGATTTCTTCTGCCTTCGCCAATTCTTCTTTACTCCTACCCAGAGATCCAGATAGACATGACATCCCAGTCGTTTTTCTATCTCTTTTCGCGCCAGACTGCCAATCTTTTTAATCATCTTTCCTGAGTTACCGATGAGAATACCTTTTTGAGATTTTTGCTCTACATAAATAACTACACGAATATAAATTGGCCCTTCCTCTCTCTCTTCAAATTGGCTCACTTTGACCATAGTTGAATAAGGAATTTCTGCCCGGGTAAGGATAAATATTTGTTCTCTAACTAATTCTGATACTAAAATGCGTTCAGGCTGATCAGTGGTAAAGTCGCCAGGATAATAAATTGAATGATAGGGAAGGCGTTGGATTATCTCACCCATTAAGATAGAGAGATTGGTTCCTTTCTTGGCAGAGACAGGGATTATACGATCAAAGAGAAAAAGGTCTAAATAGTTTTTTTTTAATGATTCTAACTGTGATTCCTTGATTTTGTCTATTTTATTAATGATTAAAAAGGCTGGTTTATTTAGTTTTTTCAGCTTTTGTAAAACAAATCTGTCTTCCTCGTAAATAGAAAAAGGTTCTACCATTATAGCTATTATATCTGTGCCCTCTAAGCTCTTTAATGCTTCTCGTACTATATGTCTGTCCACCAGTGTCCTGGTTTTATTAAGACTGATTATCCCCGGTGTATCCAAAAAAATTACCTGGGCTTCGTCGAAGGTAACTATTCCCTTAATAATGTTTCGTGTGGTTTGTGGTCGTGGGGAAACAATAGCTATCTTTTCTCCTATCAACTGATTAATCAGAGTTGATTTTCCTACATTCGGCTTGCCTATAAGTGTAACAAATCCGGCTTTGAAGTTGTTTTTCATAATAGCTAAAAATTTAAAGCGCAAAGCTAAAAGCCATAATTCAAAATTTAGAACTTTTGAGTTTTAGGTTATGGTTTTTCGTTTTACGCTTTTCGCTTTGCGTTTTTTCTATACGCTATACGCTGTCTTTTAGAGGATGGGTAGATATTGTTCCAATTCATACGAGGTAACGCGAGAACGATAATTCTCCCACTCTATTCGCTTATTCTCTATGAGCTTAAAGAAGAGAGGCTCACCTAGTGTTTCCTTTAGCCAAACGCTCTCTTCAGCTACTTTTATAGCCTGCCACAGATTCTCCGGAAGTTGCCCGATACCCTTTTTTTTCCTTTCTTCTCCGCTCATCTTATATACGTTTGTTTTTACAGGCTCTACAATATCATATTCTTTCTCTATCCCTTCCAGCCCTGCTGATAGCGTCACTGCAAAGGAGAGATAAGGATTGCAGGCAGGATCAGGAGATCTTAATTCCACTCGAGTAGCTGTTTCTTTGTCTGGTTTATAAAGAGGAACTCTGATTAGGTCCGAACGATTTTTCAGGGCCCAGGACAGATATGTAGGAGCCTCATAGCCGGGTACTAATCTCTTATAAGAATTCACCCATTGATTAGTGATTAGTGTAAATTCAGAAGCATGTCTCAATAAGCCGGCGATATACCTTTTAGCTATTTTAGAGAGATGCCACTCATCTTGAGAATCAAAGAAAACATTTGCTTTATCTTTAAAAAGAGACTGATGAATATGCATACCGCTTCCATTTTCCCCAAAAAGCGGCTTAGGCATAAAGGTAGCATAAAGATTGTTTTTTAAAGCAATCTCTTTAATCATCAAGCGAGCGGTCATAGTATTGTCAGCCATATTTAGAGCATCAGTGTATTTCAAATCAATCTCATGTTGACTAGGAGCTACTTCGTGGTGAGAACATTCAACTTCTATATTCATATTCTTAAGAGTAAGAACTGTCTCTCGACGAAAGTCGCTGGCTACATCCCGTGGCGTGAGATCAAAATATCCCCCTTTATCCAGTCCTTGGGGAGGCACTTGAGAAGACTGAAAGTAGAAATACTCTAGTTCCGGTCCTACGTAGAAGGTATATCCGATGTCAGAAGCCCTTTTTAAGTTCTTTTTTAGCACATAGCGTGGATCCTCGGCATAGGGATTTCCATCCGGCTTCAGAATATCACAGAACATCTTTGCCATAACTCCTAACTGATTAGAAGAAGAAGGCATCAAGGAGAAGGTGGAAGGATCAGGCATGGCAATCATATCGCTTTCTTCAATACGAGCAAATCCCTCGATAGAAGAACCATCAAAACCAACTCCTTCTTCTAACGCCGCTTCGAGTCCTTCCACAGTGATAGCAAAGCTCTTCAGGAATCCTAATATATCAGTGAACCACAGACGAATGAATTCCACTTTTCTCATTTTTACTTCTTCAAGTACCCATTCTTTATTTTTTATCTGCATATTCATACTCTTTCTTAATTTAGTAGGCTGAGCAGTATCAATTATTCTTCCCGTGTGTATTCTTCAATGATCTCCTTTTGGATTGTTTCCCTCAACTCTTCATTGAGGGGATAAGCAGTATCTATATATTCTCCATTGGGCAGCTTGCGAGAGGGCATAGCTACAAAAGGTCCGTTTTTCCCCTCGATGACTTTCAATCCATGAATACGAAAAGAATCATCAAATGTAACTGTTGCCCAGGCCTTGAATTTTTCCTTACCCTCAACTTTCCTTATTTTAACTTCCGAAATTCTCACTCTAGACCTCCTTAAGACTTCTATCTATAGGTTGGACTAAATAACCCCTTCCCATCCCTTTCAGTTTGCTGAGGATCTCTTGCCCCTTCTGTCTATCTTCTACTATAGCAAAAACAGTAGAGCCGCTTCCTGTCATCAAAGCTCCTCTCGCTCCCGCCTCTTTCATCTTCTCTTTAACTGACCCTACCAGGGGAAATCTGTCTAAAACCACCTCCTCTAATTTATTATATAGCAAATTGCTTATCCCAAGTAAACCCTCTTTTCTAATTGATTCTGCCAGAAGTCTAGCACTTAATTTTTTCTCTGTCAATCCAATTCTTACTCTTTCATATACCCAGGCAGTAGAAATAGGAACGGTTGGGTCTAACAGAACCAACCATCCATTTTTCAGAGGAGGAAGAGGAATAAGAACTTCTCCCTTGCCTCGTACTAGAGATGTTCCTCCTTGTAAACAAAAGGGAATATCGGCTCCCAGTGAACCAGCCCATTCCTTAAGGTCGGAGAGTAGGATATCTGACTGAAAAAGCCTATTCATTCCCCATAAAGTAGCTGCAGCATCAGCGCTACCTCCTCCCAATCCCGCTTTTACGGGAATAGCCTTGTGAATTTCTATCTCTAAGCCTTTGTTCAAATTAGCCTTTTGCAAAAATAATTTCGCCGTCTTATAACAAATGTTTTCTCTATTTGCAGGAACATCAGATTCATTAGACAAAATTCTAATTCCTTGCTTTAAAGCTCTCAAGGTAAGTCTATCATATAAGCTTATTGATTGCATTATGGATTCAATTTCATGGTAACCGTCATTGCGTTTTCCCAATATATTCAAGTAAAGATTAATTTTAGCTGCTACCCGCAGTGTGACTTTTTCAGTCATTTGCTTTTTGTGGTTGTCCTCCCAATTTCTTGTTGATGAACTAGTAAATTATATGGTGTACCGAAGGACATTCTTTGAAGAAGCCTTATAGGAGCAAAATCGTGAATAGTGAATGGTGAATAGTGAATCGCAAACAAGAAAATAAATGATTGTAGGGTTTGGTTGTTTGCGATTCACGAAATACGATTCACCAGATACAGTGACGGAAGAAATTATCCTGAGGTATTTCTTCACAGATAGTCTATTTCCTTAAAAGTAAGAAAACGCTCGATTTTTCCAGGTTAAGCCGACCCAACTTCTTCTATTATAATTATTAGAATCACTTTTGTAAAATGAAACAAATTATGAATAGTTCATAGTTCATCGATAGCAGGAATAGAGGTCATAGTCAAGAGATTTAATCAATGAACAACGAACTACGAACAATGAATATTTCTTGACATAGAGGAGAGCATGTGATAGTTTTAGTAACAACTGAAGCAGATAAAACAGGAAGGAAGGAAGAGCGTGGCTGTTTTGTTTGTATAGATTGGGGATTTTTTCCTGTTATCTTCCTTCATCTTTGGCCTATTTGGATAGCTGAAAGATTAGCTGATTTTTGTTTTCTCTTTCCTGCAGGCAAAATTAAGTCATACAAAGGGCGGCTGATAATTTTATTCAAATTGTGCCGGACTGTCTTTATCATTATCTGGATTATTGCTTTCTGGGAGAAGCCAAAATCCTATCTCGTATCTGGTCGCTCGTTGCTCAAAGAGAAGAGAAAAGGATCCAGGTTTCATATACTCGATACTGGTATCCTCTCCACACAGGGGAGAGGATTAAGGTGAGGGGAACAATTTGTCATTCATTCTCTTACCGATGAACTATGAACTAACCGCTAATTGTAAAGAGTTGAAAAATGAAAGGACCGCATAGAAAGTTGAGAGTTCTTCTTTTGTATATGGCTGCTGCTACTGGTCACAGACAGGCGGCAGAAGCTATCAGACAGGCACTAAAGGAATTCTATCCTGAAGTAGAAATAAGAAGTGAGAATCTATTTCGTCATGGAAACTCTCTGGTAAGGCGTCTACTAAAAGACCTCTACAATACTGTAATAAAGGTAACCCCTTGGTTTTGGAACTTTATCTGGGATAGCAAGGAAATATATTGGTTAACCTACGCATTAACCAATTTGCTATATCGCTTAAATTATTTAAGGCTTTACAAAAAAGTATTTCTTCCTTTTAAACCTCAGGTAGTAATATGTACTCATAGCGTAGCTTGTGCCCTATCTTCTGTGATAAAAAGAGTAAAGAAAGAAAATTATCTCTTGGCTGCTGTACCTACTGACTTTTGTATTCATCCTTATTGGTTCTACGAAAATGTGGATATATACTTCCTACCTCATAAGGAACTGAAGGAGAAGCTCATAGGGGAAGGAATTGATCCCAAGAAGATTAGAATCACGGGAATACCTACTTCCCTTAATTTTTCTAAATCTCATAATAGTAAAGAGTTAAAGAAAAAATGGGAGCTGAAAGAGGGTCTATTTACTATTCTTCTAATGGGAGGGGGGCAGGGGGTAGGTTCACTGCGGGAAATTGTTTTCAGCCTAGACAGCTCAAACCTTCCTCTCCAATTATTAGTGGTAACGGGGGCCAATAGGCGTTTAAGGAAGGAACTCGAGGGGATTCGAACCAAGATAAGTCTGCCTTTAAGACTCTTTGGATATACCAGGCAGGTTGATGAATTAATGGAAGTTTCGGATTTATTGATAAGTAAACCGGGAGGACTTACCACTGCTGAAGCATTAGTCAAAGAGCTTCCTCTAGGAATTGTCGATTCTTTAGCTGGGCAGGAAAGAAGAAATAAGCAACTTCTTCTACGGAAAGAAATTGCCTTTGAGCTAAACAGCAGAGAAGCCATCATTCGTCTAATAAACAATCTTAAAGACAATTCTTTTGATTTAGAAAGCTGGCGCAAGAGAGCGAGGAAACTGGCTTGTCCTCGAGCAGCCGAGAAAATTGCTCAAACGGTAATGGAATCTTCAGATAAGAATCGTCATCAATAAGGCTTAGTGAAAAGGGAATAGTATAGAATGACCTTGAAATATACAGAAGTTCTAAGTAAAGATACTCGCTATGCTTATACTACAGGAAGAGTGAGAGCGCTTGAGTTGTATCTTTTGAAAGAAGCTGATTTTATACGAATGAGGCAGTCAGGCAAGATAGAAGAAGTTTTACAAGTACTCAATAAAACTTTTCCCTATTCAGAGTCTATGAAGGATATACAAAAAGAAGAAGAATTTGAAAGAGGTCTGGATAGGGAGCTAAAAAGAACTTATGAAGAAGTGCGATATTTTTGTCCCCAACCAGAGCTGATAGATCTATTTTGGTTAGATAACGACTTTTATAATCTGAAGGTATTATTGAAGACTCATTTCCAGGAAAGATTTTTTTCTGGAAACTCACTTTTTTTAAGACCGCCTTTATCTGAAGCAGGTACATTAGATCTGATACTCCTGGAGGAATCCATTGCCAAAGAAGATTTTAGCGAGCTTGTTCCTGGGGTTAGAGATATTTTACAGGAGATTTTTTCTTTGATGGACAATAGCCATTCACCACGATTTATAGACGATTTCCTAAATAGGCAATTTTTCCAATGGCTGGTTTTAGAGATGAAGAAGTATCCTGACCCTTTTCTGGCCCGTTTGATTCAACTGCAAATCGACTCTTTCAATATAAAGGCTTTTTTCAGGCTAAAACTTTTTTGGGGGGAAACAGCTCCTCCGGAAGAAGTTTTTGCAGAAGGTGGAATAATAAGTAAGCAACAACTACTTGGGATGATTTCTGAGCCATTAGAAACCCTGGAGGAAGAATTGAGAAACACCGATTATGGAGAGGCTATAAGATTAGCTTTAGAGGAACAGAAAAAAGAAAACTCCCTTTTTAGCCTGCATAAGTTTTTTGACGAATATATTTTGGAACATACCTATTGTGGTTTCTATATAACCTTAGGAAGAGAACCGTTAGTTAACTACATCTTTCTTAGAAAACAAGAAATAAAGCATCTGCAAGCAATCCTGGGATCTAAACGCTAAACGCTATACGCTGTTTTTAGGGAGTAAATTCTATGCTCAAAATGATTATTATTGCAGACAGACAGACCTCGCTTCCTTTCTTGGGAATCGGGATAGACATAGTAATCAATGAAGAAATAGAAGGGGTTAAAAGAACGCTACATAAGTTATTTGAGGAAGAGAAATATGGAATTATCTTTGTTGCCCAGTCTTTAGCCGCAAAGTGCTTAGACCTAATCGAAAAATTAAGTGAAAAAAAATCTTCTCCTCTTATAACTATTATTCCTGATTCCAGGGGTGAGGCTTCTGGAATAGCCGAACAAAGATTAGGGAATCTGATAAGAAAAGCTGTAGGAATGGAACTCCCCAGTAGTTCATAATCCATTGAGAAAAAGATTATAATTGGGAGATTCTATGGTATCGGAATTTCAATAATTTCTCTGAATGGTTAGCAATCAAATCTCCTTAAAGTGATAGCTTAGAAGAACGGGGGGAGCAGGCCGAAGGCCGTTGAGGGGGGATGTTTCCCCCCTCAATATGTTCATCAATGAATAATGAAATGATTAACCAGCAGCGAAGAACAATGAGAGGAAGGATTTACTCCAGGTGTTTTTAGATACAGAAAAGATGACATATAGAGGTGTGATTAGACCAGGCGGTCTTCATTCCTTCCAAATGGAAATCAAGGAAAGCAACCTGCTCGTCTTGGCTGATAAGAAACTATCCAAAGAGACCGAGGAGGCTCTGATTTCGTGTCGTAGGGATATAGAGCAATATATTTATAAACATCCTGATTTCAGAATTACTCATAAACCATTTCCACCAGAAGAGAAAATGCCTCCTATCGTAAGAGCTATGGCCGAGGCAGCTCAAGAGGTAGGAGTGGGACCTATGGCTGCAGTAGCGGGAGCAATAGCAGAATTTGTAGGAAGAAAGCTTTTGGAACATTGCCGTCAAGTCATAGTGGAAAATGGAGGAGATATCTTTATCAAGACAAAAAAGAGAAGAAGAGTGGGGATTTACGCTGGAGATTCTCCTTTATCAGAAAGGATCGCTTTAGAAATAGAGCCTCAAAATACACCTTTAGGTATATGTTGCTCCGCAGGAACATTTGGACATTCCCAGAGCTTGGGAGAAGCAGATGCAGTAGTCATTCTCTCTCCCTCTGCTTCTCTTGCTGATGCTACAGCTACTGCTGTAGGTAATATAGTGAAAGACGACGATAGTATTGCTAAAGGCTTAGAATTTCTTAAAAAATTTCCTTTGGTTAGGGGAGGAATAATTATAAAGGATAAAAAAATGGGAGTGTGGGGAAAAGTGAAGATAGTAAGGGGAATTTAAATGTACAATTATTTCAAACAAAAATGGGCGGTGATTCTTGAAAGGGTAAAGCGAATCAATAAGAGAAAATTGGTCATTTTTTCTCTTGTAATAGCGGGAATAATCATCTGTTTCATACCCTTGTTTGTATTCCAGGCTAGGGTTAATCGGGATGCTAATGAGAATTTGCGTCTGGCTACTTTTTATTATCAACAGGCACAGGATGTAGAATACAAAGAAGAGAGATTAGATAGATTACAGGAAGCAAAACTTCTCTATCAGAATATTCTGGCTAGTTTTTGGGTTAGAGACAAAAAGATGCCTCTGTTTTATCTGGGAAATTGCCTTTATTCCCTGGGGGAGTACAAAGAGGCAAGTGAGGTTTTACAGAATTTCGATAGAAAATACAAAAACGATTACTTCGCTCCTTGGGCAAAGATGAAACTCGCTGCCAGTTGTGAGCAAATTAAAGATTATGAGAAAGCTATCAATTCTTACAAGAAAATATTAGAGAAACACCCCCAAAGTTCAATTTGTCCTCAGGCACTCCTGGGAGTAGCCAGATGCCAGGAACTACAAGGTGAATGGAGTGAGGCTCAAAAGAGTTATGAAGAAATCCTTTCTCGTTATCCCCTATCAGAAGAGAAAGGAATAGCCGAGATAATGCTCCAGCGGTTAAGGGCGCAGGCAAGGTTGTAGAAACTCTACAAACTAATGGGAAGTTGACAAAGCCTCTTTTTATCTTAAGATAGAAAGAGGCATAATTTATTGAGGAGAGAGATAGATGAGTTCTGATAAAAGAAGAAAGAGAGCCAAGATCGCTAAACACAAAAGGAAGAAAAAGCATCGGGCAAGTCGTCATAAGAATAAGTAAAAACAGACAATTAACCGTAAAATGATGATAAAATAGGGAGTTTATTGAATGAAAGAAGAGGTGCGGGTTCGCTTCGCTCCTAGCCCTACGGGAGAGCTACATATCGGAGGAGCACGAACGGCTCTTTTCAACTGGCTATTTGCACGTCATAACGAAGGGAAACTTATCCTTCGCATAGAAGATACAGATGTTGTGCGTTCGAGAAAAAACTTCTCTAAGTCAGCTATGGATAGCCTTCGTTGGTTAGGATTGGATTGGGATGAAGGACCGGGCAAGGAGGGAGATTATGGACCTTATTTTCAATCTCAAAGGCTTTCCATTTATCAGAAGTATGCTGGCAAGCTTATAGAAGAAAAGAAAGCTTATTTATGCTATTGCACTCAGGAGGAGCTGGAAGAGAGCAATAGAAAAATGCGAGCAAAAAATGAACTCCCCCGTTATGATGGCCGCTGCAGAACTCTCTCTCCTACTCAAATGGTGAATCTGGAAGAAAAAGGAAGATTGCCTAGTATCAGATTTAAAGTGCCTGAGAAAGGAATCACCTATGTAGAGGACTTATTAAGAGGAAAAGTAAGTTTTTCCAATGAGATGATGGGTGATTTTATTATACTGAAATCCAATAAAACCCCTGCTTTCAACTTTGCTAATGTAATAGATGATGCTTTAATGAGGATAACCTGTGTTATTAGAGGAGATGACCATCTTTCTAATACTCCCAGGCAAATTTTACTTTATAAAGCCCTGAACTTTGAAAATCCTCAATACGTCCATATACCTATGATTTTAGGCAAAGATGGAGCAAAACTAAGCAAAAGGCATGCAGCGACCTCGGTCTCCTCTTATCGAAAAGAGGGGTATCTCCCCTGGGCTCTGGTAAACTACCTGGCTCTCCTGGGATGGTCTACTGCTGATAGTCAACAATTCTTTGAAAAAGAGGAATTGATAGAGAAATTTTCCCTAGATAAAGTGGGCAAGAGTGCAGCTATTTTTGATTCTCAGAAACTAGAATGGATGAACGGAGAGTATATTAGAAGGATGAACTGGGGGGGCCTGTGGGATAGATTTGATGGATGGTGGCGGATAATTCAGGTTGAGCAGGAGAAACAGGAAAAACGCGCAAATATGTTCAAAGAAGTTGGGTCAACAACGACTAAGATGGCCGAGATAATTCAGGTTGAGCAGGAGAAACAGGAAAAACGCGCAAATATGTTCAGGCAATTCAGGGAGGATCCAGATAAAATGGCCGAGATAATCCCACTTGTGCAGCCGAGAATTAAGGTTTTCTCGGACATCTTTGAGCAAGCAGACTTCTTTTTTGAGAAGGACTTCAACTATGATTCCACTGCAGTAGATAGAAGGTTAAAAAAAGATTATGTTCCTTCATTACTGAAGGAGATAAGAAAGAGAATTGAACAGCTTTCTGCTTTTAGGGAAGAGACTCTGGAAGGTATGGCAAGAAACCTGAGTAAAGACTTCTCTTTGACTACCGGGCAAGTATTTCATCCCTTACGAGTTTCTCTTACCGGTAAAATGAAGGGCCCAGGATTATTTGAACTGGCGGTTGTATTGGGTAAGAAGGAAGTCCTCAGAAGGATTGACAGAACTTTAGAGATGCTAAGAAAACTTTAGTTCATGGTTCATGGTTGGTTGTTCATTGATAAGAGCAACAAGCAATGAACAAATTCGTTTTTGTCAATGAACTATGAACAATGAACTACGAACTATATTGGGGGATCGGCTAGTGGTAGGCCACGAGGCTCTGGATCTCGCAGCGGAGGTTCGAATCCTCCTCCCCCAGCCACAGAGTCGTATATCGTATTGCGTATGTCGTATATCGTAAGAAACAAAGTACTTTCTGCGACCAGAAGAGGATTCGAAGCCGACCTGAGCGCATCCTATGGATGAATAATGAGCGGAGCGAATGACAGTGAGGGCGGCCGGACTTCGGAGGACGAGAGGAGGCGAGGGGGGAAGAAGGAATCCTCCTCCCCCAGCCAATGGCGCTATCGTCTAGGGGTTAGGATGGATGGTTCTCAGCCATTTGACCGGGGTTCGAATCCCCGTAGCGCCACCATTTAGTAGCGTATAGCGTTTAGCGTATACAATAAATCTTAAGACCATATAATGTTCTTAGGGTTCTACTATACGCTATGCGCTAAACGCTACCTGCTATAAATCATTAAGGAGATTTGAAAAATGAAAACCTATGTTCCAAAGAAAACAGAGATAAAAAAGAATTGGTATTTGGTAGATGCAGAAGGAAAGATTCTAGGTAGATTAGCCAGCAAGATTGCCCAGATATTATCTGGAAAAAATAAACCGATCTATACTCCTTTTCTCGATACGGGCGATTTTGTAGTAGTAATTAATGCAAAAAAGGTGAAGGTCACCGGAAACAAAGAAAAAAAGAAGATATACTATCATTATTCCGGTTACCCGGGAGGAATGAAAGAAATAGTATATGAAAAATTACTAGAGAAAAAGCCTGCTTTAATTATCCAGAAAGCAGTAAGGGGAATGTTACCAAAAAACAAATTAAGAAGCAAAATGCTTAAGAAACTTAAGATTTATGCCGGCCCGGAACATCGCCATCAAGCTCAAAATCCTGAGAAAATAGAATTATGAGGTGGTAATGATGGAAATATCATTGAGAGAAAGAATAAAAGAGGCAGGAAAATTCATTCAAAGTAAAACGAGAATTAAGCCTCGAATAGGAATAATTCTGGGTACTGGCTTGGGGGATTTGACTAAAGAGATAGAGGTTGAGAGTAAACTTTCCTATCAGAATATTCCTTATTTCGCTGTTTCTACTACTCCTGGACATGAGGGAAGCCTAATCCTGGGCCGGCTTGTTGGCAAAATGATCATGGCAATGCAGGGGAGATTTCATTTTTACGAAGGCTATTCTCTAGAGGAAATTACTTTTCCCCTGAGAGTAATGAAGTATATGGGGGTGAATGTCATTATAGAATCCAATGCAGCTGGAGGAATGAATCCCAACCTCAAAGCAGGAGATTTGATGGTCATTACTGACCACATCAACCTAATCGGCAATAATCCTCTAATAGGGTCTAATGATGATAAACTGGGTCCCCGTTTTGTTGATATGTGTGAACCGTACGATAAGGAATTAATTGAACTTTACGAAAAGGTCGCTATGCGGGAAAGAATCAGAATCCATCGAGGAGTTTATGTAGGAGTTAGCGGCCCCAATCTTGAAACGCCAGCCGAATATAGATTTTTGCGTTTAATCGGAGCAGATGCAGTAGGTATGTCCACAGTTCCTGAAGTGATTGTGGCCAAGCACAGCGGTCTGAAAGTGTTGGGTATTAGTTGTATAACTGATGAGTGTTTCCCCGACAAGCTGGAACCGGTAAATTTAGCTAAACTCATCAAAGTAGCTAATCTGGCGGAACCTAAAATGACAAGACTGATAAAAGGAATATTAGGAGAGATTTGAATGGGCAAGGAGAATAACAAGTAGTGAGAGCAAAATCGATGAACTCGAATGCTGATTTTATCTCAATTGAACATGAGATATTGAAGTTTTGGGAAGAGAATAAATGTTTTAAGAAATTGCAGAAGAAAAATGAAAGTGGTCCGCCATTTCGGTTTATTGATGGCCCCATCACGGCTAATAGCCCAATGGGAGTTCATCACGCCTGGGGACGAATTCTCAAGGACATTTTTCTTCGATATAAAGCTCTTCGTGGATACAGGTCTCATTATCAGAATGGATTTGACTGTCAAGGACTGTGGGTTGAAGTTGAGGTAGAGAAGGAACTCGGGTTCCATGCAAAACCTGACATAGTAAAATTTGGCCTTGCTAACTTCAGTAAGGCTTGTAGAGCACGAGTTGAAAAATTTTCCAAGATCCAGACCCGGCAGTCTATTCGCCTTGGTCAGTGGATGAACTGGGAACATTCCTATTATACCTACCACAATTCAAACATTCTTGGGATATGGCATTTTCTAAAGAAATGTCATGAAAACGGATGGATTTATCACTCCCAACTAACTATGCCATGGTGTCCTCGCTGTGGCACAAGCCTCTCAGAACATGAGATGGCCGGTTCCTATAAGGAGATGAAGCACCTTGCCGTCTTTATCAAATTATTCTTAAAAGAACGAAATGCCCATATCCTGGTTTGGACTACCACCCCGTGGACCTTAGCTGCCAATGTGGCTCTAGCAGTGAATCCCGATCTCGAGTATTGTGAGGTAGAGATAGAGCAAGAAGAGGTACCAGTCATCGTTTGCTCCGACGTTCTACATATTCTTAAGGATAGAAAATATAAGGTTATTAAACAATTTCCAGGTAAGGAACTAGCGGGATTGTCATATGAACCGATTTTATCTGGATTAGAAGTTCAGAAGCAACTAAAGCACAGGCTAGTCGCCTGGGATGCAGTAGACCCGAGTGAAGGAACAGGTGTTGTTCATATTGCGCCGGGATGTGGACGGGAGGACTACGAGCTTGGAACCAAGTTAGGTCTAGCGATGCTGTCACCGGTTGATGATCAAGGAATTTATGTTTCAGGGTATGGATGGCTAGAGGGAAAAAGAGCACTATCCTCGGCTGAAGAAATAATTGGTCATCTGAAACGGAAAAATAAGCTCTTTCATCATTACATACATGAGCATAGTTACCCTATTTGTTGGCGATGTAAGAATGAGCTAATCTTTCGTCTGGTTAATGAATGGTTTATTAGCTGCAAGGATATCCGTCCGGCCATGATAAAAGCATCAGCCAAGGTCAAATGGCAGCCAGGGTTCATGGGTAAACGAATGGAAGATTGGTTACAAAATATGGGTGATTGGTGTATCTCTCGCAAACGTTTTTGGGGTCTTCCCCTACCTTTTTACAAATGTTCTGTGTGTGGAAAACTTACAGTTGTGGGTTCGTTGGATGAACTAGAAAAATCAACTGATGATGATGTCAATTCGCTTCCAGAACTTCACCGTCCCTGGATTGATAAAATAAAGATTAATTGCCCTGAATGCGGAAACAAGGTTTCGCGTATCCAGGAAGTTGGAGACTGTTGGTTAGACGCCGGAATAGTTCCCTATTCTACCCGGGGATACCTAAAGGACAGGAGCGCTTGGAAGGAATGGTATCCAGTTGAATGGATCTGTGAAATGAGAGAGCAAATTCGGCTCTGGTTTTACTCAATGCTTTTTATGGGAGTTACTCTTGATAATCGTTCTCCTTACGAAAGAGTACTAACATATGAACGCGTTGTCGCAGAAGATGGTAGGCCATTTTCAAAAACAAGCTTTATGATTAAGCTTGATGATGTTGCTGAAAAAATGGGGGTAGATACACTGCGCTATTACTTTGCAAGCAAAAATCCTGCAAATGATATCCGTTTTGGACATAGCTTGGGTTACGAAGCCAGAAGGCGCCTATTATCTTTTTGGAACATTTATGTTTTCTTCATAACCTATGCTCGCCTGGATATGCCGAATTTTGAGAAGATCAAGAGACCGTCAGACCTACTTAACAGCAGCGACCGATGGCTATTAGCTCGTCTATATCTTTTTGTGACTAATGTTACTTCTGCTATGGAAGAGTACGATACACCGACTGTTATTAGAGAGTTTGATTCATTCACTGAGGACGTTTCCAACTTCTATATACGGACGAATCGGCGCCGTTTTTGGATTGGCAGGCTATCGGAAGACAGACTCATCGGATACTGGTCTCTATACCAGGTGATAAGGAAAACCGTGATCATAATGTCGCCAGTCGTACCCTTTTTAACAGAAGCTATTTGGCAAGAAGGCATACGTCCTTTTGATGCTCAAGCACCTCTATCGGTACATCTTGCCGATTGGCCAACCTTGGAGGAACGTTGGCAAAACGATAGGATTCTTAGGGAGGTTAAAGAGGTCCGCAAGGTCTTAAATCTGGCACTAAGAATAAGGAAGCGCTCTAATTTAAAGATAAGACAACCCTTATCAACATTGTATTTAGTAGGTCCTAAGTATATTATCGAATCCTCGAAATTAATGGCTGCAACGATCCGAAGTGAGATAAATGTCAAGCAAATTGAATATTTAGATTCGCAGGAAAGCCTGCAATTTGAGTACTTGACTCTTGATTTTCATAAGGCAGGCCAGGTATTAAGACAGAATTTGTCGACCGTAAAGGCACTGCTTGAGGAGTTATCTTTTAATCAGATGAACTATATGGTAGATCAAGTCAAAAAAAAGAAGAACATTGATTTACCGGGATGGAAAGAAGAACTTCCTTATAATTTGTTTTTGGTGAAAGTTCAGCCAAGACCAAATATTATCCTGGAGAGGAAAGAGAATATAATAGTAGCTCTTGATATAAAAGTCACTGAGCCTCTTGAACGAGAAGGATGGATACGTGAAATACTGAGACATTGTCAGGTTCTCAGAAAAGATACAGAGTTAAACGTAGAAGACCGCATTAATCTTGCTATAATTACTTCATCAACTCAGATACGTAAAGCTATCGAGGAATATACTTCCTTCATTAAAGATGAGACCTTAGCTGTGGATATTGTTGAACACTTGAATGATTCTAGCCAGGTTCGCGAAATTTCTCTTTCTGTAGGCACTGTCCAAATATCATTAACAAAGGCCTGAGGTAATAGTATGCAGCACAATTGTGACCAAAAGAAGGGAAATTTCAATGTGAAGTATGATATATTCGGGATAGGTTCAGCACTGATAGATTTGTTAATAGAAATAGATGACAGCGAACTGTTGGGACTCAATCTA
Organism: Candidatus Aerophobetes bacterium Ae_b3a; assembly: GCA_005223095.1. Classification (GTDB taxonomy): domain Bacteria; phylum Aerophobota; class Aerophobia; order Aerophobales; family AE-B3A; genus AE-B3A. The sequence continues at coordinate 17,404 of NJBQ01000010.1, forward strand.
AAAAAGGGGCAATTCTATCTAATCGGGGAAGAGGAGTCAAAGAGACTATTAAAAAAGATTGAAAAGTACAAAGTCAAGATTGCTCCCGGGGGAAGTTCTGCTAACACATTATATGGAGCAGCACTCCTTGGCAGTAGTGTAGTTTTTTGTGGTAAGGTAGGGAAAGACGCTAACGGTGATATATACGAAAAAAGGATGTCTGAGAGTGGGGTAAGGCCAAAACTGGGCAGGTCAAAAGAAGTAACGGGTCATGCAATAACATTCATAACCCCTGATAGCGAAAGAACGTTTGCTACATATCTGGGTGCAGCATCACATCTGGAAAAAGCCGATATTTTTCTGCAAGACTTAAGAGATAGTAAGATACTCCATATTGAAGGTTATCAACTTGAAGACAAACAGTTAAGAGAGGTTTCAGTGCATGCAATGCAATTTGCTAAAGAGCATGACACAGTAATCAGCCTCGACCTGGGCGATCCAGGTATAGTACTTAGAAATAGAGTAACCATTAAGGAAATAATTAGAGAATACGCTGATATTGTCTTTGCCAATGAAGAAGAAGCCAGGGCTCTTATCGGTTTAGAACCGTCAGAAGCGCTGAATTCCATAGCGAAATTAGGTAAAATAGCAATAGTGAAAATTGGTAAATATGGATCCCATGTTAAGCAAGGCAACATAAGATACAAGATACCAGCCTATGAAGCGAGAGTAGTGGATACAACCGGAGCTGGCGATATGTTTGCAGCAGGATTTCTATACGGTATCTGCTCTACCTATAATTTAAGAATTTGCGGCCACATAGGTAGCTATTTTGCAGCCAAAGTTGTTGAAAAGATCGGGGCAAGACTGGAAGATATCGAGCAAAAAGAAGTTCAAGAATTGATAGAAAGAGTAAAATGAACGTAGCAGAAAAAGGCAGCCTGCCCTCTTTTTCTTTCTTTCCGTACGAAATACGAAATACGAGATACGAGAATAGCCATGCTTGCATTCGTGGTGACAGGTATTGTTTTTTGTATTGATTGGCTAAGTAAATTTTATGTTAAACTAAATCTTTCTCCAGGAGCATCCGTTCCCATAATTAATGATTTTTTCTATTTGACTTATCTGAAAAATAGAGGAATTATTTTTGGTTTGTTTTTTCCACCAACTATTTCTATTATTGTAGTGAGCGGCATAATAATTGCTGTCCTGCTATTTCTTTTAGGAAAAATTTCTCTAAAAAGCCGATGCCAAAAGATTAGTCTAGGATTATTATGGGGAGGTCTACTGGCAAACTTTTTTGATCGGTTCTGGGATGGAAATGTAGTCGATTTTCTAAATTTTCGTTTCTGGCCAGTCTTTAATGTTGCCGACATGACCATTTGTATAGGGGCAGCGCTCTTATTTATAGAAATCCTCAAAAGTAACTATTTATCTCGCTCTACCTGAAGCAGATTTTGAGACCTAGGCACATAGAATTTTATGAATGGTACCTAAGGTGAAAAGAAAAGTTCTCTCTCCCTAAGAGGAAAGGGCGGGAGGTGAGATACGAACAACATACGCAATACGCATCACGCACGACGCAATACGAAATAGCCGGGCGTAGCGAGGCGTATCTTGTACACTGCGATCCTGTAAAGGCTTTTGAGCATCTAAAGATTTTCAAATGAACAATTCTCGTTATTGGTTTTTGGTAAAAGAGAAGGAAATTGCAAGAATAGACCTTTTTCTAAAGAAGCAACTGCCGCATCTTTCTCGTTCTTTTATTCAAGAGTTAATTCAAAAAAACAACATTTTGGTGAATGAACAGACCAAAGAACAGGACTATCTGTTAAGAGAAGGTGATAGGGTAAAGGTAAGTGTTCCTTTTTCTTCTCGGCCAAATATAAGTGCCGAACCCATCATTTTGGATATTCTATGGGAAGACTCCTGTTTATTGGTAGTGAATAAACCTGCTGGAATGTTAACTCATCCTGTCACCTTTAAACAAAAGGGAACGCTGGTCAATGCTCTTCTTCATCATTGTCCTCATTTATCCAGCGTGGGTGGTATTCTACGGCAGGGTATTGTCCATCGTCTGGACAAAGACACCTCGGGAGTCATGGTAATAGCTAAAGATGACTATGTTCATTTGGCTCTGGCAGCTCAGTTTCGGAAAAGAGTAACCCAAAAGACCTATCTTGCTTTAGCCAGAGGGAATCCTGTGCGAGATAAAGGAATGATAGAAGCAAAAATTGGAAGAAGTCCAACTAATGGCAAAAAAATGAGCAGGGGCGGAAGCCTTAGCCGTGATGCCATAACGCGTTATGAGGTGTTGAAACGATGGGAAGATTGGTGCTTGCTGAAACTGCACCCCCTTACTGGCAGAACCCATCAAATTCGTCTTCATCTTCAATCCATAAACTGTTTTCTGGTGGGAGACAGTCTTTATGGAGGAAAAAGATGGCATAGTTTCCCCTGTCGGATAGAGCGACCTATGCTGCATGCTCTCAGATTAGGGTTTTTCCATCCCAGGAGGGGAAAATGGATGGAACTAAAAGCTCCTTTACCGCCAGACATACAAGGAGCCATTAGTTGTTTGGTGAATGGTGAATCGAAAAATAAGAAATCTCAAAGACCTAAGAATTTAACAGGAAAACATAGAATTAGTTGAAGCAATATATAAAACTATCAGAGAATTTCCGAGAAAAGAGCTCTGGCAATTGCAACGATTCACGATTCACGAAATACGATTCACCAAAAGGGAGGAGGAATTTTACCCATGAATCTTAAGAATAGGCTTGCTATAGTCACAGGGGGAGGTCAGGGTATAGGCAAGGAAATTTGTCTAAAATTAGTAAGGAGTGAAGCAAAAGTAATTATATTTGATGTGAATGAAGAATCATTTAACAAAACGGTTGAAGAAATAAAAGCAATAGAAGGCAAAATCCTTGCCTTTAAAGTAGATGTAACTAAATATGAAGAAGTGAAAAAAGCAGTTAGCTATGTGATTGACAAATATAAAGGGATTGATATATTAGTCAACAACGCTGGTATTGCCCGAGATAGTCTACTTTTAAGAATGAAAAAAGAAAATTGGGATAAGGTTCTCGATGTCAATCTAACCGGAGTCTTTAACTGTCTCAAGGCAGTAATAAGATGTATGATGAAACAAAGGTACGGAAGAATAGTGAATATTTCCTCAATAATCGGCCTAAGAGGAAATATTGGGCAGGCAAATTATTCTGCTGCTAAGGCTGGGATTATTGGCTTGACTAAATCAGCAGCTAGAGAATTAGGGCGATACGGGATTTCAGTAAATGCAGTAGCTCCAGGATTTATTGATACTGCTATGACCAGCCAACTGGATAAGGAAATTGTGGAGAAAATTACTTCTCAGATACCTCTTTTAAGAATAGGAAAACCTGAAGAAGTAGCTAGTTTAGTTACTTATCTGGCTTCGGAAGAAGCAGGCTATATTACTGGTGAAGTAATTAGGGTAGATGGGGGAATGGCTATGTAAAATTCGTATCTAGTATCTCGTAAGAAAAAGAGTGGAAGAGGTCAGCCTTCAGAAGAAATCAAGCAGCGAGATACGAGATACGAACAACGAGCAACGAAAAAAGGAGGTTTGAATGTTAAGCAAGGATGATATCGCCAGCAAAGTAAAGGAAATTACTAGTGAGCAATTGGGTGTGGATGAATCTCAAATTACACCAGAGGCCAAGTTTGTGGATGATCTGGGAGCAGATTCGCTGGATACAGTAGAATTGGTGATGGCTTTAGAGGAAGAGTTTGACCTAGAAATCTCGGATGAGGAAGCAGAAAAACTGACCACAGTGAATAGAGTTATAAGTTATATTGAGGATTGTCTAGATAAAAAGTGATAAAATTGCTACAGTACAATTTAAGTCTATTCACATACTAAGAGCAAACAAGGGAATAAGAATGGGATGCCGAGTGGTAATAACCGGAATGGGTGTAGTCTCTCCTATTGGTATCGGAATAGAAACTTTTGAAGAAGCGCTCTTTGAGGGACAGAACGGAGTAGCAAGAATAACTCTCTTTGATGCTTCATCTTATCGTTCTCAAATTGCAGGAGAAGTCCGAAACTTCAACCCTCGGGATTATCTTCCTCTTAAACAAATTGGACGAATGGACCGCTTCACTCAAATGGGAATGGTAGCTGCAGAAGAAGCAATAAAGCAGGCGGGAATATTGCCTAATGAAGAAAATCCAGGTGAAATAGGTATCTTGGTTGGTTCAGGAGTGGGAGGGCTCTATACTATTGGAAGGCAACAAACCGTTCTACTTGAGAAAGGTCCTGGAAGGGTGAGCCCCTTTCTAGTTCCTATGCTTATTACTGATATTACTTCAGCACAAATCGCTATTAAATATGGATTTTCCGGTCCAAACTTCTCTATTTCCACTGCCTGTGCTTCAGGAAATCACAGTATAGGCGAGGCTTTTAAAATTATCCAGAGAGGAGATGCTGAAGTGATGGTTGCCGGAGGAGCAGAAGCGGCTATTACTCCCCTGGGATTAGCTGGCTTTTGTTCTATGCGGGCGTTGTCTACTCGAAATGATGAACCGGCAAAAGCCTCTCGTCCTTTTGATAAACAAAGAGATGGTTTTGTAATAGGAGAAGGAGCAGGTGTAGTAGTGCTTGAAAAATGGGAACGAGCCAGAAAAAGAAAAGTTCCTATCTGGGGAGAGATAATAGGTTTCGGCATGAGTGAAGACGCATATCATATAACTCAACCGGTAGGAGACGGAAGAGGCTTGAGAGAAGCCATGCGGCGAGCCTTACTAGACGCAAAAATTCCTGTTGAAAAGGTTGACTACATAAATGCCCATGGAACTTCTACCCTTCTCAATGATAAAATAGAAACGCGGGCGATCAAGAACCTTTTTGGAAAAAATGCCTATCGAATACCTGTGAGTTCTACTAAATCTATGACCGGTCATCTCTTGGGGGCAACAGGTGGAGTGGAGATGATTGCTTGCCTTCTGGCCCTCAAAAAAGCAATTATTCCTCCCACTATCAATTACGAAGATTCTGATCCTGACTGTGACCTGGACTATGTTCCCAACCAATCTCGAGAAGTCAAGCTACGAGTGGCTATGTCTAATTCAATGGGATTCGGGGGACATAACGCCGTTTTGCTGCTAAAGAAGATGTGAGATGGGGATTAATCCGGCTGAAAGGAAAAAACTGGAGAGACTGGAGAAAAAATTAGGAATAAAATTTGCGCATCTTGACCTTTTAAATCAAGCCTTAGTTCACACCTCTTATGCCAAATCAAATCAAAAAGAGATTCTGTTTCATAATGAAAAATTGGAGTTCCTGGGGGATGCTGTCCTGAATTTAGTGACAGCAGAACATCTTTTTCGCCAATATCCATATCTAAATGAGGGAGAATTAACTAAGCTCCGTTCCAAGATCGTTTCTCAGGAAAGTCTTTCTCGATATGCAGGTAAAATTAAGCTGGGAAAATATATCTTAGTGGGTAAAAACCAGGAGGCAATTCGAAGCCAGCCTGCTTTATTGGCTGATACGTATGAAGCTATTATAGGGGCTTTCTATTTGGATAAAGGCTTGGATAATGTGCGTTCCTTTATTTCTGACCTATTTCTAAAGCAGAAGAAAGAAATTGAGCAAATGAACGATTTCAAATCCTGGCTGCAGGAATATGCCCAATCTCTTTACGATACTCTACCTCAATATAAGGTAATTAAGGAAGTTGGTCCCAACCACAAAAAGAAATTTAAGGTTAGAGTTATGCTTAAGGGAAAGATTTTGGGACAAGGGTGGGGTTTAAGCAAGAAGAAAGCAGAGATGATGGCGGCTCGATCTATCTGGGAAAATACAAGGAAACCTGGTAAACTATAAGATAAACTCGGGATTTAAAATGGACTCTTTAATGATTAGTATATCTGGAGTAAGAGGAATTGTGGGAGAGGGCTTTATTCCTGAGATAGTAGCTAGATTTTCTGCTGCTTTTGCTGCCTTTACTGGAAAGGGAACAGTTGTAGTTGCTTCAGATACAAGAACATCAAATTATATGTTCAAATATGCTGTTTTTAGCGGCCTACTTTCTGGTGGTTCTCAAGTGATAGATGTAGGCGTCTGTCCTACACCTTCTCTTCAGCTTATGGTAGAGAAACTGAAGGCTGACGGGGGAATAGTTATCACCGGAAGTCATAACCCAGCCCAGTGGAACGCATTGAAGTTTGTTCGCTCTGATGGACTCTTTCTTTATCCTGAACAGGCGAAAATCCTTCTAAAGATATATAATGGCCGAAAAATAGGGCGTGTTCGATGGGATAAAGTAGGGAAAGTCCGTAAGGATAGTGCGGCCATAAAAAATCATCTTGACAAAGTCCTACAGACTGTAAAGAGGGAGAAAATCAGAAGCAAAAGGTTCAAGGTTGTCCTTGATTCCTGTAATGGAGCAGGAGCATTAATTAGTCCTGAACTTCTTCAACGATTGGGATGCCAGGTGGTCGAACTCAATTCCCGTCCTGACGGAAGGTTTGCTCACTCACCTGAACCCGTTGCTTCTAACTTGACTCAGTTATCGCAACTGGTCGAATCTGAAAAGGCAGATATAGGTTTCGCTCATGATGCTGACGCAGATAGAGTAGCTATAGTTACGGAACAAGGAAGAATCTTGCCTGAAGATTATTCGCTTCTCCTGGCTACCAAATTCACACTTACTAACAAGAGAGGGTTGGTAGTTACTAACCTTTCTACCACTCGGGCACTGGAGGAGGTAGCTGAGCAGTTCAACTGTCCAGTGAAAAGGACAAAAATAGGTGATATTCACGTATCTCGTTGCATGAAGGAAAAAAAAGCGGTGATAGGAGGAGAAGGTAATGGAGGAGTGATTCTTCCCCAAATTCACTATGCTCGGGATGGAATTGCTGCTATTGCTCTGCTATTAGAGTATTTAGCCGAAACAAACGAGTCAATTTCAAAATTAGCCAGTAATTTGCCTCATTATTATATGATTAAAAGAAAACTAAAAACTACTAGAGAGAATTTTTCTTTACTTAAGATCAGACTAAAAAAGGAATTTGGAGGAGCAAAATTTAATTTCCTTGATGGTATCAAAGTCGATTTAGATAAGAGTTGGATTCATGTAAGACATTCTGGTACTGAGCCGGTAATCCGTATTATTACTGAAGCTAAGACAAAAAGAGAAGCAGAGGACTTACATAAAATAACTTCTTCCTTTTTTAAGACGGCTTAACTACTTTTCTACTGCCTTGCCTTTACTCCTTTTTAGCACTATTCTTGCTTTTTTTAGGAGCAGATTAAGAGGTGAATGTGTGAAACAGAAAACCGATTTGCTGAAAAAAGAAGACAAAAGGGACCCAAATAGGGCTAGAGAATATGCCTTAAGGCTTCTGGAATATAGAGAAAGAAGTGAGCAGGAAATTAAAGAGAGAATGGCCAGGAAGAATTATAATGAGAGATTAATTAAGAGTACTATAAAGTCCCTCAAAAACCATAATCTAGTGAATGACAGGAGATTCGCTCGTATGTGGGCAGAGAGCTGTCTAAGGAGAAGTTACGGAAGATGGAAGGTGCGGAGTGACCTAAATAAAAAAGGAATAGATGAAGAGATAGTTGAAGAGGTTCTTAGAGAATCATATTCTAAAGTGGATGAGCTCCAAATAGCCCTCGCCCTGATCCAGAAAAAGTGGCCTTTTTTGAAGGAAGAGAAAAATACTCTATTACGACGAGTATCTGACTTTCTGAAACGAAGGGGGTTTCCTTTTGAGGTGATAGCCGAAGTGATAAGACAACAATACGGGTAAATTATTTGACAGTAGCCAATTATTTGATAAAATACAGACTGATTAGTAGAGCCGTTAGCTCAGCTGGTAGAGCATCGCCCTTTTAAGGCGAGGGTCGCAGGTTCAACCCCTGCACGGCTCACCCTGTCCCCATAGTCTAACGGATTAGGACACTGGGTTTTCATCCCAGCGATGGGGGTTCGACTCCCCCTGGGGGCACGCGGGGTTAGCTCAGAGGAAGAGCGCTTGCCTTACAAGCAAGAGGTCGTTGGTTCGAGCCCATCACCCCGCACCAAGCTGGTGAATGGTGAATCGTATTTGGTGAATCGCTAAAAAAGCAAAACCTAAATACAATTCACGTAAGTGCTCAGTGAACCCCGTGTCATTGCGAGGGATGAAATCCCGAAGTAATCCGCGAAGCGTCGCGAGGTTGCAGCAACCGTGGCGATCTCCTTGGGATTGCCACGTCGCTTTCGCTCCTCGCAATGGCAGTAGTATACGTGCTTTAGTGAATATTTACCAATTCACGATTCACGAAATACGATTCACCATATACAAGGAGGGGGTATCCGTGCTTAAGGATTTATCTTTACTTATAGGACTTCAGGAGTTGGATCTAAAAATAGAGAAGAATGGAATAAAAGAAAAAAAGTTGTCTTCTCAAATAGAAGGAGAACGTAAGAGGGTATTGGAACTAGAGGAAAATTTATTGAAAAAAAAAGAGATGCTGAAGCATATTCAAATAGAGAGAAGGAATAAAGAAAGAAGTATAGAAGAAATCGACTCGCTCCTGGCAAAACACGAAGAAGAAAAGTACAAGATTAAATCCAATGAAGAATTTGCAGCACTGGAAAAAGAAATTAGTCAGGGAGAAGAAGAAAAAAACAAGGCAGAAGATATCCTGTTGGAATTAATGGAAAGGGAAGAAGGCCTGGATGAAGAGCTCCCTGTTTTAGAAAAAGAAAGTAAACAAGCCAATAAGGATTGCCAGGAAAAGGAGCGTATTCTTAGAGCAGACCTAGATAGTACCATTGAACAACTCAAAGATCTGGAAAATAATCGGAAAAAAAATATTTCTCAATTGAATTCTGTTCTTTTCCAACGTTACAAACAACTACAGAAAACTAGAGAAAACCCGGTGGTGCTGTCTATTAGTAACGGCATATGTGACGGATGTAATGTGAAAGTTCCTCCTTCTTTGGTGGCTCGAGTTAGAAGAAGAGAAGAGATTGTCTACTGTGAAAACTGTACCCGTATATTATATATGAACAATTCTTAATCGTATATCGAAAAGAAAAGAAGTAGTATGATATACGACATACGAGTATAGGGGCAGGGAAACAAAGTCTTGAGGCGTATCCTGTAGAGGTGTAAAAAGATATGTCTATCTTATGTCTGGATGTTGGAGACAGGACTATAGGAATAGCAGTAAGTGATTCTTTGCGAATCGTAGCTTCCGGTATAGGTCAATTGAGAAGGGATAAACCTGAAAAGAATAAAGAGTTAGAGCATATTAAATCTCTTATTTTTCAATATGAGGTTGACAAACTGGTAGTGGGACTTCCTTTAAGTATGAAAGGAGAAGAAGGAGAGCAGGCAAAACGGGTACGTAATTTCGTTGCTGAGCTATCCTCTGGAATAGAGATTCCGGTGGTCCTATTTGATGAAAGACTATCAACAGTGGAGGCAGAAAAGGTATTAAGGGAAGCAAAAGTAAGTCCCCTGAAACGAAGAAAAGTTAGAGATAAAATTGCGGCTACCGTCATTTTGCAGAACTATCTGAACTCCCAGAGACCGTGAATCGTATCTAGTATCTGGTATCTCGAGAAGAAGAAGGAGAAGAAGAGTATAAGTTATAGACATGGGAGCCGAACAATAAGATACTTTTTCCAATGATTAAGAATGGTTTCTAAGAAAATATGGTGGAAGAATATAATAGTTGCGGCAGTGCTTTTTTCATCAGTTTTGCTTCTATCCTGGATATTCCTCCCTTTCTATAGCTCGGCTCCTGTCAATATTCTTATTCCCGCCGGGGCGGACTCTTTTGAAATTGCCAATATCTTGCGGCAGCAAGCAGTTATTAAAAACAAATTTCTTTTTATTCTTCTTTCTAAAGCTCTCAATTGGGAGAAAGACCTCAAGGCAGGTAATTATGAATTCAGCTCCTCTAATATGATCGATATTTTAGGTAAGCTAAAAAAAGGAGGAATAAAGAGGTCTCGAGTTACTATTCCTGAAGGGCTTCCTGAATGGGAGGTATCACAGATTTTAGAGAAAGAAAAAATAATAAAAAAGAACGATTTTTTAGCACTGGTCAATGACCCTGGAATTTTTAAGGAGGAATTTTCTTTTCTTTTATCAGTGGAGAGTCTAGAGGGATATCTTTATCCTGATACTTATTATTTCTTTGTAGAGGAGAACGAGGTACAAGTGATAAGGAAATTTCTTGTTCGTTTCCAGGAGATAGTTTTGCCTCTCTATGAAGAGAAAATTCCTAAGAACAATCTCTCTGCGGAAGAGATAATCATCCTAGCTTCAATAGTAGAAAAAGAAGCACAGATTAATTTAGAAAAACCTATTATTGCTGCTGTTTTCCATAATCGTCTTGAAAAAGGGATGAAACTGCGGGCGGACCCCACTGTGAAATATGCTCTGGGAAACTTCCAGGAACGGTTGACCTATGAGGACCTGACTGTATCGTCTCCCTATAACACCTATGTATATCACGGACTTCCTCCCGGCCCTATCTGTAACCCAGGAAAGGATAGTATCTATGCTGTCCTATATCCTGATGAGGTAGACTACTTCTACTTTGTAGCTAAGGGTGACGGAACTCATAAGTTCAGTGACACCTACGAAGAACATCTAAAGGCAGTCTATAAGTACAGAAAGGAAAAGATTAATGATTCTGTCACCTCGGGGAGTTGAAGATATACTCCCTGAAAGGATTTACCAGTACCAGTGGCTTGAGAGAAAAGCCTGTTCTATTTTTTCCCTGCATGGATACGATGAGATAAGAACTCCCACTTTTGAAAAAACGGAGTTGTTCCTGCGTAGCGTAGGTCAAGAAACAGATGCCGGTAAGCAGATGTATACCTTCCTGGATAAAAAAGGAAGAAAACTGTCTCTGCGTCCCGAAGCTACTGCTTCAGTAGCCAGGGCTTACTTAGAACATAAGCTAGATAAACAGTCCGCAGAATGGCGGGTCTTTTATATCGGTTCTATGTTTAGGTATGAAAGACCGCAGGCAGGCCGTTTGAGAGAGTTTCGTCAAATAGGAGTGGAAGCCATAGGGCAAGCAAGTCCGTATCTTGACGTGGAAATTATAAGTATAGGATTTGAATTCTTCAGAGAAATAGGTTTTGCCGATTTTGATATTCAACTCAATTCTATTGGATGTAAGAAGTGTAGTTCTCTCTATAAGAGAGAGCTCAAGAAATATCTCAAGAACCACGTAGGTGGTCTTTGCCCTGTATGCAAAAACCGGCTTGAATACAATACCCTGCGTGTTCTCGACTGTAAGAATAAAGAGTGTCGTTTAATAATAGAGCAAGTTCCCGTGCTAGGGGACTATTTATGTGATGATTGTCAAATCCATTTCGAGAGGGTAAAGATGGGTTTAGGTTATATCGGTATTCAATTTAGCTTCAATCCTCGTTTAGTAAGAGGGCTTGATTACTATACGAGAACTGTTTTTGAATTTGTGGCTCCTTCGCTGGGAGCTCAGGATACTATTTGCGGAGGAGGAAGATACGATGATTTAGTGGAAGAGCTAGGAGGACCTTCTACGCCTGCTGCCGGTTTTTCCATAGGAATAGAACGACTTTTGATTGCTCTAAATAAAAACAGAGCAGAGATTCCTTCTGCCACCACTCCTTTTATCTATATAGCCACTTTGGGTGAAGCAAATCAGACTAAAGGATACCAGATAGCAGCCTTATTCCGTTCTCAGGGTATAAGGACCTGGCTGAACCTATCAGAGAAGAGTCTCTCCTCCCAATTAAAAATAGCTGATAAAAAAGGAATTAAGTGGGTAATGATTGTGGGAGAGAGAGAAGTAACAGAGAATCGATTCATTCTGAGGAATATGCAAACAGGCAACCAGGAAAAGATAGACTGGGCTGATTTTAAACAATTTATCAGAAGATTGCAATCGTGAATAGTGAATGGTGAATGGTGAATGGTCAAAAAACAGGAACGGAGAATGCGATTCACGATTCACGAAATACGATTCACCAGTTCCAGTGATAGACAGACATTTTTCCGAGATATTTCTTAAAAACCTACGTTAATAATGAGGAGATAGAGATTATGGCATTGAGACGTGACCACTTTTGCGGGGTTTTGACTAAAAAGGCTGTGGGTAGAGAAGTTACCTTAGCTGGATGGATAAAGAAAAGACGAGACCACGGCGGAATTATCTTTATTGATTTAGGAGATAAAACCGGCCTAACTCAACTAGTTTTTAATCCGACGATAGATAAAGAGAGTTATCTCCAGGCTAATTCCCTGAGAGAGGGGTGGGTAATTGCTGCAGCTGGAAAAGTGGAGGCAAGATCAGAAGAAACTATAAATACTAAATTGAGTACCGGAGAAATAGAAGTAATGGTAAGAAATTTAGAGATTCTCAATCTTTCCAAACCTCTTCCTCTCTCTATTGAGGACGAAATAGAGACAGGGGAGGAGGTGAGATTAAAATATCGATACCTGGACTTACGCAGACCAATCATGCAAAAAAATCTTAAGTTACGCTACCAGATAACCAAAGAAGTGCGTAGTTTCCTTGATAAGAAAGGATTCATAGAAATAGAAACGCCTTTTCTTACTCGCAGTACCCCGGAAGGAGCAAGGGATTATCTGGTTCCTTCTCGCTTGAATCCGGGAGAATTTTATGCTCTTGCTCAGTCTCCTCAGCTCTTTAAGCAGCTTCTGATGATAGCTAGTTTTGACCGATATTTTCAGATTGTCAGGTGCTTTCGAGATGAAGATTTGCGAGCAGATAGACAACCTGAGCATACTCAAATAGACATTGAGGCTTCATTTATTTGCGAAGAGGATATCTATGCTCTCATAGATGAAATGCTGGCTAATATATTCCAAAAAGTTCTAGGAGTCTCCCTTCATACTCCCTTCCCTCGTTTTACCTATCAGGAAGCAATGAGTCGCTTTGGTACCGATAGACCTGATATTCGATTTGGACTGGAACTGAAAGATGTATCAACTCTGGCTGATGAAAGTCAATTTGCAATCTTCAAGAATGTTCTGCAGAAGGGTGGGGTAGTTAAGGGAATAAGGCTTCCTGGGGGAGCTTCTCTTTCACGAAAGGAACTTGAGGAACTTTCCCAGTGGGTTACCCTTTATGGAGCAAAAGGATTAAGCTGGATTTCCCTAAAAGAAAATAAAGCTGTATCTCCTCTGGTCAAATTCATTCCGGAAAATATCCTTGCAGAGATAATAGACTCTATGGAGGCCAATAAAGGAGACATCCTTTTCTTCATCGCCCAGAAAAAAGAGATAGTCAACGAATCTTTAGCCAATCTTCGTCTTCATCTAGCTCAAGAATTTAACCTTATTCCCAAGGAGACCTACCAGTTGGCCTGGGTGACTGACTTCCCTCTCTTTGAGCGTAATGAAGAGGGTAAGTTAACCTTCTCTCACAACCCTTTTTCCTCACCCCAAGAAGATGATTTATCTCTTCTGCAAGGAAATCCGGAAAAGGCAAAGGCTCGCCAGTATGATATCGTCCTCAATGGAGAAGAAATTGGCAGCGGAAGCATCAGAAATCATAGAAGAGAAATTCAGGAACGGATATTTGAGATCCTAGGAATAGACTCTTTTGAGGCCAGAAAAAAATTTGGTTTTTTCCTTGATGCCCTATCATTTGGAGCCCCTCCCCATGGAGGGATAGCTCTGGGTATGGATAGATTGGCCATGGTTTTGACTGGCGCCAACTCCATAAGGGAGGTTATTGCCTTCCCTAAAACTCAGAAAGCAATTTCTTCTCTAACTCAGGCTCCCTCCTCAGTAGATCCAGAGCAACTCAAAGAATTGCATCTACAAATCGAAGAAGATACTATTGCACCCCAATAAATTCGTATCTCCTGTTTTGTCATTTTTTGAATACCTCCTCTGGCAAATAACTCCTGCTAATTTTTTCTCAAATATTCTCAAATTTGTTTAGTCTTTACAGCTTATGCAAACATTGAAGTTCGTTCTCTTCATCATGAAGAATTCCTCAGGAGTATCAATATCATGTTATGTAACAGGGTTTAGGAAGGAGTTACCAAAGAAAGAAGTTGGTTGACAAATATAGAAAAAGATTTATGATAAAATAGATTAACGTTTGCATGATCGTACCCACTGTATTAAAATGACTTGAAATATTTTGTTACTCATAAAAGAAAACAGAAGGTAATCGAAAGACAAAGGGGGCTACAAACTAAATGAGCATTACCATAAAAGATATTGCCAGGAGGGCTAATGTATCTTATTCTACCGTTTCCAGGGCACTTAAAAATAGTCCCAAAATTAGCACTGAAACTAAAGAGAAAATCTGGAAGATAGCAAAGGAGCTTAATTACATACCCAACGTAACAGCTAGAGAGCTCTCTTCCCGAAAGACAACAACAGTAGGATTCATCTATACTAGTACTGGCAAGACCAGTTTGGACCCTATTATAGAAGGAATAGAGGATACTGTTACCAAAGAAGGATTTCAATTGTTCAGTTTTAACTCCAGGGAAAATGTGGAGGCAGAGCATGATTATTTAAGATTCCTCCATGAAAAGAGGGTGGAAGGAATACTTATATTCCCCGTAGTTACTAATGAAGGTAATAATCTTTCCTATCTTAAGTTTCTGGTTGAAAGTAAAGTCCCAGTGGTAATGGTAGATCGTTACTTTCCAGAACTTGATACTGATTATGTTGTTTCTGATAACTTTAGAGGCGCCTATGAGGCTGTAACTCACTTAATTAAGATTGGTCATAGAAGAATAGGCTATATTACGGGTCAGGAATGTCTATCCTCAGTATCCGATAGATTAAAAGGGTATAAAAAGGCCCTTCAAGATTATGATATTGATTACCAGGAAGAATTAGTCAAAAAGGTAATTCCCAAACCCGCTCTTTCTATTGAGAAAAGTTATGAGGCCACTAAAGAACTTTTAAAAGAGGAACCTACGGCAATCTTTACCTATAATGAGATTGCAACTATAGGAACTCTAAAAGCTATAAGGGAGAAAGGTATTGATGTTCCCAAGGAACTAGCTTTTGTGGGCTTTGACGAAGTTGCCCTAGCTTCTCATATATTTATGCCTTTAACCATAGTGATGCAGCAAAGCTATAGGATAGGAGAAATAGGAGCGAGAATGCTTATAGAGCGAGTAAAGCATCTTCATGAAAAAAAAGAATTTTTGGAGGTTCGCCATATTTCGGTAAAAACAAAGCTTTTAATCGGGGATTCATGTGGGGCAAAGCTAAAAAGCAAGAGCTAAGGTTAACCGGAGAATAAGCTAAATGAACCTGACTGTTGAATTAGAGTCCATAAAGATATGCAAAGAAGTTCCAAAAGCGTCTGTAAGGTAACGTATGCATAAATTTTTTCAAATTTTGGTCTTGACACTCCTAAAAAATCTTCTATACTGTAGAAAATAAGCGGCGAAAAACGCTAAAAGTTAATAAGTGATCTTTGAAAAAATGGCAGTTATATTCCTCTAATCAGTGAGAGATAAATAAGCGTAGAAGCTAGAAATAAAGGTCGAAAGGAGGTGGGGGATGTTAGGCCAATTTCTATTTCTAACTTCTGGGAATAAAAAGAGAGAGTAGAGGTTAAATTTTTTTTCTTTGTCTAGCCTAACGTTTGCATAAATCATAGACTAGACAAAAAGTAGAAGTAATAGAAGGAGAAGAGAAAATGCGAAGTAAATCAAGAACAAAACGTATTATGCTTTTGATGAGTATAGCGGTGTTTCTTGTTTCCTTTTCACTTCCTGCTGCATTTGCTCAGAAATCCGAAGTTCTTTTCTGGACCGGTCACTCAGGTCAACCAGAAAGAGGGGTTATGGATCAGATGGTGGCAAGATTCAATGAGCTCTTTCCCGAGATAAATGTGAAGAAGGTGGTCGTCCCCGGAGCAGAGACAGAAATAGCTAAGCTATTGACCTCTTTAGCTGCCGGCGTAGGTCCCGATGCATACCACCTGGATCGCTTTACTGTTTCTCAACGAGCTAGTGCCGGGATACTGCAGTCACTGGAGGGATATGTCCCGGGAATTAGAGAATGGGTAGAGGAGACCTATCTGGATTTCGGCTGGAAGGAAGTTGTCTATCAAGACAAAGTCTGGGGGCTTCCATTTGATACTGATGTTCGAGCTCTGTATTATCGGAAGGACTTTTTCGATGAAGCAGGTTTGAGTCCTCCTACCACAATTGCTGAGACGGATGCTGCTGCAGAGAAGCTTACGCTAAAGGAAGCTGGTAAGTTGCAAAGAATGGGGTTCGTGCCTTGGTGGAATCAAGGATGGCATTATACCTGGGGATGGGCCTTTGGCGGCGAGTTCTACAATGCGGACACTCAGAAGATCACGGCAAATGATCCCAGAATCGTCGAGTCCTTTGCCTGGCAGAAAAGCTACCTTGACAAATATGGTATGAAGGATGTTCAGGCCTTTTCTTCGTCCTATGAGACGCAGATGGAAGTTCTGGATCCATTTGTTAGCGGAAAGGTAGCCATGGTTATCACTGGCGATTGGTTCATTGGTAACATGAGACGTTTTGGACCGGATGTTGATTATGGCATTGTGCCCATTCCTCGTCCTGCAGAGTTTAAAGAGCCTACCAGTTGGTCCGGTGGCTGGAGTATAGTTATTCCCGTAGGGGCTAAAAATGCTGAGGCAGCGGCTACGTTTATGAAGTGGTATTGCGGGCTTGAAGCGAATCAAATGTTCGCTGAGGGGACATTTCACCTTCCTGTAACTAGAGTAGGCGCTGCGACCACTTTCCTCCGAGAAGAGCCTGGCTATAAGGTTTTCATAGATGTGTTGCCTTATTCTCAGTGTCGTCCTGTTATTCCGGTAGGTGGTGTTTACTGGGATGAGCTGACAGCGGCCAGAGACTATGTCATCTACGGCAAAAAGACTGCCCAGAAGGCCTTAGATGATGCGACAGCTAAGGTTCAAGCAGAGCTAGATAGAGTTTTAAGCCAATAAGAGTCTTTTAGAGGGGAGGGTAAATAGCAATTTACTCTCCCCTTCTGCTTATCGTTATCATTGAGGAGGAAAAGTTGCCTTTAACTTCTAGACAAAGAAAGAATATAAGAACGGGGTTGTTTTTTGTTTCTCCCTGGCTAATAGGGTTTGCACTTTTTCTCGTTTATCCAATTATAGCTTCCTTATATTATAGCATGACTCGATTCGTTGGTATAGGCTCACCTAAATGGATAGGCTTTTGGAATTACTCTTTCCTTATTAAGGATGAACTTTTCTGGACCAGTTTATATAATATCATGTACTATCTTGTCTTTGCTGTTCCTCTGGGGTTTGCGGTAGGGCTTGGTTTAGCTCTCATTATGAACTTTAAGGTAAAGGAAAAATCCATTTACCGCACAATTATTTATTTCCCTGCCATCCTTCCCATGTTTGCCTCAGCCTTTATCTGGCTTTGGATGTTCAATCCTCAACTTGGAATCATCAATGCTTTGTTGGGTTATGTCGGCATTGACGGACCCGGTTGGATTGGCAGTCCTACTTGGTCAAAGCCCTCTTTCATCTTACTGGTTCAATGGGGAGCAGGGGGTCCAGCTATAATTCTGCTTGCTGCTCTTCAAGATGTGCCTCGTGAGCTTTATGAAGCGGCTGAGCTCGATGGAGCTGGTCAATGGTATAAATTCAGGCGTATTACTCTTCCCTCCATTAGCCCTGTAATTCTCTTCCACGTAATAATGGCCGTAAGTGGTGCCTTTCAATTTTTCGATTTGCCTTACATTATGACCGAGGGAGGTCCGGCGAATTCCACCCTTTTTTATAGCCTCTATCTTTATCGCAATGCCTTTCAGTATTCAAAAATGGGATACGCCTCTGCTATGGCCTGGATTTTATTTATGCTAAATTTGGGAATTGCTATTATTATTTTTAAGACTTCATTACGTTGGATCTATTATCGAGCAGGATAGGGAAAGACAAGAAGGAGAAGTGAAAATATTACTTAACAGGAAAACAGCTAAGTTTTTGAAAGGACAGGTAGTTACCCGGGCTATTCTTGTGGCTGTATGCATTCCCTTTCTTTTGCCATTTTTTTGGATGCTCTCTACTGCCCTCAAAAATTTGCCGCAAACAGTGACCTTTCCGCCGGTTTGGATTCCTGATCCCATCGTCTGGGACAATTTTAGAGAAGCGATTCAAACAATTCCCTTTTTTACTTACTTCAAGAATACCGCCTTTTATGTGGTCTTCAGCATTGTTGGTACGCTTATTTCCTGTCCTTTTGTAGCTTACGGCCTTTCTATGGTTCGCTGGCCTGCCCGTGACTCTTTACTGCTGTTAATTCTTGCCACAATGATGATTCCCTTTCCGGTGACCATGGTTCCCTTATTTATTATCTTCGGAAAGTTAGGATGGATTAATACCTATGCGCCATTAATTGTTCCCACATTTTTTGGAACTCCCTTTTTTATTTTTTTACTGCGTCAATTTTTTATGACCATTCCTCCAGCTCTTCCCGATGCCGCTCGCATTGATGGAGCCTCAGAGCTTACTATTTTTGCCAGAGTTATCCTTCCTTTATGCAAACCAGCCTTAGGGGTTGTGGCTCTCTTTCAATTTCTGGCTAGCTGGAACAATTTCATGGGGCCCTTAATTTATTTAATGGAGGAATCCAAGTATCCTCTTTCCTTGGGTTTACAGGATTATCGAAGTACCTACTTTGTGGAGTGGAATCTATTTATGGCTGCCTCAACAATAGTAGTGGTTCCCACCGTTATAATCTTTTTTATCTTTCAAAGACGTCTTATTGAGGGAATACATCTTACAGGTGTAAAGGAGTAAAGGTATATTCAACCCTTCCCGTAGGTGCCTAAAAATCTTCTTAGAAAACGAGGAAAAATCATAACTAATTTAGCAAAAGGGTAAGATTGGCTCTTGATCTTTCTTGAAAATTCTGTGCAGAAATTGCATTGATGTGAGTTTTCTTATAGTATAGTGGACATTGTGTAGGTAGGTCTATTCCTAAAACCAGTGAAAAGGGGAAAAGAAAATGGAAGTCAGAGCACGGGTTGAACCCTCCCAGGGAAAAGTTGGCGATTCAGTAACGCTAAGAGTTCAATTTGCTCGTATCAAGGGGCAAATAAAATCCGTTTATGCTACAGCCAACCATGAACGCTGGCAACTCCACAAGGAGAAAGGAGGCAAATACAGTCTGAATATGCAAATTCCTCCCTTCGTATCTCCAGGAACCTATAATATTAATATTTTTGCTGAAAATGAAAAAAAGAAGAAGATAGTAGAGCTAACTGTTCCTTTTTTGGTCAAAGATGAAGAAGTTGAAGAAGAACCAGGGTTCAGCAGGGTGAATCATATTATACAAAAAATGGAGTCAGCTAAGTGTAAGACTTTTCTAAAAGAAAACCCTCTTCTTTTGGAAAAGACTGAGAATTACACATTGAGTATAAGGGTAGCCAAGAGACTACTCAGCAACCAGACTTACCAGACCTCTCTTTTTTTAAGAAAGGATCCGGGGGTTAATCGCTCGCTAGTTCCCAAGAGACATATCTCCAGACTGAGAAAAATTCTTTCAGCTGGTATAGAAAAGATAGACCTGAAGAGTCTGACAGAGGGAAAACTAGCCAGGTTCGAAAAATCTATAGAGGCTTCCCTTGAGGAATTGATGCCAGTGCAAAAGTTTGCCAAAGAATATACTATCCATCTTACTGCCAATGCCCACATTGATTTAGCCTGGTTGTGGAGATGGAAGGAGACGGTCCAGATCTGCCATGACACCTTCAGTTCTGTAGTGGATAAAATGCAAAGACATTCTTTTACTTTTACTCAAAGTCAGGCTCAGACCTATAAGTGGATTGAGGAAAGATACCCCGACCTCTTCCGAGAAATTCAGAAAGCTGTGAGGCAGGGGAAGTGGGAAATTGTGGGTGGGATGTGGGTAGAGCCCGACTGCAATCTTATCGATGGAGAATCCTGGGTGCGGCAGATTCTCTATGGTAAGAAGTATTTTAAAGAGAAATTTGCCCAGGATACAAAAATAGCTTGGAATGTTGACTCATTCGGATATAACTGGAATATGCCCCAGATATACAAAAAGAGTGGCTTTGATTTCTTTATTACTCAGAAGATAGGGTGGAATGATACTAACATTTTTCCCTACCATCTTTTTTGGTGGCAGGCCCCTGATGGCTCTCGTATTCTTACCTACTTTCCTTATGAAAGGTATAACTTCACCATTGAGCCTTACCGCTTTATAGACCTTCTCAAACAGTTCGAGTTTAATACCAGCTTAAAGGATATGATGATTCTTTTTGGCATAGGGGACCATGGGGGAGGACCCACTGAGGAGATCCTTTTAGAGGCGGAGAAGCTAAAAGATATATTTATCTATCCTCAAGTAAAGTATGGAACAGCAGAAGAGTATTTTAATAGAATCGTAAAAAAGGTCGATGTGGACGCTCTGCCGGTGTGGAAGGATGAGCTCTATCTGGAATACCATCGTGGGACTTATACCACGCAAGCCCGGGTAAAATACAATAACCGCAAAAGCGAGATTCTACTGGTAGATACAGAGAAGATATCTGCTCTTGCCCACTTATACGGAAATGCATATCCTAAAAAGCGTCTTGCTCAAGCCTGGGAAAAGGCTATGTTTAACCAGTTCCATGATATCCTCCCCGGGTCAAGCATCAACTCTGTATATCAGGACTCAGAAGAAGATTATACCTGGATAAGAAAAATAGGAGAAGATATAATTGAGGAGAGTTTAGATAAGATTTCCTCCCAGGTAAATACATCGGGAGTACCTGGCCAGCCTGTAGTTGTATTTAATTCTCTTTTTTGGCCCAGAGAAGCTATAGTGAGCATTCCCGTCCCTCTCAGCAGGGACTACCTGGTGCGTGACAGCGAAGGAAATAAATGCCTTTTTCAGAAAGTTGAAGAGAAGGATTCTGTCTCAAATGAGAAAAAATCCCTGCTGTTGTGCAAGGCTAAACTTCCCAGTTTTGGCTATACAACTTTGTTTATAGAAGAAAGAAAAGAAGCTAAACCCAAAATAGCTGGGCAAAACAAAGGACAACTGAAAGTAGATAAATACAGCCTGGAGAATGAATTCTTTAAAGTTCAGATAAATCCTGCTAGCGGTAATCTTGCAAGCATTTATGATAAAAGAAAACAGGATGAAGTCCTTTCGGATGAAGGAAATCAACTGCAGATATTAGAGGAAGACAAATCCAAAGACTTTAGCGCTTGGAATATCGCATATACAGGTAGAAAATGGTTCCTGGATAAGGCAGAGAATATAGAGGTAATGGAGAAGGGTCCATTAAGAGGAGTGATTCGGATTCGGCGCTCTTTTTTAGGAGATACAAAACTAAATATTTTTTGGGATGCTCCTGCCCGGGATTATCCTTCCTCCTTTTTTGTGCAGGATATAATATTACATCAGGGTCTGCCTCGCATAGATTTTGTGACTCAGGTGGACTGGTGGGAGGATAACAAGCTTCTTAAGGTCGCTTTTCCGGTGGCAGTTAAAGCTAAATATGCTACCTACGAGATTCCCTTTGCTAGTATCCTGCGTCCCACTGCAGAGAGCAATAGCTGGGAGAAGGCTCGCTTTGAAGTGCCTGCCCTGCGCTGGGCCGACCTATCCCAGAATGATTATGGAGTAGCTCTTCTCAATAACTCAAAGCATGGGTACGATATCCACGCTAATACTATGCGTCTGACATTACTGAGATCGCCTGCTGGCAACGAACTTAAATCTCTTTCTGTGCCTGACCCTTTCGCAGATAGAGGAAAACACACTATACGATATTCTTTAGTTCCTCATTTGGGTAACTGGAAAGAGGCTCTTGTGTATAGAGGAGCTTATGAGTTTAACTTTAGTCCTTACATCAAATTTGCAAAAATCCAACAAAAAGGAAAGAATGGGACAAGAGAAAAAAGCTTTATAAAGATAAAACCAGACAATGTGGTATTGACTGCTCTTAAACAGTGCGAAGAAGAGCCTGAATGTTTTATTCTCAGAGTTTATGAGGTTTGGGGACAAAAAAGTACAGTTAAAATTGAGCTTCCTATAAAACCTAAAAGAGCATTTAAGGCAAACCTAATAGAGGAAAAAGAAAAGGAAATTGAACTCGGTGGAGGAAACAAAATAAGGCTAGATATTGGGGCTCACGAGATTCTCACCTTAAAAATCTACCCCGAATTATCTAAAAATTTACAATGAGAAATTAATTGATAGATTTGATAATTATCATAATGTATTTGATAGTTTCATTACTACCTCAGATTCAAGTGGAATAAGGCTGAAACCCCATCGAGATTTGTACCGCATTGCTTTTACATCAAATGGGGATAATCGAAAACTAAGATTAATCAGGGAATAAATTAGATGAATTTCATACCTAAGCTAGAATCAATAAAGGAAAGAGATTCCAAAACCAGCTATAGGCTAACGTGTGCATAAATTTTTCAAATTTTGGTCTTGACACTCTTAAAAAATCTTTTATACTATAAAAGATAAGCGGCGAAAAACACCAAAAGTTAATAAGTGATCTTTGAGAAAATGAGAAGTTCGTTCCTTTTTTGGCAAAGGCAAATAAGCAGAGAAGCTAGAAATAAAGACTGAAAGGAGGTGAGGGATGTTAGGTCGGTCTCTAGTTTATAGGAATAAAAAGGGAGAGGTTAAATTTTTTTTCTTTGTCTAGCCTAACGTTTGCATAAATCATAGACTAGACAAAAAGCGAAAGTAATAAAAAGGAGAAATAACTAATGAGAGTGACAAAAATTAAGGGAATAGTGCTTAGTATTTTACTGAGTACACTGCTTTTGGTTGGAGTTGATGCGGCCTGGGGACAGACGAAGATAGTTGTTCTCGCGAACGTAGAGACTGGTGCTTTTGGAATGCCAGAAGATGCCATTGCCGACCTTCAGGGGCAGATAGATGGTGGTGGGTTGTCGCCTGAGGATCTGGCAGCTGCACCATTGAGAATTGAAG
>NJBQ01000081.1 GCA_005223095.1 Candidatus Aerophobetes bacterium Ae_b3a
ACATAAAGACGATTTAACAAAATTGCGTAGATTCTTGCATGATACATTGCCGTTGCAGGCATTGTTTCTTTTCGAGCGCCTCAATGACGCATTACCTAAAATGCTTAAAGTTGCCGCGCCCGATTCAGGCAAAAATGTAGAATACCAGTTTTACCGTTTGGCCAATACTGCGGGAGGAATCTATGCGCTGCTTGACTATGTTAACTTTAAAGGCGAGGGCGTATTACAAAGTGAATCATATAATGAAGTAAGATGGGGCTTATTGCAAGTTTTGGAAAATATGTGTGGTCGGGATAGAGACATTAGCGCTTTAAACGAATTTGTTCTAAACGCCAAGAAACTACTTAAGCAGCGAGTGCTTAATGCCCCCGCGGGTATTGATGAAAGTCGATGGCTGGATGGGTGGGGGAGGCGCCTTGATTCATATGTTGATGCCTTTTATGTGTTTGGTGCTGCATAGAAAATAAGAAAAAATAGGGACAGCGCCCATTATTGTTGACGGATTGATTCACTGTTGCGAACTTCTGGCATACCACGCATATCAAGAGTTGTAGTAATAAGTTTTCATCATCATCCTGCGACGTCTCTTCTTTGGATGTCTCTGGTGCAACAAGACATTAATTCTCTATTTCTCCTGCTTTTTTAAGTGCTTTTTTTAGAAAAATAGGTCCGACTACTTCGTGCAGAATAGTGGCTCCAACGATGACGTTGATAATAATATCAGAAATACTGTCAAAAGCATGATTCTGCTTAAGCATGAGAGCTAGTCCAACCACGATACCACCTTGCGGGATCAAGCCACCTGCCGTATATTTCTTAACCATTGGAGACGATTTTGAAATGGTTGCACCGAGCATGGTCCCGGTAACTTTCCCCAGAGTTCTGAAAAGGAAAAATAGTAACACAAGAACATAGTAACTTGATAATACGGAGAAGTCGAGGTGCATTCCGCTTAAAGTAAAAAATAACACGAAGATTAGCTGCTCGGTATAGCGCTCCAAAATCTTAAATATTTTGTCTCTTTTAGGGTTATAATTAACGACAATAATCCCCATGCTCATCGTTGCCAAGAGTTCGTCCAGACCCAAGAGCATTGCCATACCAAAACAGAGTGTCAATAGAGCCAATATTAAAACGATAAAAACTCCCTCCGTCTCCCTCTCTATAAACCTGGTAATGAAGTTAAAAATGAATCCGAAGGCCATTCCCAATATTATCGCTCCCACAATGACGATGAGTGGGTTTAGTAAAGATGAGTACACATCGAAACCCTGATGAAGAATAAGTACACTGGCTACAGCGATAGCCAGACTATAATTTATAATACCTGTCGCATCATCGAGCGCAGCAACACCCATTATAGTGGAAGAAACCTCACCTTTGGCCCCATATTGGTGTGCAACTGCCAGCGTGGCAGCCGGATCAGTGGGAGATCCAAGAGAACCAATAAGCAGACTCAAAGGAATGAACGTAGCAAACCAGGTAGCACCAGGGCTATGAATAAGAAAAGGCGTTATTGCCAGAAAACCTATGACGATTATCAGAAAGGAAAACTCAGCCTCACATATGGTTATGTACAGAATTCCTTTTCCCAATTTTTTCAGGCGAGAGAATAAGAGAGTACCACCTACCGAAAAGGTGATAAAGGCAAGGCATATATTGGTGGCAACACTAGTGTGATCTACAAAATCCCGGGGTATAAACCCAAACAAACCAGGGTTCAGCAATATGCCAGCTAGAATGTATCCTGTCACCCTAGGGAGTTTGATTTTCGCAACCAGTTCTCCAAAGACAAACCCAGTGAAAACAATGATCCCAACAATTAGCATAGACTGCACATTATTTGTCCTTTTCCTTTATTTGAACCGCTCTTTGCAGCAGCTTCTTGGATACGATAAAGATCCTCCCACCTACTATTCATTAGAGAACTTGCTAGTACGATCTCTAAGGACAAGTTTAAGTGAATTTCAGCACTTGTCAATTTGGTTTTGGCTGTAGTGGGAAAGGCTTGCGTTATCTAAAGAGCATTTGACCAAAAGCTAGAAAAATACTATACTACATGCACATAACATAGGTGAAGTCATCCATCGATGAATCCATTCCTTCAAGACCTGAAGAATGGGTTCTTGCTTTTTGTTAGAAAAATACCCTGTCATGAGTGCTGGTAGAGCACCTCCATATTTAGTCCGAGTTTGAGAGAGCAGTCTATTTACTTCCTAAATCCCCCCAAATCCGAGAAAATAAGCAGAGGTAGGAATATAATGTCAAAGGTATATTTTAAGAAAGTAGATTCATCTTTAAAGCCCAATGAAATAAGTAATTATACAAGAGGATTGGTTGATACACTCCTGAAAAGAGAAAATGTCGAATTAAAGCAAGAGATTCCATTAAAAGTACACTTTGGAGAGAGGGGGAACACAACGTTCATTAACCCTGAATATTGCAGTGGAATAATTGACTATATCGAAAATCAGAATAAGAAAGCATATTTCATCGAAACAAATATATTGTATGGGGGTGAGCGAACAACAAAACAGACACACATAAAGCTAGCGAAAGAACACGGTTTCACAAGAATTCCAGTAATTATTGCTGATGGTGAAAAAGGAGAAGATTATTATCAGGTTGAAATTAACAAAAAACATTTTGCAAAATGCAAAATCGGAAAAGAGTTTTCAAAATATAGTCAAATAATAGTTGTATCCCATTTTACGGGTCAGATGCTAGCCGGATTTGCAGGAGCGATAAAGAACCTGGCAATGGGCTTTGCTTCAAGAGGAGGAAAGCTAGCGCAGCATGCCAAGGTCATTAAACCAAGAATAAAGAATCGAGCCTGTGATAAATGTCGCCTGTGCGAAAAACGTTGTGCAGTGAATGCAATTACTATTGGAAAAAAATCATATATTGACTATGACAAATGCATAAGTTGTGCAGCATGTAATGCAATCTGCCCAAAAAAGGCAATTAAAATCATTTTATTGAGATCTATTTTCAACATATTTGGAAATCCATTCCGTGAAAGACTTGTGGAAGGCGCTTATGCTGCACAAAAAGACAAGAAGATTATTTATGTAACTTTCGCAATGAATATTACTCGAGGATGTGACTGTGATCCAAAAACAATGAAGCCAATCGTCGAAGATATAGGAATACTTGCATCAACTGATCCGGTTGCAATAGACCAGGCGTGTTATGATATGGTGAAAACATCAGGAAAGAAATTAAGGGGTCGTTACATGCTAAAATATGCTGAAGAAATTGGAATGGGATCAAGAAATTATCAAATAGTTAAAGAGGACCGGCCGCTGTCAACAATAATTCGTCATTTCAATAATTAGGTTCCCTCGCAGTTTTGTGATTTCTGATCACTGATTCCCGTACCATTGTCTTTTTCTTTACACCCATCCAAAAGAGACTCCACCCATGCGCGCCTTTTCCAAAGAGTGCATCCACCCTCAGTTACCTTCAAATTCTCAGGATGCTGACGAATAACCTCCAAGAGCCTGGATTGCAGAGCATCCTTCAAGGAAGAATCCCTGAGGTTGCTATCCGAAAACGATGCAAAGGGACAGGGCTCCATGTCACCCTCTGCGGTCACATGGACAAAACCTCGTCCCGCTGCCAAGCAACCACCAACCTCCGCCTCCGCCCCAGGAATGGCAAAAAACAAAGCTGAGAACTCTCTTCGGAAGGAATCCGTCAGACTCATTAGCCGGGCCCGTTCTACAGATGTGAGTACCAACTCCTCGGTTCCTTGTACCGTGGGGGTATACTCTAGATAGAGGAAAAACCTGCACCCTGCCTGGACCAAGTTCTTCACGAATTGATGACCGGTAAGCGTATTGAAAGTTGGTCGGGTTATGGTCAAAGAGGTACCAAAAAAGATCCCCTGCTTCCTCAGTTTACCAATAAGCTTTTGCAAAAACTGATGTACTCCTTCCCCTCTTCGCCCATCGGTATCGTCGGCATGTCCCTCCAGGCTCACCATGGGAACCACATTCCTCTGTTTCTTGAATCTTCCTAGCATTTCCTGGTCAATCAATAAGCCATTGGTGAATACCAGGAAAAGGATCTCGGGAAAGTCCTTCATAATCTCCATTATCTCTGGGCGGAGAAACGGCTCACCCCCGGCAATCACAAAAAAGGAAACACCAAGCTCTCTGGCCTCGCTCATCATTCTTCGAATCTCAGCCTCGCTCATTTCATTCTCCGATGGAGGGTGAAGGGCTTGAGCGTAACATCCACTGCAACTGAGATTACACCGGGTGGTGACGCTGAAAATGATGATGGGTGGGATATTGACCCCATCTCTCTGCCACTTTGCCCTTATGCGGGCGGCCTTTCGTTGCCATCGCAGAGCCTTGAGAAAAAAATACGCCTGAGGAGGATTGGTAAGAGCGGTACGCACCGCATCCTTGAGGAAAATTCCCAGGTTACGGTTGAGAATAGTACGATAGTGGCTGGGAAGGATATTTTTTTCCTTAGCCATCCTTTCTGAACGAGCATTATCTGTCATACCTTTCTCCCAGTATAATCTTCACCGCAAGACGAAGACTGTGATTAAACTTTCTGTAGTTTTGAGACCAGCCACGCCAAAAGAGTGGCCATTCCATACCATGAAAAGAAGAGTCCAATCCGTAGAAAAACTAGTATGCCATTGGCAAAAAGGAAAGTCAATGGAAGCAGTAAAAACTGGTATAATCCCTGCATGTAACACAGGCAAGGTCACCCACACAAACTAGGTAAGACCGCACAGTGCCTTAAATCACAGACCACCTGCTCCGGAGGCAATCATTCCGTTGACTCTGACTTAACAAATGGTACTATTTAATGGGGGCAGGACAGTCATTTGACAAAAGCTATAAATTGGCTATAATATTGGTATATAACATAAGTGAGGTCGTCCATACGGGGAGGCAATCGAAAAGAGAGATTATTGGAAACGACAGGAGGGAAAAAATCATCACCTTCCAGTCAAAAGCAAATATCGCAGTCAAGATTATGCGCTCATGAACCCATTTTCTCAAATAGAGGGAATGGGTTTTTGTTTTTTTTGGCAGGAAAATACGGCATCATAAATCAACGGAAGAAAGGGCGAGCAGAAAAATACACTGTAGCCGAAATCTCTTCCATACTTACAAAATCAAAATTAAAGAGGGTTAGAGTAACAGAAGTATTTGTCGGTTTAAAATAACACATGAGGAGGTGGTGTAAAAGAGAGTAAATAGGTGTTAGTTTTTAGAGCGTAAGGCCAAAAAATTAACTATAAAGGGGGAAAAGTGATGAAGAAACTACTGATGGTGTTAATGGCGGTGATTCTGGTTGTAGGAATGGTTTCAAGTGGTGCACTGGCTAAAGTCAGGATCGCTATGGTCGTCAAAAACCTGGGGAATGCCTTTTTCGAGGCCTGTAGAGATGGCGGTTTAGAGGCAATCGGACTGGGAGAAGACATTGAATTGATTTTCCGAGGGCCAATCACACCTACGGCTGAGGGTCAAATAGAAATCATTGACTCACTTATCGCTCAGAAAGTGGAGGCTATTGCCATTTCCGCTAATGATCCAACTGCTCTGGTTCCTATTGCCCGGACGGCTATGGCTGCTGGTATTAAGGTAATCTCCTTTGATTCGGGAATTGCAGAAGGTGGACGTATATTGCAGTTAGACCCATCTGGTCCTGAGTTTATTGGCAGACAGCAGGTTCAGATTATAGCTGAGATGATTGGCTACAAAGGGGAAATTGCTATCCTCAGTGCTACATCTCAGGCTACCAATCAGAATATCTGGATTGGATGGATGGAGGAGGAACTGAAAGAGCCTGCTTACAAGGATATGAAGCTAGTAGCCACTGTTTACGGTGATGACCTCTCTGATAAGAGCTACCGGGAGGCAATGGGATTGTTTAAATCCTATCCCAATCTAAAGGGAATTATATCACCTACTACAGTTGGTGTTGCAGCAACTGGAAAAGCACTGGAAGATGAAGGACTCTCTGGAGTAATTGAACTTACCGGACTTGGCCTACCCTCGGAGATGAAACAGTATATTTTGAACGGTACCTGCAAGAAAATGGCTCTCTGGAATCCAATCGAGCTGGGCTATTCAGCAACCTACATTGCCTATAAACTGGTGACAGGCGAGATCAAAGGCGAGGTCGGTGAAGTGATGAGCGTCGGCAAAATGGGTGACATTACTATAGGGGAAGGTGGTACAGCTGTAATGGCAGAACCCTATGTTTTTGATAAGAGCAACATAGAGAAATTCGCCGCGATTTACTAGAGAGCTTTCAAAAGGAAGTAAAGCAGGATAATATCCTGCTTTACTTCTCTATCTAAAATAAGAACAGATGAGATCAAAAAGTACATAAGATATTATCAGCACCGGGCAGGGCAGTTAGAGTTCTGGGCCAAGGAGCGGAAAAAGCCCAACTAGCAAGCCACCACCCTTGGGTGGTGGCTATTGATAATTGGTCAAGAACAAAAGGGAAAGTATCAGCTGGTCTTATCAAGTCCCGGAATCGTCTAGGAGAGAGAATTCATGGTTACCAACAAACTCTTAAAAGCAGGTAGAGATATAACCTCCAAAAGTGAACCGATTTTAGAATTAAGAGGAATATGCAAATACTTTGGAGGGGTTCATGCTCTTGAAGATGTGGGCTTGGAACTCTATCCTGATGAGATTCTAGCTTTGGTTGGAGATAATGGGGCCGGTAAATCCACCCTGATAAAGATAATTGCAGGAGTCTATCAGCCGGATAAGGGAGAGGTTCTCATGGAAGGGAAAGAAATAGAGATCCGTAGTCCACGTGCTTCCATGGATTTAAGAATAGAAACAGTCTACCAGGAACTAGCTTTAGTAGATAAGCTTGATGTGGTCGAAAATATCTTTCTGGGGAGGCCTCTTACCAAATTTCGTTGGTTTGTAAATAGGAAAAGAATGGTGGCTGAAACCGTCGATATTTTAAAAAGGTTAAAAATTTCCATTCCTTCTTTAAAAGAACCAGTTCAAAACCTGTCCGGCGGTCAACGTCAGGCTCTGGCCGTGGGAAGAGCCATTGCTTGGAGTGGAAGAATAGTCATTTTAGATGAACCAACTGCCGCTCTAGGTGTGGAAGAAACGAGGAAGACTCTGGCACTTATAAAACAAATAAAAGAGCAGGGAGCATCTGTCATCGTTATTAGTCATAATTTGAGACATATTTTTGAGGTATCAGATAGGATTATTGTTCTACGGGGAGGCCGAAGGGTGGGCTCAAGGATTAAGAGCAAAACCAATATTGACGAAATCGTCAAACTAATAACTGGTTCATTGTAATCCCGGAATTAATATTATGAGCTGGTTTAAGAACCTACCTTTTCCACAGAAGAGTGGGTAGAGAATTGGTAAATAATCTGGGTTACCAGAAGTTTCAGGGATGTCTGGTAATATTGTTGTAATACATGAAGGTTGCATTGCAGCGAGATTTGCCAGAGAGGAAACCAGTGCAGAAAAGATAATCAAAGTAGCAACCGGCCATATTTTGAATTAAGGAGAGCTGAAAAAGTGTTAGAATGTTAGAAAAAGTAGTCAAAAAAAGGGAATTTATTCTTTTAGTTTCGCTCGTTTCTTTAATAGTAATCGTTGGCCTGAGATCCCCCAGATTTCTAAGTATAGGGAATTTCAGGGATATTATGGACGATACCGCCCTTCTGGCAATGGTTGCCATAGGGCAGTTTATGGTTATCCTCATAGCGGGAATCGATTTATCTGTAGGTGCAGGAGTGGCTTTAACAGGTATGAGCGTAGCTCTTTTACATCAATATTATCCTGGGATTCCAATATTTGTCATTGTTTTACTATCCATATTAATAGGATTTTTGCTGGGTTCCTTTAATGGAATATTGGTTTCCCTGCTTCGAATTCCGCCCATTATCGTTACTTTAGCCACTATGGGTATCTATCGAGGATTTGTAGCTCTCATAAGCGGGGGAAGGTGGGTCAGCGCTCATGAGATGTCAGACGCTTTTAGAAACCTTCCGCGAGGAGGATTCCTGGGAGTATCCAATCTTCTTTTGGTAGCAATATTATGTGTGATAATTTTTGGTATCTTTTTAAAGTACACTAGAACAGGTAGAGAAATATATGCTGTTGGTGGAAATGAGATAGCGTCCCGCTATGTAGGTATAAATCTTAAAAAGATTAAATACCTTCCTTTCATGATAGCCGGCAGCATTTATGGGTTAGCTGGTTTGCTTTGGGTTGCACGGTATGCCTCAGCTCAAAGTGATACAGCCATGGGATTTGAGCTGGTAGTAATTGCTGCTTGTGTTGTCGGAGGAGTCAGTATTTTTGGTGGATCAGGAACGACTTTGGGGGTGGTGTTGGGCGTCCTTTTTTTAGGGATCATTAATAACGCTCTCACCCAGGTTAAAGTCTCTCCCTTCTGGCAGATGGCTTTGCAGGGTTTAATCATCCTGGTAGCTGTGATTGTCAATACTGTAATGGAGAAACGCACTCAAAAACTGGTAACAAAGAGAAGGAACCTTTAATGAATAGTACCAGAAAAATGCCAATCTGGCGTATTTTAATGCAGTGGGAAGTTATTCTCTTTTTTATGTTTGTAGCGATGATTGTTGTGAATTCCAGCCTTTCACCTTATTTCCTTGATTCAAACAATATATTGCGTACTACCTTTAATTTTATGGAAAAAGCGATTATTGTCCTTCCCATGATGTTCATCATTATCTGTGGAGATATAGATATTTCAGTTGCCGGTATTATTGCTCTGGCCTCTTCTTTTATGGGACTGGCCTCCCAGCACCTGGGTGTTGGTACCCCAGCGCTGATTTTTATTGGACTTTTAACTGGACTATCAGTAGGGGCCCTTAATGGACTCATCATAACCAAAATAGGTGTTCCAGCCATCGCTGTTACTCTTGCCGGTTTCTTTCTTTTTAGAGGGATAGCTTATGCAATGCTTGGTGATATGGCTGTTACTACATATCCTGAATCCTTTGCTTACTTAGGCCAGGGCTACATAGGAAATACGAGGGTTCCTTTTGAATTGGTAGTTTTTATAATCCTTGCCATTATCTTTGGGATTGTTTTACATAAAACCACCTATGGACTAAATCTTTTTGCTATTGGAAATAATTCTACAGCGGCAAGATTCTTTGGAATAAATGTTAATAGAATTCGTTTTTTTAATTTTGCGCTTATAGGATTACTTTCTGGGCTGGCTTCAGTTCTTCTCACTTCAAGAATAGGTAGTACCCGCCCCAATATTGCCTCTGGATGGGAATTAGAAATTATCGTCATCGTAGTACTGGGAGGCGTTTCCATTTTTGGTGGAGCAGGAAATATTCTGGGAGTAGTAATCTCTATTTTTATGGTAGGCTTGGCCAGGTTTGGAATGGGTTTGATCAATGTTCCTGGAATAGTGATGAATATTGTGATGGGATTTTTATTGCTTATAGCCGTTTTGCTTCCAGGCTCTTTAAGACAGCTTCAAAGCAAAATTCTTACTAAACAGCAGCAGCGGTAATTTTTTACCATTTACGAGCATCCAAAATCGGGTGTCCAGAACTACTCACAGAATAGAGGGCGGAGAAAGCAATACAATATTCTGACCTGCTCCCCCAGGCCATCATTACCTTGACTCTAACTTAACAATTATTGCCATTAATAGGAACAGGTCAAGTAAAATACTTTTGACATTACGACTACGTTTCATAGGAGGAAATAATGGCTAAGTGTGGGGCCTGGTGTCTTCTATGGGGATCGACCTTTGATAGTAAATACCTGTACCTTGCAGAACATGTCAAAGATCTTGGTTTTGATGGAATTGAGATCCCCCTTACTACCCAGATCTTGACAAGCCTTCCCATTAGGGAGTTGAAAGAAAGACTTTCAGAGACTGGGCTTGCAGCAACATTTTGCGCCGGACTTGGGCCAAGTCAGAATGTTGCTACAAATG
>NJBQ01000082.1 GCA_005223095.1 Candidatus Aerophobetes bacterium Ae_b3a
GTTTAAATGGCTATACGCATTATAAGTAAAATTGTTCCTATTGTCCAGCAATAGTAAGCGAAGATATAAAGTTTTTTCCCCAGAATAATTTTTCGAAAAATAACAAGGGAAATATAACCAATAATGGCTGCTACTAAAGCTCCTCCTATCCAGGCAAGTGGGTGAGAAGGAAGAGTTTGTTCAAGGAAAGCCTCTCTTAACTGCAGCCCTAAGGCACCTATAATAGCAGGAATAGAAAGAAGAAAGGAGTAGCGAAAGGCAAGTTCTTTTTTTATTCCCCGTAAGAGCCCGGTAGATATGGTGGCTCCTGAGCGAGATATCCCTGGGATGATAGCTACACCTTGCATTATACCTATGAGAAAAGCATCTGTTGTCTTCATTTCTTCTATTCCCCTTTCTGAATCGGCTCTTCTTTTGCTTATCCAGAGAATAGTTCCGGTAACCAGGAGCATGAGTGAGGTGAAGGTAACACTGGTAAACATAGCCTTTATCCATTGATTTAGAAATAATCCCAGGGCTAAAGTGGGAATAGTTCCTATAAGTATGAAATAGAAAATCTTGCGGTTTAGTATCTCTTCCTCAGATTTTTCTTTTAATCTGACTAAAGATAATATTATTTTTCCTATGTCTTTTCTGAAATAAACTAGTAATGCTCCCAGAGTAGCTGCATGCAGTATAACATCAAACAAGAGCAGTGGTTTCTTAAATCCTAGATAGTCTTGTATGATAACCAGGTGAGCTGAACTACTTACCGGAAGGAATTCTGTAAGTGCCTGCACTATACCGAGAACTAGAGCTTGAGGTGTAGTCATCTTTCTTTACAGATTCCTCTTTTCGAGCTCTGTATAAATTGACAAAGATGTTGAACTTCAGGGTTTGCTTCCAGTTCATTTTCAATTTTTTTTAAGGCCTGGCTGGTATTTAGAGATGAACGGAAGAGTGTTTTGTAAGCTTTTTTTAGAAGATTTCTTGTCTGCAGGGAAAAATTTGCCCGCTTTAGGCCAACACTATTTAATCCCCAGAGTCTAGCAGGGTGGCCATCTGCTTTGGTATAGGGAGGTATGTCTTTAACTACCTTGGAGCATCCTCCAATTATGGAGTAAGCTCCAATCTTCACATATTGATGCACAGCACTTAAACCGCCAATCATAACTTTTTTTTCTACAATAACATAACCGGCCAGTGTTCCTACATTAGCAATAATTACTCCATCTTCTATCAAACAATTATGGGCTATGTGGGAGTAAGCCATAAAGAAGTTGTCATTGCCTATATATGTAGTGCTTCCTTCTTTGCTCCCTCTATGTATTGTTGTATATTCCCGAATAAGATTTCTATCTCCTATCTTGACAAAACTTTTTTTCTTCTCAAATCCTGTATCCTGAGGTAAGGTTCCTATGATTACTCCCTGACTGATAGTGCATTCCTCACCAATTTCAGTCCATTCTTCTATTGTGGCTAAGGCGCTAATTTTTGTTTTCTTACCTATTTTTGTATTTGGTCCAATTATACAATAAGGGCCTATTTTTACACCTTGGTCCAGTTCTGCTTTGGAATCTATGATGGCTGTGGGATGTATAAAGGTGTTCATCTTTTTATCCGTTCTTCTATAATTAAAGCTATTTTGAACTTTATTTTGATTTTGAACTTGCTATGAACTATGAACTATCTTGCCATGAACTATCTTGTTGGGATTCCCAGCCTTTGAAAGATGTGGTCAATCCAGCCAAGGTAGTATTGGAGATCAAAGATGGAGTCGAGCTCCTTATCTTTCAAATACTTGCCTATTTCTGAGTTATGCTTCACTAGATGTCTAAAGTCAGCATTTTCTTGCCAGCATTTCATAGCTTCTTTTTGTACTATTCTATAAGCATCTTCTCGGGAGAGTCCTTTTTTTGTTAATTCTAACAGCAGTCTCTGGGAAAAGAAAATTCCTCCGGTTTTGTCTATGTTTTGCCTCATATCTTCAGGATAGATAATAATGTTTCTTAAGACTCTGGCCAGCTTATTTATTATGTAGTCGAGTAATGTAGTAGAATCAGGAATAATTACTCTTTCTACAGAGGAATGGGATATGTCTCTTTCTTCCCACAGAGCAATATCTTCCAGGGCTGCCTGGCTATTACTTCTTATCAAACGAGCCAGGCCACAGATACGCTCGCAGATTATAGGGTTACGTTTGTGAGGCATAGCTGAAGACCCTTTTTGTTTATGGGAAAACGGCTCTTCCAGTTCCCTGGTTTCTGTACGCTGCAAAAGACGAATCTGGAGAGCAAATTTATCCAGGGAAGAGGCAATAATGGCCAGGGTAGACAGATATTGCGCATGGCGGTCTCGCTGGATTATCTGGCTGGAAATCGGGCAGGGAGTGAGATTCAGTTTTTCACAAACATACTCCTCTACAAAAGGGTCTAGATTAGCATAAGTTCCCACGGCTCCTGAGAGCTTGCCATAGGATATATTTTTGTCAGCCTGCATCATTCGCTCTTTATTTCTTTTTGTCTCTTCGTACCAGAGAGCAAATTTCAATCCCAGGCTAATGGGTTCAGCATGAACACCGTGAGTCCTGCCCATCATCAGAGTATTTTTATTCTGAGCAGCTTTTTCTTTTAGTATTTCAATTAATTTGTCCAGGTCCTCAAGGATTATTTGAGAAGCCATTTTCATCTGGAGAGCCAGGGTGGTATCCAGCAGGTCAGAAGAGGTAAGTCCTAGATGGATATAGCGAGAGGCAGGGCCTACATGCTCGGCAACATTAGTGAGAAAGGCTATCACATCATGCTTTACCTCATCTTCAATCTCTTTTATCCGTTTGACATCAAAACTTGCCTTTTTCTTGATAGTATCTAATGCCTGAGGAGGGATTCTGCCCAGTTTTGCCCAGGCCTCACAAGCAAGTATTTCTATCTTAAGCCAGAGGGAGAATTTTTCTTCTTCTTGCCATATTTTCCTCATTTGAGGGAGAGCATAACGAGAAATCACTTTTTTTCCTCCCTTCTTTGTGTCTTAGATATTGTTCTTAAAGGTAGGCTCCAGATATGAATAAATCCTTGCGAGGCTTTTTGGTCAAAAGTATCTTCTTCACTATAAGTAGCCAGTTTTTTTTCATATAGAGAGTAAGGGGATTTTCTTCCCACTACTGTACAGTTTCCCTTATAGAGTTTAAGTTTTACCTCTCCACTGACGAATCTTTGAGTTTGGTTAACAAAACCATCCAGAGCTTGGCGAAGGGGAGAATGCCATAGCCCATCATAAACAAGCTCCGAATATTTTTGAGCAACAATTTCTTTGAAACGGAAGGTATCCTTGTCTAGAGTTAATCTTTCCAGCTCTCGATGAGCATAGTGAAGAATCACCGCTGCTGGCGCCTCATAAATCTCCCTTGATTTTATACCAATAAGTCTATTTTCTATGAGGTCTATCCGCCCTACAGCGTTTTTTCCTCCCACTAAATTTAGCTTTTCTATCAAACTAACCAGTTTATATTCTTTTCCATTGAATCTACAGGGCACACCTTCTCTAAAGGTGATGTTAATATAAGTTGGCTCCTTCGGTGCATCCTGAGGAGAGCTGGTGATTTGATAACTTTCTGGCGGTGGTTCCTGCCCGATATCTTCCAATGGTCCGCATTCTATGCTCACTCCCCATAGATTTCTATCAATAGAATAGGGAGATTCTTCTTTTATTTCTAAAGGGATATTATGCTCTTTAGCATATCTTACTTCTTCTTCTCTTGAGTTTAATTCCCATTCTCTTAGAGGAGCAAGGATGGTAATCTCTGGATTCAGAGCTTTGGCCGTTACCTCAAATCTTACCTGGTCATTTCCTTTGCCCGAGCATCCATGGGCAATAGCCTCTGCTTTTTCCTTTTTCGCTGTCTCTATCAAACCCTTAGTAATGAGAGGACGAGCCAGAGCAGTAGCTAAAGGATACTTTCCTTCATAGACTGCTCCTGCTTTTAAGGCTGGCAGAACATAATTCAGGCAGAATTCTTTTCTTAAATCCTCAATATAGACCTTGCTAGCACCGGTACTTTTAGCTTTGTTTTCTATGGAATCTAGTGGTTTCCCTTGTCCCAGGTTAGCAGTATAGGTGACTACTTCTGCTCCATATTTTTCTTTAAGCCAATTAAGAATTACTGAGGTATCCAGTCCCCCGGAATAAGCCAGAACAATTTTCTTAATTTTTGACATTTTTACAATTAATCCTTTCCTTTTAAAAACTTTTTAACCTCATTGTGACTGCCAACGAAGGCGAAGTTTATGATATCGCTTTTAAATTCAAAGATTATTCTATTTCTTACACTTAGCTTTATTTCCCAATAATCGCTTCGAACTTTTTTTAGGCCTAACCCTTGAGGTTTCTTACCTGTCTTAATAAACTCGATTAAAGCGTCAATAGCCTTTATAGCATTTTCTTGTTGGGGGGAAGTTAATTTTTTGAATAATCTATCGTATGACTTAAGATAATTTAGACGCATAATTTACTTTCTTAGTCTTCGGGAATGTTCTTTTGCTTTTTCCAAATCAGTATAGCCAGTATATTCACCATTCTTTAGCTGTTGTTTTACCATTTTCTCAAACTTATCCCATTCGTCATCGCTCATAAACTTCTCTTCTTCAGCCCTGGTAACCAGTAGCCGCCTCAAAATGATATCATCCTTGTGCGGTTCAAATTCGATTAGATCTCCCGGATGTATATTGGCTATCTTCCTGATTGGCTCAGGTATAGTTATAGTACCACGTTCTGATACAACCGCTCTTTTTTTCATTTCAAGGTACCTCCTGACAGGCAAATTTTTCATTTTGCTGTTTTTCTGTTAGTAAGTATAACAGATTTTCAAACTTTTGTCAAATAATTTCAATAATTTCGTTTATGATCGAAGATTTCATTGGGGTAGGTTACTTATTTTCTCTCTCAAGAATCTATTGACTAATTGAGGGTTGGCCTTACCTTTTGTTTTTTTCATTATCTGTCCTACCAGATATCCCAGGGCTTTTTCCTTACCAGCCTTGAAGTCATTTACTCCCTGAGGGTTTTCTTTTAATACTTCCCCTACTACTTTCTCCAGACTTGTCTCATCAGTAATTTGCTTTAATCCACCAGTTTCAATTATTTCTTCAGCCTCTTTGCCTGTTTTGAACATTTCCTGGAAGATAAGCTTGGCCAGTTTTCCGCTGATTGTCCCTTTTTTAAGATAATTTAAGAGTTCACCCGTTTGTGCTGGAGTGACTTTTACTTTGTCTATAGCTACATTTTCTTTTTTAACCAGACGCAGAAACTCTCCCATTATCCAGTTACTAACTTGCTTATAATAGGGAAAACTCTCTAAACACTCTTCAAAATAGTCAGCTAAATTTCGTGATTCAGTGAGGACACCGGCATCATAAGGGGGAAGTCCATATTTTATAATAAATCTCTGGCAGCGTTCTTGAGGCATTTCAGGAATCTTTGCCTTCACTTTTTGCTGTCGTCTTTTATCTATCTCCAGAGGTAAGAGGTCTGGTTCAGGAAAATAGCGGTAGTCATGAGCCTCTTCTTTACTCCTCATAGAACGGGTCCTTCTTTTTTCAGCATCCCACAGTCTGGTTTCCTGGATTATTTTTTCTCCTTTATCTAAAAGATAGGACTGTCTTTTTATTTCTGCGCTTAGCCCTTCTCTTATTTCTTTAAAGGAGTTCATATTTTTGAGTTCTGTTTTTGTTCCCATTCTTTCCCCTTCGGGGGCCAGAGAAATGTTGGCATCGCACCTCAAAGACCCTTCCTCCATATTACAGTCGCTCACCCGTAAATACCTAAGGATTCTTTTAAGGTCAGTGAGGTATTGATATGCCTCTTGTGGCGAAGATATGGTAGGAGAACTCACAATCTCCATTAAGGGGATGCCAGTACGATTGTAATCCACAAAACTAAGCTCTTTTTCTTGTATGTTTCCTTTAGTTTCCCCGTGAATAAGTTTACCAGCATCCTCCTCCAGGTGAATGCGCTCAATCTCTATCTTTTTTAGCTTATTTTCCACTTCAAATTCCAAATATCCATTTCTGGCTAAAGGCTCTTCATATTGAGAGATTTGATAGTTTTTGGGTAAGTCCGGATAATAGTAGTTCTTCCTGGCAAATCTACAGAGTTGGTTAATTTTACAGTGTAGAGCCAAAGCAGTATAAATAGCGTATTCTACTGCTTTTTCGTTGATTACGGGAAGTACCCCGGGAAGACCAAGGCATACCGGACAGGTCTGAGTATTAGGGGGCATTCCAAACTTAATGCTGCAACCGCAAAAAAGCTTGCTTTGCGTTAAAAGCTCTACATGAACTTCTAGTCCAATATTCACCAGGTAATTCATCTTCTCATTCTTACTCCGTCGATCTTAGCTCGACAATATTTACATCTATCTTCTTCAAGATTTGATTCTTTTATTTGATAACCATAGCGTCTGATCAATAACTTACCACAATGGTAGCAGTAGGTATTTTCTGCCTTATCTCCCGGAACATTCCCCGCATAAACATATCTTAATCCAGCCTTTAGGCCAATTTCGCGACCTCGATGGATAGTCTCCAGAGAAGTGGCAGGAAGCTTTCTTAATTTATAAGTGGGATAAAAGCGACTAAGATGCCAGGGGGTCTCTTCTCCCAAAGCTACTATGAACCCGGCTATTTCTTTTAGTTCCTCATGGGAGTCATTTAAAGTAGGTATAATCAAGGTGGTTATCTCCAGCCAGATTCCCAACTTCTTCATAAGTTTTAGAGTTTTGAGAACAGGTTCCAGTTCGGCTCCACATACCTTCTTATAGAAATCTTCCCGGAAGGATTTAAGGTCCACATTAGCTGCATCTAAATAGGGACTTATTTTTATTAGAGCTTCTTGGCTGATATATCCATTGGTAACAAAGACATTTTTTATCCCCTCTTTTTGGGCTAACTTGGAAGTATCGTAGGCATACTCAAAGAAAATAGTAGGTTCAGTATAGGTATAGGCAATGATTTCACAATCATATCTTTTAGCCTGAAAGACAATTGCCTGAGGAGAGAGCTCTTCTCCCGGCATTTCTCTCCTTTCTCCAGGTAATTGTGAGATACTGTGATTCTGGCAGTTTAAGCAGCGGAAGTTACATCCCACAGTCGCTACCGAGAAGGCGTTTGAGCCAGGGTAAAAGTGATAGAGAGGCTTTTTCTCTATAGGGTCTATGGATGAAGATATTGCCTTTCCATAAACGAGGCTATAAAGGACTCCTTCTCTATTCTCTCTTACCCTACAGATTCCTCGTCTGCCACTTGATATTTGACAAGAATGAGCGCATAATTTACACTCTACTCTCTTATTTTCTAGCTTTTTGTAGAACATCGCCTCTTGCATGGAGCTAGCCTATATTAGAAAGAGGCCTTTGTCAAACTACAATATCTCCGGAAGAGCGCAGGTTGACAGAGCAGGATGTCGTTGATAGACTTGAAACTGATTAAATTAGAGGAGAGGAAATTATCCTGAGATGTTTCTCAGGTAAATATAGGAGAGGGAGATGATAAAAGTAGGAATTATCGGAGCAGGTGCCATTGCTCAACTGGGACATATTCCCAGTTATCAAAAGACAGATGGAGTAAGAATAGTGGCTCTCAGTGACTCAAACAGGGAAAAGGCTAAAACTGTGGCAAGAAAGTCCAATATCGAAACTTATTTTACTGATCACAAAGATTTATTAGAATTAAATGAAATTGAGGCAGTGAGTATTTGCACTCCTAACTTTTTTCATCAAGAACAGGTTATTGCTTCTCTCCGAGCGGGGAAGAATGTGCTTTGTGAAAAACCTCTTTGTCTAAATGCTAGAGGAGCAGAGGAAATTTTTAAAGAGACAGAGAAGACAAATAATAAGGTCTGTATGATTGCTTATATGAGAAGATTTATGAGTATCTCGCAAATTCTGAAAGAGTTTATTGATCAGGGGGAGCTGGGAGAGATTTATTATGCCAAGGCGTCTTATTTAAGAAGAAGAGGAATACCCACCGCTGGCTCCTGGTTTACTTCGAAGGAAATGAGCGGAGGGGGATCTCTGATTGATATTGGAGTACACATACTTGATTTATCTCTTTGGCTAATGGGAAATCCTACTCCCCTAAGTGCTGTTGGTTCAACCTATGCCAAGTTTAGAAATGAGGCTGTCTCCGCTGGTTGGCCTCCTGCCAATACTCTAAAAGGAGATAAATTCAATTATAACTTTGATGTAGAGGATCTGACCAGTAGCTTCGTTAAATTTAACAATGGAGCTACTCTCTTTCTGGAGACAAGTTGGGCAGGAAATTCGGAAACTGAAGGAAGTCTTTCTCTCTTTGGCACTAAAGGAGGAGCGAAGATTAGCTTTTGTGAAGACGGTCCTCTTTATGGAAGACTAAAGATATTTAAAGGAAGACAAGGTAGGTTATATGATATTACCCCTGTCCTTTCTTTAAAGGAAGATGCTTTCCACAAAGAAGTGGAGCACTTCATTGACTGTATTAAACAAAGAAAAAACCCTATCACCACCCCTGCGGAAGCTCTTAATGTAGCCAGAATAATTGATGCCATTTACCAATCAGCAGAGGAGGGGAAAGAAATAAAGATTAATTCCTTGCCTACCTAGCAAAATAAGAAAAATATTGGCGGTGTCAAAAAAATATTCAAAAGGAGAAGGATATGCAAATAGCCGTGGCATCATGGAGTCTTCATCGGGAAATTCCCAAGCTAACTCCCTTGATTGAATTTCCCCGCATTTGTCAGGAGGAATTTGGAGTGAAGGCGGTAGAATTGAACTCACCTTTCTTTGCTTCAACAGAAGTAGGATATCTGGATGAGTTGAAAGAGACTCTTTCTGAGAGAGGAATGAAACTGGTTAATATTCCAGTTGATTTGGGTAATATAGCTAATCCCGATGATGAGAAGCGAGAAAAAGATATAGAAGCTCTTAAGGAGTGGTTTTCTATAGCTAAACGGATGGGCTCTCCTTTTATTAGAATAAATGCAGGCGAAGGAGAACCTGTAGACGATGCTATGCTGAGAAGAGTCATAGGTAGCTATAAAGAGCTAGTAGAAGAAGGAGAGAAGGTAGGGGTGGGTTTAGTCATTGAAAACCATGGAGGTCCTTCCGCTAATCCTGATAATATTATTCGTATTGTTGAAGCCGTAAAATCAGATAGCTTTGGTGTCTGTCCAGATTTTGGTAACTTTTCCTCTGAAATCAGGTACCAAGCAATAGCTAAGGTTGCTAAATATGCTTTTCTGGCTCATGTGAAAAGTTATGATTTTGATAAAGAGGGAAGAGAGACAACCATTGACATAGAAAGGTGTCTCAATATCTTAAAAGACAGTGGTTTTGAGGCAGATTTATCAGTAGAGTTTGAGGGCAAGGGTAATCAGCGGGAAGGAGTGAAGAAGACACTAGCTTTACTCAAGAAACTGGTAAATTGACAATAGAATGGTTTTTTGTATAATTAGAAGACCAAAATGATCCTTACTGTTACCCTCAATCCCGCTTTGGACCGGGTAGTAAATGTAGCTAGTTTTCGGCCGGGAAAAGTAAATCTAATAGAAAAAGAGAGGATAAGGATAGCTGGTGGTAAAGGAATAAATGTCTCTCGTGTAGTTAAAACTCTGGGGGAGAGGACTCTAGCTACTGGCTGGCTAGGAGGAAGTCAGGGAAGGATTATAAAGCGAAATCTAGATAAAGAAAATATAGATACAGATTTTGTATTCATAAAAGAGGAAAGTCGGCTCAATCTGACCATCCTGGATCCAGTAAGCGACAAGAAGACTCATCTAGTGGAAGAGGGTCCTCTGATTTCCTACCCGGAGATAAAAAATCTTAAGGAAAAACTCAAAAGCCTGGCAGGAAGGGCGAATATAGTAGTTTTTTCTGGCAGCATTCCCAGAGGGGTAGGGGAAGGTATTTATAATTCCTTAGTT
>NJBQ01000011.1 GCA_005223095.1 Candidatus Aerophobetes bacterium Ae_b3a
TACTTGCTACAGGCTTATCATTTACCCTGCTTGCCTTGTAGCGTTTGAATTTCTTGGTGGGTGAGGAATGGTCGGGCGTACCAAAGGCATATATTTTGATTGACGAGAATAAGATAAAGACTATAATGAAAAAGAGACAGGGACAATGAAGATTACAAAAAACGAGCAAAAACAAATAAATAAAATTGGTCAGCAATATCATTTAAAACTAGCACTTATCTATGGTTCTTTTGCTAAAGGGAAAAACCATAAAGCTAGCGATCTTGATATTGCTATTTTGGGGAAAAAATTGTTGGATTTCAAGACCATCTTAGAACTTTCTTATGAGTTTACCCATATTTTCAAGGGTATTGAGGTGAATGTCAAGTCTCTTCACCAGGTTGACCCCTT
Organism: Candidatus Aerophobetes bacterium Ae_b3a; assembly: GCA_005223095.1. Taxonomy (GTDB): domain Bacteria; phylum Aerophobota; class Aerophobia; order Aerophobales; family AE-B3A; genus AE-B3A. The sequence goes on from NJBQ01000011.1 coordinate 391, forward strand.
TTTTCGCTACCAGGTAATGCAAAATAGTATTTTGATTTATGGTCAGCCTTTTGATTACCACAATTTCAAAACTTACGCTTTTCGAGCTTATGTAGACTCTAAGGAGTTACTCCACCTGGAAAATATCCTAACTCAAAAAACCCTCCAATATCTTAGGAAATCACATGCTTGATTCAGAACTCATCCAGCGAAAAGTTAATTTAATCAGGGAAGACCTGATTAAATTAGAAGATTTTAAGAAACTTAGCCTTGATGAGCTAGCAAAAGACTGGTTAAAGTGGAATGCCCTGGAACATATCTTTATGAAAATTATTGGCCGGGGCATCGATATAAATGAACATCTAATAGCTGAGCTGGGAGGACCAAGGACAAAAGCTCCTAGAGACTACAGGGAAACCTTCTTAGGATTGGTTGAGTTAAAAGTTTTGCCTCAAGGATTTGCTCAAGAAATAGCTAAAAGCGCTGGTTTTCGCAATGCTATCGTCCACGAGTATAATGAAATAGATAAGAATATAGTCTATCGAACAGTGGGGGAGGCAATAAAACAATATACTGAATACTGCCAATATATTCTGAATTTCTTTAACTCGTTTTCTCGAGACACTCAAGAAAGCTAGGGCTTAAGTAAAAGAAGGTAAAAAGAAGTCAATCCTTTCCTGTTGATCGCCATCTAAAAATTCACCCATCTCTGCCATTGAATTTTGGCCTACCCATCTCCGACATATATTTGAAGTAGTTTTGTATCAATAAATAGAGGAGGGTATGCTGCAGGCAGTAATGGTCAAGCCAGGAAAGATTGAATTTAGAGAGGTGGAAAAGCCTAAACTAGAAGCTACTACAATGAATACAGATGTATTAATACTTGGTTAAGTTCTCTCGGTCTAAATCTGAATATCGGAGTATCAGAGATGCAAGAAAAGAGTATGAATACAAAAAGGGAATATATAATAGTTGGCTTAGGGGAGCTACTATGGGATATATTTCTACAGGGGAAATGTCTTGGGGGAGCTCCGGCAAATTTTGCCTATCATATCTCAGCATTAGGACATAAAGGGATTATAGCCAGTCGAATTGGAAAAGACACATTAGGAAAGGAGATTATCAATGTCATAGCTACTCTAGGCCTTACAAGGGAATATATACAAATTGATCCAAATCATCCTACAGGCACAGTAGATGTAAGAGTAGACAGTAATGGACATCCTAAATACACTATTACGGAAAATGTTGCCTGGGACTTTTTTGAGTTTGATGAGAAATGGAAGATACTGGCAAAAAAGGCTGATGCAGTATGTTTTGGTTCTCTTGCTCAACGCTCATCAGAATCACGCACAACAATCATTGAATTCTTAAAACATACTGGAAAAGAGATTGTGCGGATATTTGACATCAATCTCAGGCAGAATTTTTACTCTCCTGAAATAATTATCCAATCCTTGAAAATATCATCAATACTGAAACTAAATGATGAAGAATTACCTATACTCATAGATTTGCTTGGCTATCAGAAGAAGGAATCCGAAGAGGAATTATGTAGGTTATTAATTGAAAAATATGGGTTAGACCTTGTATGTCTTACCAAAGGTAGAAATGGAAGCCTGCTTGTCAATGAGAGAGAAACGGTCAAACATCCTGGGAGGAAGGTTACAGTTATTGATACAGTAGGTGCTGGAGATGCATTTACGGCTGCTCTGGCCATTCAATATCTAAAAGGTAGCTCACTTGAAAGAATAAGTGAAGCTGCAAACAAACTAGGCTCCTGGGTTGCCTCTCAAGCCGGTGCGACGCCACCCGCTAATAAATATGTTCAATAGAGAAACTCTTGTAGCGTTTAGCTTTCTTGCTGGGTAGGAAATAGATGAAGACGATTCTAGCCTTTGGCGTATAGTAAAAACAAGAAGGAGAAAAAGATAGTGTTCTACGTTTCCTTTTCCCTCATTGCGAGACTTCCGAAGGCAGGCGTGGCAATCTCCTGGGATTGCTTCACTCCGTTCGCCATGACAAGCGCGGAGGAATCTCGCTCACAATAATGAACTGCTTGCCAGATTCCCTTCCTTATCAAATCTCATTTCTTCTAACTTGCCGATGATTTCGATATCATCTCTGCCCGTGAGTTCCTCTGTGAGTGCCTCTGAGATATAGACTTCATCCAGCTTTAAGGTATTTTTAATTCTGACTACGCCTGCTTTTTCTGGCTCGATTCCCCAGCAGGTGTCGAGCGCTATTTCCATTGCCTCACGGTCATTATCTAAGGTAAGGGGGATTTTTCCTCTTATAATAAATCTGGCCGTCAATATGTTAACTAAAGAATCCTCATAATTCATTTTCTTGAATAACTTTCTAGTGATGAAATCAGCCAGGCCCAGCCCAGCAGCGTTGCCGTGGGTTTCCTGGCTAAGGTCCAGGATGACGATTCTTTTTATCTGGGGAGAGGACGGTTCTTTTTCTCCCAGTATCATCATCCGACCAATAATATTGGTATCCATGCCGGAACCACTTATGTTTTTTCCCATTTCTTCTACGATGAGAACATCTATTTCATCACTGGGCAGGTGGGGCATTAGTTCTTTAGCCTTTAATAAGAGCTTTTTTTCTTTTTCCTCAAGCTCATCCCGTCCAATGGCTTTTATGAGGGCTGTTTCGTGGTAGGCGTTTTCCACCATAGCAACTCCAAAGAGGATAGGCATTTTTTCAGTAATCAAACGAGCGGCTGCCGGAACCAAGTGATGAAGACCAGCAGCTCCATGCCTATGGATACTGAGAGCTCCTTTATGTTTACCCAAACCAATGACCATAATTTTTGCTATGCCACTTTCAATTTCGTCATGAAAATCAGTGTGGGGTTTAACTCGGTTAATGGGAATGATGGCATCTGCCTGAGAGGCGTTCTTATCAAAATAGACGGGAACACTATTATCCAAAATACCAATCTTGATTACCTCCATGGAGGAGACAATGGGAGCACCCACAGAGTGTTCGTTTATTCCATAGGATTCCAGGACTTTTTTTTGTCCTTCTGCTGTAGCTCCCCCGTGACTTCCCATAGCCGGGATGATGAAAGGTTTTGCCCCGCATCTTTTCACCTCCTGCACTACCGCAGCCGCTACCTCCTTGATATTGGAAATCCCCCGACTTCCGACAGCTATAGCCACACGGGCTCCTGAAGGTAGCTTGTCAAGAAACTGGGCTACTTCTTTTTTTACTTCAGATGCGATATCAGCACAAACAGGGCGGGGAAATTTTTGGCGAATCTTTACCATTCTGGGCATCTTAATTTCTTCTCTTACAGACATTTCCAATTCCTTTTTTATTGGTTATCGGTTAGTTTAATTACTTTTCCTTTTTCCAGGGAGGTAGTAGCGGCCAGGGTTAGTTTTAAGGTTTTTAAGGCGTCTGAGTAAGGTGATTTTATGATTTCAGGATTATTTTCTTTTATGGCTTTGATGAAAAGGTCGTTCTCTGACTGATAAGGGTCAATGGTCATCTTCACCTCTTCTTTTTTCCCATTGGTAATCTTCAAAAGATGGGAAGAAAGAAGAAGGTCGATTTTAAAGCCTTTTCCGATTAAGTTAATTCCCCAATCACGCCCATGGGAGAGAATACAGGCAGAGGAAATACTTCCTATGGCTCCATTTTCAAAGTGAAGATTCACGCAGGAGGTATCATCCAGGTCATAATTTTCTACTTCTTCCATCAGACCCTGGGACCTTTGCCCATAGACTTCATTTACTTCTCCCACTAGATATCTTGCCAGGTCAAATATGTGAGTAGTTTGTTCGACTATCTGACCTCCTGATTCATTCTTGTTTCTCCACCAATAAACAGGACGCAGTGGGCAGAAGTAATAGCCTAAAATAAGGGCAGTTTTTCTTTTCTCAAGTTCTTTCTTGACTTTGTTTACTATGTCTGAATATCTGTATACGTATCCTACGCTGGAGATAATACTATTTTTCTCAATGGCTTCATTGATTTGGTATGCCTTTTTCAGGTTTAGAGCAAGTGGTTTTTCTATAAATAGGTTTATTTTCTTTTCCGCTGCCATAATTTCTTGCTCACCATGGGCAAAGGGAGGTAGGCAAATATATACAGCTTCCAATTTTTCCTTTTCTAACATCTCCCGGTAGTCAGTATAGCAGTTAGTTGCGAAGGTTCTGGCTACTCTTTCAGCTTCCTTTTTATGTACATCACAGACGGAGACAAGCCTGGTATCTTCTATTTTTGCTAGTTTCTCCATATGGCGGACAGCGATTCTTCCCGTTCCGATGAATCCAACTCTGACCTTCATATAAGCTCCCTTATTATTTAACGATATAGGGATAGCAAAATACTTCTAAGGTTTTTATTGATTCATAAATAAGTATAGCATAATTGTTTTTATTTATCAAATTTGAGTTTAAATGAGGGTATTAGATAAGGCTGATAAATTGACAGCGAGGGCGGATATGATAGAATATTGATGATTTCTATAAAGAAAGTAGTTTGGTATAGGAATTTCCTTTTTAGACATAGAGCTGCGAAAATATGCGTCCTAATTGAGTTGAATGGAGCAATGAAATCATCTGAGCAATTGAGTAAAATTGATGGCAAGACAAAGATAGCAGGGGTATTTGGCTATCCTGTGGAGCATTCTCTTTCTCCTCTATTTCATAATGCCGCCTTTGCCAGGCTGGGGCTTAATTTTGTCTATCTTCCCTTTTCTGTAAAGCCAGAGGAGTTGAAGATAGCCGTTGAGTCCATAAGGTCTTTAAATATAGTAGGGATGAATGTGACTATTCCTCATAAAGAGAAGGTTTTGCCCTATCTTGATGAGATATCTCCTGAGGCAAAAGTAATAGGAGCGGTGAACACCATTCGTAATAAGGAAGGCAAATTAATTGGCTACAATACAGACGGGGATGGTTTTATTGAGTCATTAAAGAAGCAGGGAGGATTTGACCCCAAAGGTAAGAATGTATTTTTACTGGGTTCAGGCGGAGCTGCTTATGCTATCTCTTTTGCTCTTATTAAAAATGGCATAAAGAAACTAATTCTTGCCAATCGTACATATTCTAGAGGAAGGGCTCTTTTAGAGCATTTAAAGAAAATTTTTCAGGATAAGTGCCAGCTCTCTCTGGTTGAGTTTATTGAGAAAAATTCCTCTTTTATAATGAGTGAGATTGACCTATTGATTAATGCTACTTCCATAGGTATGCATTCAGGTGACCCTGGCTTGATTGCTCCCGAAATTTTGCCGCCGAATATATTCATTTATGATGTTGTGTATAACCGAAAAACACCTTTTTTGAAGTTAGCAGAGGAAAGAAAACTGGCTTTTTTGGGAGGACTGGATATGCTCGTCTATCAGGGTGCCCTTTCCTTTGAAATCTGGACTGACCAAAAAGCCCCTGTAGAGGTGATGAAAAAGGCATTGAGGAGAGAATTATCGAAATAGAAAGGTGTTTATTAGGATGCTGAGAATATCCTGAGACCCAATGGAGGAAAAGTATGCTGCGTTATTTAACCGCCGGGGAATCCCATGGTAAAGGTTTGGTAGCTATTTTAGAAGGCGTGCCTGCTGGCTTGAAACTCTCCAGCGAGGATATTGACCGGGAATTGAGGCGCAGGCAAGCAGGCTATGGCCGGGGAAAGAGAATGAAAATCGAGAAAGATAAAGTAGAAATTATCTCTGGGGTTCGTATGGGAAGAACACTAGGCAGCCCCATTGCTTTATTGATAAAGAACCTGGACTGGGAAAATTGGCGCCAGGTTATGATGGTAGAAGATAGAAAAGTAATTTCTCAGAATATTCCTCCCCTCACCCATCCTAGACCCGGTCATGCCGACCTGGCAGGAGCTATCAAATATAATTTTGATGATTTGAGAAATGTTCTGGAACGAGCCAGTGCTCGGGAAACAGCAGTTCGCGTGGCTATAGGAGCTATTTGCAGGAGATTTCTTTCCGAATTTGAGATTCGAATTTACAGTCGGGTGATTCAGATTGGCAGGATAAAAGATGTGAACCAATGGCAGCCAATAAAAGCAAGTTATCAAATAATTGAAGATTCTCCCTTGCGTTGTCTGAATAAGAGAGCCGAGGCAAAGATGATAGCTCTAATTGATTCAGCTAAAGAAAAAGGGGATACTTTGGGAGGAGTATTTGAGGTGGTAATTCTTAACTTACCGGTGGGATTAGGAAGCTATGTTCAGTGGGACCTCAAGCTCGATGCCCGGCTAGCCTATGCTCTAATGAGCATCCAGGCAATTATAGGAGTGGAAGTTGGCTCAGGTTTTATGGCGGCAGAGAAATTTGGCTCCCAGGTTCAGGATGAAATATTCTACGAGAAAAGTGAGCATAGGTTCTTTCGCCGCAGTAATAATGCCGGTGGCATAGAAGGAGGAATGAGTAATGGTGAACCCATTATCCTCCGAGCAGCCATGAAGCCTATATCCACATTAGCTCAGCCTTTGTCTTCAATAGACATCGTTAGCAAAAAGCCCGTAAAAGCAATGAAAGAGCGAGCTGATGTTTGTGCTCTTCCGGCTGCTTCTGTTATCGGGGAGGCAGTAGCTGCCTTTGAGATAGCCAGAGCTATGCGAGAGAAGTTTGGCGGAGATAGCCTTACCGAGACAAAAAGAAACTATTCTGGCTATCTCGATTATCTAAGAAAAAGGTAAAAATATGTGTTAAATCCTGCCTTGCTCATTCTCTCTTCTCTTTATTCTTATCTTTCTGCATGAAAACTGTCGGTTTTTCTAGTTCAATAGCTTTTCTTACAAATCCGTCTGCTTTTTTTGAAAGGTCAATAGCTTGATTATAACCGAGGTTGGTTTTTATCATTACTATGGCTACTTTGACACTTCCATCTGCTTTTTTCAAAGCTTTCTCTGCAGCATCATAATCTAATCCTGTAGCTATCATAATCACTCTTTTGGATCTCTCCACTAATTTTTGGCTGGTGGCTTGAAGATCAATCATCATATTTTTGTAGACCTTACCCAGTCTGATCATTGCAGCGGTAGTAAGCATATTAAGGACCATCTTTTCTGCGGTGCCGGCTTTCATTCTGGTAGAGCCCATAATTACCTCGGGTCCTACCATAGGACAGATAGATACATCAACATCTATATCCATCTGGGAACGTGGATTACAGATTACAAAGATGGTTCCCGCTCCTATACTTCGTGCCTTTTTTAAAGCGCCGATCACATAGGGGGTTCTTTTGCTGGCGGCAATACCTACAACCACATCCTTACTCGTTATTCCTCGTTTAATTATCTCGTTAGCTCCTTCTTCTGAATGATCCTCCGCTCCTTCAATAGCTTGCACCAGAGCCTTCTCCCCGCCAGCAATTATTCCCTGAACCATCTCTGGATTAGTACCAAAAGTAGGTGGGCATTCGGTTGCGTCGAGTACCCCTAGTCGGCCGCTTGTTCCGGCTCCTGTATAGAAAAGTCTTCCTCCCTTTTTAAAACACTCTACGATTATTTCTACCGCATTAGCAATATAGGAAATCTCCTTCTCTACCGCATAGGCTACCTTTTTATCGTCTTCATTGATGAGTTTAATTATCTCTTTGGTAGATTTGGTATCGATATCCATTGTATTAATGTTTCTCTGCTCAGTCATCAGGCTGGCTAACTCCCGGAAAATTCTTTTTTTATCTTGCTTAGATTTAATCATCTTAATCCCTTTATCTTTTTAAATAGGGACAGCGACCATTTTCAAAAGCGTTACTTAAGAGCTTCGAAATGCAGATCAATTCTAACGGGGAATAGGAAGAGTTTCTGCTTATTTATTCTTTTCCGAAATCCTCGCCAAAAAATGGTCGCTGTCCCTATTTAATGTCTATTTAATGATTCAAATTTATTATTATTTTACCCAGGATTACCCCTCTTTTGGCTCCGGTAGCCGAAGGAACATTTGCCGGATTAGCGGAGATAGTCTCGTTGGCCAAAATAGCAAAGATTAATGCCTCTTTGGCTTTATCGGAAATCCCAAAATCTTCAGTCCGAAATAGAGAAATAGGCTCAAACCTTTTCCTTAGAAAGTTAAGCAAAGTGGGGTTATAACTTCCCCCTCCAGAGATGATAATTTCATCTAGCTGATGCTGGGGAAGAATAAAGTTTTCATAAGCATAATAAATGGAATCAGCGGTAAAGCTAGTAACTGTGGTAAGCAAGTCCTTGTTTTTTAGGTGTAGAGCTCTTGCTCTTTTAATTAGCTGACGAGCAAACTGCATTCCAAATTCCTCTCTTCCTGTGGTTTTAGGAGGTATTTTTTTTAAATAGGAGTGATTCATTAATTCTTTCAGTAATTTCCTATTTACCTTTCCTTGGGCAGCCATTAGCCCGTTTTTGTCGTAAGTTCTCTTGCCCTGACTGAGAATCTGGCTGACAGCATCAATGATCATATTGCCAGGTCCGGTATCGAAAGCAACCACATCATCTAGCTTGGCGGCTGCCGGGATTAAGGTAATATTTCCTATCCCCCCAATGTTTTGAATGGCTCTAGTCTTTTTTTCATCTCTAAATAAGATGTAGTCTACATAGGCAGCTAATGGTGCTCCCTGTCCGCCGGCCGCCATATCACCAGTCCTAAAATCAGCTACTGTGGTTATCCCTGTTCTTTCGGCAATAACAGAGGGCTCTCCTATTTGAAGGGTTGATCTTACATAAAGGCTGCCTTCTCTTTTAGGTATAGGAATGTGGTAGATAGTCTGGCCGTGGGAACCAATGAGGTCAATCTGCCAAGGTTCTAAGTTCGCTTTAAGAATGATTTTCAAAGCAGCCTGAGCAAATAGTTCCCCCAGAACAAAATTTAAATGGCAGATCTTGTCCACCGTTCCTGTCCTGGGGGAGAAAATATTGAGTATCTTCTTCCGCACCGTTTGAGGATAGGGATATACCTGGAAGAAGAGAAGTCTTGCCCTGGTAGAAAGTCCATTTCCTTTTATCTTGACCAGAGCGGCATCTATTCCATCCACAGAAGTTCCCGACATTAATCCTATAACGATTTTCTCATTCTTCTTTTCTAACTGGATTATATCTTTACCCATTTTTCTTAGGAAACTAAAGGCTCTTTTAAGACTCTGGAACTTCTATTTTATGGCTCCACCCACAATTCCCTTTATCAAGTATTTTTGAAAAAGAAGAGCTACCAGTATAGGGGGAATAATGGCAACAAGAGCTCCGGCAGACATAAGATTCCACTCTGCATAGAATTGGCCCACGAATTCTGAGATAGTAACTGTAATTGGCTTGGCCTTAAGGGTATAGGTAAGAATTAAAGGAGCCATAAACATATTCCATGAGAAGAGGAAAGAAATAATTACTACTGCCATCAGCCCGGGTAAAGACAGAGGAAGGACAACTTTAAACATTGCCCCCAGGAGTGTACAGCCATCGATTCGTGCTGCATCCTCCAGTTCTGTAGGTATGGAGCTGAGATAGCCCTTCATAAACCACGTATCAAAGGGCATTCTATAGGCAACGCTTAGAATAATCAAACCTGTAAGGGTATCCAGAAGACCTAATTTGCTAAATTCAGAAAAAAGGCCAATCAGTACCGGCCAACTGGGTACGGCTATCATTCCTATGATGTAAAAGAAGAATAGATTCTTTCCGGGAAAATTTAGTCTTGCGAAAACATAGCCAATTAGAGGCGCTGCCACGGCCATAATCAAAGTGGTTGTTCCGGCAACTATTAAGCTGTTAATCAGACCTTTTTTGATGAGTTCGGTGGCTGTTGTCCCTACCGCTCCTCGAAATCCCTTTCCTGTTATAAGGATACTTCTGAAGTTTTCCAGGGTTATTCGAGCAGGAATCCAGCGGGGAGGGATTGAATATAGATCCACTTGGGGAATTATACTGGAAAGAATGAGCCAGTACAAAGGAACAAGAGACCATATCAGCATAATGACAATACAGAAATAGAGAAGAATCTTTTTGTGATTTATCAATATTTCACTTCCCTGTATATAGATTTTATATAAAAATAAGTTATTAAAAACATAAAAATACCAATTACATAAGCCAAGGCAGATCCAATCCCAAAACGACCTTTCTCAAATGCGAGTTCATAGCCGTACATCATTAAAGTCTTAGTAGCAGGGTCCAGTCCAGTTAAAGTATATATCTCATCGAAGACAGTAAAGGAAAATATCATAATAATAATCAGGGCAATGGTTAGCATGGGACGCAGAAGGGGAAGGGTTATATGCCACCAGCAGGATCGAGCACCAGCTCCATCTACCTTTGCCGAATCGTAAAGCTCTAAAGGAATGGACTGAAGAGCACCCAGAAGCAGGATTGTCACAAAAGGGGTAAATCGCCAGACAAAGGTTAAAGTTGCCCAATTTAAGGCCATAAAGGGATCCTTTAACCAGGGCTTATAAGAAGAGATAAGGCCAAATTGATAGAGAATTCCGTTCAAAAACCCAAAATCACCACTCAGTAGCCATTTCCACATAAACCCATTAACTACGGGTGGTATGGCCCAGGCCAGTATAACCAAAGCCCGCAGGATGGACCTTCCCTTGAAGTTCTGGTTGAGAACCAGGGAAAATACCAGGGAAATACTTAAAATCATACCAACAGCTATCACTACAAAATAAGCTGTTCTTTTCAAAGCCTCCAGAAAAAGGGGGTCTTTAAGAATCCTGATATAGTTATTCAAACCAACAAAATGAATTCTCTCGGGCAGTCTTGTGTTGTAGTACATCAGGCTAAACCGGAAGGATTGGATAGCCGGAAAATAGGCCATAAAAAAGATCAAGATGACCACCGGCGCAAGGATCAAGTATGCCAGCCATTTCTGGTTATCAATAATAGCAGAAAGACTTCTCTGCCATTTTTGTTTATTTCTGATTTTCATTCTTAGTGTTTGTGAGGGCGCCTGAAGCGGCGCCCTCTTTCTCATTCAATTCTTACTTTACTCATACTCCTTTTTGAGCTCGTATACGTAATTAGCTAGATGACCTACCGCTTCTTCTGGAGAGATCTGATCCCTGACCATTCTCTTTATCGTATCGTTAGCTTCATTCTCAAATTCCGTATACCAGGGAGCCCGATAAGGGATGCGACGCACAAATCTTGCCTGCTCCGCCATTACATCAAAGCCCTCTATTTTACCTGCCTCTCCCAAAGCAGCAAAAGCAGCCTTGTTTGCCGGAAACATCCCATAGGCCTCATAAAGGGATTTTTGAATCTCTGCTTTGGTGAACCACACTATGAATTTATAGGCTTCATCTTTTTTATTGGAAAATGCGGATATACCTAAAGCTGCGGGTAAACTCCAGGTGAAGTGTTCATCCGGGAGGAGTATATATTTAGCATTAGGAGCAATCTTTGACTTTTCAGGATCGTTAGCAATAGTTAGGGAACCCTGCCAGGCTTGATGGAAGACGGCTTCTCCAGCCCAGAAAGAAGGATGGGGATTGACGCTTGTTATGCGCTCAGCTGAAATAAGCTCCTCTTCAAAGAAATCTCTCAGGAGCTTCATTGCTCCTAGTCCCCCTGAGTCAGGTTGATGAAATGTGGGATTGAGTTCTTCATCAAATAGCACCCCTCCCATAGAAAGAGCTATTAAGTACCAACTCCATGCCCGAGCACCAAAGGTTATGGGATATTTTCTTATTCCTTTTTGTTTAATCTCCCGACATAACTGGGTAAATTCCTCCCAGGTGGTGGGTACTGGAGCACCCATTTTCTCAAGAACGGAGGAATCATAGTCTATCATCACCAGTTGCTGGTAGATAGGTACACTGTATAGATAACCTCCAATTCTAAATAAATCAGCGCTTGTTAGCTCTTCCAGTAGGTCCGGGGAGACTATCTCATCAAGCTGCGCAATGCTTTTGCTGGAAGAGAAAACCCCTACATTTGTTATTCCCACAAATATTACATCAGCCGGGGCAATGCCTCCTGCTGTAGCAATCATCACCTTGTCTCTCAGAGCTTTTTCGTCTCCAATGGTAGTTACCTCAACTTCGATACCAGTTTGTTTCTCAAATTCTACCAGTAAATTCTTAGATGGTACTCCCCAGGGGGTTGACATATAAATTATTTTCTCTTTTGCCGCTAAAGATACGGATAGCAGGCAAAAACCAATAGCCCCAATGAGTAACGTACCGATCACAACTTTCAATTTAAATGCTAACTTATCTCTTCTTCTCATTGCCTTACCTCCTGTAAAGATTAAAATTTGGTAGTCTTTCACTCCTTAAAAGGAATATGCAGGAAAAAATTCTCACCTCCTCCCCCTACATAAATTCACTCCTCAATGCTTGTTTGGTAGCTATTCAGCCTTCTCATATTTCACCCTAATAGCGCTTAGTCTTTACTGCCTCGGTAGTTTTCTCAAGACATTTTACAGTCTTCTCATAACGAGACATCAGCACTACAAGAAAAAGTGCATCAATCACACTGAGTTGGGCAATTCTGGAGGCTATTGCTCCACTGCGAAAAGTATTCTCTTTCGCAGCCATTGAACCTGCCCCTTACGCTTAAAAATTATTTTTATTTCATCTTAGTATATATGAAAGAAATTGTTTGTCGACCACAAAATTTCCTTTGTCAATCGCCTTGAGTCGTATATAAGAGAGCTCTGGCCAGGTCAACCTTGGGCCACATGCGTTACTCTCTCCATTTAGCATACCTGGGCCTCGTTAATCTAAGGGCCAACAGGCACGATTTGTCGAGCCAACCTGATGAGGAGTTTCCCCAAAATTCAAGTGCACTTTCCCTAGAACGATTATATAATGAGGAATACAGCGTTTGGTTAACTGGAATAGGACAATTATCTTGTAATAGCTCTATTTTGGAGTGAAATTATGGGGAAACTTTTATCAACCTGATAAATTGACAGGGAGAGTGGATATGATAGAATGTTGATGGTTTCTATGAAGGAGGCCAAGTGATATAATTGAGATTACCTCGCTCTGTTCGCAATGACGAGAAAAGAGCTTTGCTTGCAATAACGCCGTTCACTGGGTATTTACGTAAATTTAAACAGGGCAATGAAATTATCCAAGTGATGAAGAGAAATTGTGGCAAGATAGAGATAGCAGAAGCATTTGGCTATCTAGACTATCTAAGAAAAATATGAATATTGTCTTAACTGGTTTTATGGGAACAGGAAAAAGCAAAATAGGGAGAAGATTAGCCAAGAAATTGAGAATGAGTTATCTAGATACCGATGAGCTCATTGAGCAAAGGGAAAAGGACACTATTTCAGCTATGTTTAAAAAAAGAGGGGAAAAATACTTCCGCCGCCTGGAAACTAAAATAGTCAAAGAAGTTACCCTTCTTGATAATTATGTAATTTCTACTGGTGGAGGAGTTGTTTTAAGAGAAGAGAACACAAGGGCGCTCAAGAAAAATGCTCTTATTATTTGCCTTTTCGCCAGCCCTGAGGTAATTCTTAAGCGAATAGAAGGAAATGAGAACCGTCCTCTTTTAGAGATGAATAATCAGAAAAAGAGGATTGAGGAGCTCCTTACGCTCCGCAAGCCTTATTATGAAAAGGCAGATTTTAGCGTTGATACTTCCGCTTTAGATAGCGAAGGAGTAGTAGTAGAAGAGATAATAGAGTTTTTAGAAAAAGAAGAAATCTTCCAAAAGACTAAACTGGCGCAAAATGATAACCGTTAAGATTAATTTGGGGAAAGAACGCAGCTATCCTGTCTATATAGGGGCAGATTTAGCCAACCTGGGGAGAACAGTAAAGAGCCTTGCCCCGGGAGACAAAATTTTGCTTGTCAGTGATGAGCGTGTTTATAGCCTCTATGGTGAGGCGGTAAAATCTTTTTTGGAAAAGAATGATTTTGATGTGAGTATAGCCTGCGTGCCGCCAGGAGAGACATCCAAGTCCCTTTTTCAAGTAGAGAAGTTGTATGCTCGCTGTGCTGAGCTTAAACTGGACCGCTCAGATGCTATTCTTGCATTGGGCGGTGGAGTAATCGGGGATTTAGCTGGATTTGTTGCTTCTACTTATCTAAGAGGGATTAATTTTTTTCTTGTACCTACTACCCTGTTAGCTCAGGTTGACGCCAGTGTAGGAGGCAAAGTGGGCGTGGATCTACCCGCCGGGAAGAATCTAATAGGTTCTTTCTATCAGCCAAAATTTGTCTATATGGATCTTAAGACTTTAGAGACATTAGAGCCCAGGCAAGTTAGAGAAGGATTAGCTGAGATAGTAAAACATGGCGTGATAAAAGATGAAGAACTCTTCTGTTTCCTGGAAAAGAATATAGGAAGAGTAAAGAATCTGGATAGGAAAGTAGCTCAATTCATCATAGAGAGATCAGTGAGAATAAAAGCTAGAGTGGTTGAGGAAGATGAGCGAGAAGAAAAAGGAAGAAGGCAGGTTTTGAATTTTGGCCATACCATAGGGCATGCCATCGAGGGAGCAATGGAGTATAAAGAGTATACTCATGGAGAGGCAGTCTCTTTGGGAATGGTAGCGGCAGCAAAAATATCAGAAAAGTTGGGTTTTATCAGTGAGGATTTAGTAAAAAGAATAATAGAGCTTCTTAAAGTGATAGGTCTACCGGTAAAGGTAGAAGAAGTAGATGAGGATAAACTCTGGGATGTTCTCTATCGGGATAAGAAAATAAGGGCGGGTGGATTAAATTTTGTTCTACCCAGAGATATAGGCGATGTTTTTCTTACCTCAGAGGTTCCTACAAAGGTGATAAAAGAGGTTCTCAGGGAGATAGAGAAATGAAACACATTTTAGTCATTCACGGACCAAACCTGAATTTGTTGGGAAGAAGAGAAATAGACATTTATGGTAAGGTCACCTTAGCTGAGATTAATGAGGCAGTTAAACTTAAGGCAAAAGAGCTAGATTGTCAGGTAAAGATAAAGCAATCGAATAGTGAAGGGGAAATAGTATCCTTTATTGGTGAGACTAAAGATTGGGCCGATGCTTTGATAATTAACCCTGCTGCTTATACTCACACCAGTGTGGCGATAAGAGATGCTATTTTGGCAGTTGGCATTCCTGCTGTAGAGGTGCATCTCTCCAATATTCATCAGAGGGAGGGTTTTCGACGGAAATCTCTAGTGGCAGGGGTCTGTAGGGGCCAGATTGCTGGATTTGGTCTCCACAGTTATATTTTGGCTCTGGAGGCAGTAGCAAATAGTGAATGGTAAATAGAAATTAGTTGCTGGTAGATGTTCAGCAAAGTACATTCTATGTTATCATTGCCAGGAGCGGTAGGAGATTCCTCGCTTCGCTCGGAACAGGCTCTGCGATCCTAAAGACTGAGATTGCTTCACTTCGTTCGCAACGACAAGGTCCACTGAATATTTACGGTGCGTATTGCGCAATGAAATATACGACATAAGCAGTACGATGTTTGTTTGTTTTTACTATACGCTACCCGCTATACGCTAAACGCTAGAAATGTCTCCGGACATTTCTAATAAGAAAGGTGAAAGATGAAGTTAAATTCATTACGAAAAGAAATTGATGACATTGACTCAAAATTGGTTCAACTATTGAATGAAAGGGCAAAAAGGGTTCTGGGGGTGGCCAAGGTAAAGAGAAGAGAAAAAATGGGATACTATTCTCCCGGAAGAGAAAGGAGTATTCTCAATAGATTGATCAAGGAAAATAAAGGCCCTTTGTCTAATGAGAATCTTTCTGAAATTATTCGTTTTATTCTAAAGGTTTCTTTATCTTTAGAAAAAAAATTAAAAGTTGTCTATTTTGGCCCTCCTGCTACTTTTACTCATCTGGCGGCTATGCAGAAATTTGGCCAGGAGGTAAATCTAGTCCCGGCTAAGAGTATCGCTGAAATTTTTGCCAGGGTGGAGAAAAAACAAGCTGACTTTGGCGTAGTGCCGGTGGAAAATTCCACCGAGGGAGTAGTTAATTATACTTTAGATATGTTTCTTGACTCCAATCTGAAGATATGTGCTGAGGTAATTTTGGAGATTTACCACCATCTTCTGGGCAGGGGAGAGCTCAAAGAGGTAAAAAATGTCTATTCTCATCCCCAGGCTCTGGCTCAGTGCAGAAGTTGGCTAGAGGAGAATCTTCCCGAAGTGAGATTAATTGAGGTGGAAAGCACCGCCAGGGCTGCTCAACTGGCAGCTAAGGAGATGAAAACGGCGGCTATCGCCTCTGATGTGGCTGCTAATCTTTACAAGCTCAATATCATAGCTTCTCGCATCGAAGATTTATCCAATAATTATACAAGGTTTTTGGTTATTGGGAGAGGATATAGCGAGAGAAGTGGTGAGGATAAAACATCTATCCTTTTCTCTATAAAAGATAGAGTAGGAGCGCTTTATAACATGCTTTCTCCTTTTCGCAGGCATGGAATTAACCTTACTAAGATAGAGTCCCGACCTACCAAGAGAAAAGCATGGGAGTATGTTTTTTTTGTTGATTTTTTTGGCCATAAAGATGAAGAAAATGTGAAAAAGGCTCTTTCTGAGCTTGAAGAACAGTGTTTTTTCTTAAAAATATTAGGTTCATATCCAATAGAAGGATAGGGGGAAAGATGATGGTTATTACTTTAAAAGCAGGAACCACCGAGAAGGGGATTGAGCATGTGGTGGAAAAAATCAAGGAGCTGGGATTTACTCCTCACATCTCTCACGGCGAGGAGAGGGTTATAATTGGCGTCATCGGTGAAAATGCCATTAGGTCGCGTGAGATATTCGAGGCTATGTTTATTGTTGATTCTGTTATGCCCATTTCTCGACCCTATAAGCTAGTCAGTCGGGAATTTAAAGGAGAAGCTACCGTTGTGGAAGTAAAAGATGTAAAAGTGGGAGGGAATGAGGTGGTAGTGATGGCTGGTCCCTGTGCTGTGGAAAACAGAGAACAGCTTTTGGAAATAGCCAGCCAGGTTAAAGAAGCAGGGGCGAAGATTCTGCGAGGTGGCGCCTTCAAACCGCGCAGTTCTCCCTATTCTTTCCAGGGCTTAGGAGAAGAAGGCTTAAAGTATCTGGCTGAGGTGAGTAAAATTACCGAGCTTCCTGTTGTCACTGAGGCTATGGATCCCAGGCAGGTAGAACTGGTAATCAGATATGCTGATATGGTTCAGGTGGGAGCACGCAATATGCAGAACTTTGACCTCTTAAAAGAAGTAGGAAGAAGTAGGAAGCCTGTGCTTCTTAAAAGAGGGATGGCTTCTACTCTTAAGGAATTTTTGATGTCAGCAGAATATATTTTGTCCAGTGGTAACTATAATGTCATTCTTTGCGAAAGGGGTATCAGAACTTTTGAAGATGCTACTCGTTTTACTCTTGATCTTTCCACTCTCTCCCTGATTAAGGAACTGAGCCATCTTCCTGTTATTGCCGATCCCAGCCACGCTACAGGCAAAAGAAGTCTGGTTGCTTCTATGGCTAATGCGGCTATTGCTGCCGGTAGCGATGGTCTTATGATTGAGGTGCATTCCCGGCCAGAAGAAGCTTTGTCAGATGGTTTTCAGTCCCTAACACCGCCGGATTTTCGTAAGTTAATGAGAAGAATGAGGTCAATAGCTAAAGCTTTAGGGAGGAAGGCTTAAGATTAGTGCCACAATAGTCATAAGGTATTTGACACAAAGGTATCTTTGAAATTCAGGTACTTTAGATTAGGCGGAAAAATGAGTAGTCTTTTAACCATAACTCCAGCAAAGTTTCTTAAAGGTGAGATTTCTCTTCCCGGGGACAAATCAATTTCTCACCGAGCTATTATCCTTGCCTCTATTGCCAAAGGGATTTCAGTAATTAGAGGATGGCAGAGGGGAAAAGATTGTCTGGCTACTTTGAATATCTTAAAGATGATGGGCATAGAGGCAACAGAAGAGAAAGATGAGCTGTTCATTAAGGGTAGGGGACTTACCGGACTGAAAGAACCCACCGATATCCTCAACTGTGAGAATTCAGGCACTACCATGCGGCTTTTAGCCGGACTTCTCTCTGCTCAAGGCTTTTACAGTGTTCTCAGCGGGGATTCTTCTTTGAGAAGGAGACCTATGAGAAGGGTGATTAGTCCGTTAGAAAGAATGGGAGCAAAGATATCTGGGCGGGAGAATGGCCAATTTCCTCCCCTAAGTATTATAGGAAGTAGTCTTAAGGGAATAGATTATTCCTTACCCATTGCTTCTGCTCAAGTCAAATCCTGCCTTCTTTTAGCCGCCCTTTATGCCAGGGGAACTACCTCAATAACTGAGCCTTATCGCTCGCGTGACCATACCGAGCGTATGCTCAGATTTCTGGGAGTGAACCTAGAAATTGACAGTTTGACGGTGAAGGTTGAAGGTGGGGTATCACCGGTAGGCAAGGAGATATCTGTTCCGGGTGACCTTTCTGCTGCTGCGTATTTTATCGCAGGGGCAGTGCTTCTCAATAAATCAGAAGTAAAGATTCTCAATGTAGGACTTAATCCTACCCGGCGAGGTTTTATTGATGTTCTTCTTCAGATGGGGGCTGATATTAGAGTTCTCAATTTAAGGGAAGAATGTGGAGAGGAGCTCGGTGATATAGAGATAAAGGGAGGAGCTACTCTAGAGGGGATTCTTATTCGGGGAGAGATGATTCCTCGAATGATTGATGAAATTCCTATATTGGCTGTGGTTGCCTGTTTTGCCAGGGGGAAGACAGTTATTAAGGATGCCGCCGAGCTCAGAGTTAAAGAAACAGACCGCATCAAAGCGATAGCTGCAGAGCTCTGTAAGATGGGAGCTCAAATTGAAGAGAAAAGAGACGGCATCATTATTGAAGGCACAGGAAGACTAAAGGGCTGTCAGTGCCAGAGTTATAAAGACCATCGGATTGCTATGGCACTGATTATAGCTGGCTTAGCTGCCGAGGGAAAGACAGAAATAGTAGCTCCAGAATGTATCGAGACATCTTTTCCTGGCTTTGAGGATACTTTGAGGAAAGTAGTGAGAGACTAAAGAGTTTCAAGAAGTGATAAGAGAGGAGATAGAGGGGCTGATATGAGATTAATAAAAGAAATCAGTCAGATGAAGGATTGTAGAAAAAAGATAAAGGCACCTCAGACTGTTGGTCTTGTTCCCACTATGGGCGCTTTCCATGAAGGGCACCTGAGTTTAATTAGGAAAGCACGTCAGCAGTGCGATAAGGTAGTAGTGAGTATATTCGTTAATCGTATTCAATTTGGCAAGGGAGATGATTATCAGCGCTATCCACGCAATCTATCAGAAGACATAAGTTTGAGTGAGAAAGAAGGGGTAGATGTAGTATTTGCTCCTTCTTTAGAAGAGATGTATCCTCAAGACTATTCTACTTTTGTTCAAGTAGGAGGTCCTTTGTCTTCCACGCTGGAAGGGGCTTCTCGTTCCGGTCATTTCAAGGGTGTAGCCACTGTTCTCATCAAGCTATTCAATATAGTTAAGCCTGACTTTAGCTATTTTGGAGAAAAGGATTATCAGCAGGTTTTAATAGTAAAAAAAGTAGTAGATGAGCTTAATCTGGATACCCAAATTATTGTTCTTCCTACCATAAGGGAAAAAGATGGACTGGCTCTCAGCTCACGAAATTCCTACCTTAATAAAGAAGAAAGAAAAGCCGCTGTCATACTATATAAAGCACTAGAAAAGGCAAAACTCTGGATTGAGGAAGGGGAGAGGAATCCTTTTAGTATAGTTTCCAAAATAAAAGATTTAATAAAAAAAGAGTCGCTGGCCAAACTAGACTATGTAGCTGTGGTTAATCCAGAGACTTTGGAGAAAGTGGAAGATATAAAGGGAGAAGTTCTTGCTCTTCTTGCTGTGAGTATAGGAAAAGCGAGGCTAATCGATAATTTGTTGCTCATTGCTGGTCGCTCGTATCTCGAAAAGAAGGAAAAAAAATTTAGCATCGAACGTTCAATAAAGAAATGCGAGTAGCGAGCAACCAGCGATGAGCAACAAATTTAAAGAAAGGTATCCTCTGTGGTGTCGAAAAGAATAATGATATGCGCAGGTGAGGTTTCGGGTGACCTCCATGCGGCTAATTTGGTCCAGGCGGTAAAAAAACTTGCTCCCGATACAGAGTTTTTTGGAATCGGGGGGGAGAAAATGAAAGAGGCAGGGGTAAAAATAAGAGATAGAACTGTACATATGGGGACAGTAGGCGTTATTGAAGGAGCTAAGTATTATCCTTCTTTTTGGAAGATAAAGACAAGACTTAGCAAAGCCCTCGAGGAAGAGCACCCCGATTTAGTGATTCTAGTAGATAGCCGGGATTTTAATTTGAGAATTGCCAAAATAGCCAAAAAGCTAGGAATCTTGACTCTCTACTATATTGCTCCTCCTATCTGGGCCTGGAACGATTGGCAGAGGAGGAGTATTTCTAGAGATATTGATAGATTCATTGCTATTTTTCCATTCGAAGCTGAAGCCTATGAAAGAGCAGGGGCAAAGGTAGATTTTGTGGGATATCCTCTGGTAGACCTGGTCAAACCAAGTATGAGTAAAGAAGAGGCTTTGCAGAGGTTTAATATTACGTCAGAGAGATTAATAGTTGGTCTTCTTCCTGGTAGTCGAAGACATGAGATACTAAAACTCCTGCCCCTTATGTTAAAGGTTGCCGTTAGATTAGACAAAGAGTTTAAGGGTATTCAATTTCTACTTGCTGAAGCTTCCTCTCTTTTTCATAAAGAGATTGCCAGAATTGCCTCCGGGACTGGTCTATCTCTCAAGATTATCTCTAATAATACCTATGATGTAATGAATGTTTCTGACTTAATCATTACTGCCTCAGGGACAGCTACTCTAGAGGCAACTCTTCTTAATACTCCTATGGTTGTTATTTACAAAACTTCTTTTAGCACCTGGTTGATAGGGAAAATCTTAATAAAATTGCCTTACATAGCTCTTCCTAATATCATTGCGCGAGAGGAAATCGTTCCCGAGTTAATAGGATTTCAGCTTACTGTAAAGCGTTTGATTGGCGTAGCCCTGGAACTTCTGCATAGCAAAGAAGGACTGCAAAAGATGAGAGTTAAGTTGAAGAGAGTCGCTGAGAAGTTGGGCAGACCAGGAGCAATAGACCGAGCAGCTAAGGTTGTTGCAGAGATGGTTAATTAAAAACTTGGGGGAAGAACTTGAGCGTTGTTTCGATAGTGAAATGTGGTGACTATGAGCAAAAGAGAATAGACAGAGCAGTCAAAGAGAGTCTTTCCTTAATAGGTGGTTTAGATAGAGTGGTAAAAGCTGGTCAGAAAGTTCTTTTGAAAGTGAATATGTTAAATGCTGATCCACCAGAAAAAGCAGTGACTACTCATCCGGCTCTTCTCAGGTCAGTAATCAGGGCAGTTAAAGAGGTAAAAGGAGAAGTTATAGTAGGAGAGGCACCTGGGATTGCCTATAAGGATATAGAGAAAGCCTGGCATGTAACTGGGCTTAAAAAAGCAGCTAAAGAAGAAGGAGCTAAAGTTATTAATTTTCATAAGGTGGAAAGAATTGATAATTCTCAGAATAAACAGGTACCTGTTTTACACCTGGCCGGAGAGGTCTTAGGGTCAGATGTAGTCATTTCTCTCCCTAAACTAAAAACCCACAACTTCACCCTCTTTACCGGTGCTATCAAGAACCTATATGGTTGTATTCCTGGATTTCATAAAAAAGAACTTCACCGGCTGGTTCCTCGTCCAGAGGACTTTGCCAGGTTAATGATTGATATTTTTGCTGTGATTAAACCAGACCTTGCTATAATGGATGGGGTTGTGGGGATGGAAGGCGATGGACCAGCGGCTGGTCCTCCCCGCAAGATTGGGGTGGTTTTGGCCAGTCAGGATCTTGTAGCACTAGACGCAGTTGCCTCTCATATCATCGGTTACGCTCCTTTTGATATAGACATTACCAGAGTAGCTGCAGAAAGAGGCCTGGGAGAAGGCAAATTAGAGAAAATAGAAATTAAGGGGGCTCCTCTGAGTGAGGCTAAAATAGAGGGTTATCAGCTCGCCTCCAGTATCAACACTCTGTTAAATAAAGTACCTGGTTTTGTTCTTTTTGCTTTCAGGCATCTAGCTCCCTGGGTTCTGAAAATTAAACCTGTAATAGACAAAGATAGATGTACCAAATGTGAGGAATGCATTGGACATTGCCCTACCGAGGCGATGAAAATGGGTAAGGACTGTCCTATTATTGATAACAAGAGATGTATTAAATGTTTTTGTTGCCAGGAGTTTTGCCTGGAGAGAGCTGTAGGGATTAAGTATAATTGGTTGGCTAAAAGGTTTCAAATCTGAGGTTTTTCAAAATGCATATTTTTATGGTGACCAATAGTCCAGGTGAGGTGATGGGATGGGTGAAGCCAGCAGCAGAAAGACTAAAGGAAAAGCAAAAAGAGACAATAATTACTGTGGTTATTCCTCCCTGCCAATATGCCAGTGGGATGGAAGATAAAGTAGCAGGAGAGATTCCTGCCGTAGATTCTGTGGTGGGTCCATCTCAGTATTTGAAATATCTTTTTTTAGGCAGCAGACCTTCTTCTTTTCGCCAGGCAAAGAAAGGAGTCATTGTTTTCTTAGGAGGGGATCCCTTTCATGCTCTCCTTCTTTCTAAACGTTTAAAGCTACCTGCTGTAGCTTACATCCAAAATTTAAGATGGAAGAGGTATTTTAAGAGATTTATGGTGCTTAGCGAGACCATTAGAGAAAGGTTTATCGCCCGGGGAGCCAAAGAAGAAAAAGTTGTGGTAGTAGGGGATTTAGCCAAAGATGGAATGAGAGTGAAGATGTCTGCTAAAGAAACATTCAACTATTGGGGACTTGCTCCTGGGTATTTGGTTATTTCTTTTCTCCCTGGAAGTAGGCTGGAGGAGATAAGGTATATGACTCCCTTTTTTTTAAAAGCAGCCGAGCTCATTAAGAAAGAGTTTCCCTCAAGCCAATTTCTTCTAATACTTTCTCCTTTTGTTTCTAAGAAAGAGTTAAACGCTGTGAATGGAGAGAGTTTAAGTAAGACGTTTTCAGGAGTAGGGGCTAAATTAAAGAAAGAAAGTGGTCAATGGAAATTGATTACCAAATCTGGCTTAAAAGCCTTGGTAATTGAAGAAAAGAGATACGAAGCTATAAACATTTCTCATTTAATTATAACGATTCCTGGTACTAACACGCTAGAGTCAACCTACCTGGGGACTCCTATGGTAGTAGCTATTCCTTTGAACAAGCCAGAAGCAATACCCCTGGACGGCCTGGCAGGATTAGTGGGGGGTTTGCCAATAATAGGTTCTCTTATTAAAAGACAGATGGTAAAGCAATATAGTAGGAGCATCAAATTCGCAGCTATACCTAATATACGAGCAGAGAGGGAAATTGTGCCTGAAATAAGAGGGATAATCAAGCCAGCTGATGTAGCTAAAGAGGTGATAGGGCTGTTGAGAAGCCCCGAACGACTCACCGAAATGAAAGAGGAACTGAGAAAGATAGCCAGGACAACAGAAGGCGCTGCTAATAAAGTCGCAGATATCATCCTTGAGGTGGGAAATTGGTGAATAATCGTTAGTGAATAGTGAATCGCAAACAAGAAAGTAAATGATTGTAGGGTTTAACTAACCATTCACGAAATACGATTCACCAGCCTTGTCGTGCGTGATGCGTATTGCGCAATACGATATACGAGATTGTCCTGAGGCATCTCCTTTGTCACATCACTGCCGAAGGATATTTTCTGAAGAAGCCTTATAGGAGCAACCATAACGAAGTTTCGAGTTGAGGAAGAAGAAAAATATACTGTTTGAGGAGCAGAGTGACGAGTTTATATTTTTCCCGAAACGAGAAGCTGAGCAGAAACAATAAGAAGCTAATATACAGCGACGGAAGAAATTGTCCTGAGGCATATCTTGAGATAGGAGCAAAATGCATATCTTGCACCTTACACCTTATATGTCTTTAGGGGGAACAGAAAGACATATTCTTAACTTAATCGCACAGGGTTTATCACGAGGGTACCAGGTCTCTTTAGCCTCACCAGCGGGTGAGGGGTTAAGAGAAGTTCCCGATACGGTTAGGCTCTATCAGATAGAAAATTGGCGAGGGTTAAAATTATTAGGCTCAGTTAAAGCCTTAAAGGAGATAATTCTTGCTGTTGGTAATAAGGTGGATCTCGTGCAGGTTCATGCTTCAGCAGAAATGGCATACTTAACAAAGAAATACCTGACAAGAAAGCCGGTTATTTTTACCTGCCATGGCTATAATACCCACCCTCCTTACTTTAACTATTGGCTTGCAGCAAGATTCTTAACAAGAATAGACTGTATAGTTGCTCTTACTCCCGAAGAAAAAGAGTATTTTCTTCGGGGAGGAATTAAAGAGAGTAAATTAGTAGTTATTTCTAATGGAGTAGAAAAGAAATTTTTCCGTGTTCCTTCTTTTCATCAGGATGATGGTGAAGTGATAGGTTTGGTGGGGAGATTAGTTAAAGAAAAGAATTTTGCCTGGGCTGTGAAGATGCAGGCTAAATATAGATTTGCTTCTAAGCTCTTTATAGTAGGAGGGGGTCCCTATCGTTCTAAACTGGAAAAGTTAGTGAAAAAATTGAACTTAGAAAAAGAGATAATCTTCCTGGGTCATAAAAAAGAGATGGAAAAGATATATCCCCTTTTCACTTATCTTTTGATCTCTTCCCGCAAGGAAGCCTTTGCCCTGGTTATCCTGGAGGCATTGGCTGCCGGTGTGCCAGTGCTTGTTCCTCATTGGCTTTTCGGAGTGAGGGAGTTCTATGGCTCTGCGCCTGGTGTGGTTACCTTTAAAGGAGGGAAGGATTTAAAACAAAAAGTGGAAAAAGGGGAAGGGAAGATAATGGGAGATAGAATCCAGTCTTTTGCCCGTAATTTTCTGTGGGGAAATATCTTTGATAGATATGAAGAATTATATAGCCATCTCTTGATGAGGAGAGAATTCTAATGGCAATGAAACCCTGGCGTCGTTTATTAGTCTATCTGAAGCCATACTGGCCACTCTTTATATTGGTTTTGTTTCTTACTCTGGCAGTTACTTTGACTACCCTGGCTCTTCCCTGGATAATTGGAAAGAATTTAATTGATTCGGTTATTTTAGGAGAAAAGAGTCTTAAGCTGCTAAACTTAATTGTTCTGGGGATAATAGGGATAGTTGCTTTGAAGGGGCTCTTCTCCTTCGCACAAACATATCTAATGTCTCTTATTAGTTTTAGAGTAGTTACTGAGCTCCGTAATCGTGTCTATGAGCACCTGCAGCGTCTTTCCTTGAGTTTTTATAGAAAAAGACAGACCGGAGAGATTATCTCGCGGGTTATCAATGATGTGGACCAGTTACAAAATGCCCTAACTACTACAACTGTTAATTTTCTTACCAATTGTCTTATTTTGATAGGTGTCTTTGGGTTAATTTTTTATATTCATTGGCAGCTTTCCCTTTTTGTTCTAATAGTCATTCCTATTATTGCCTTTGCTGCTAATAAATTTGGTCAGTCGATAAGAAAATTTAGTAGTTCCATTCAGACTAGAATAGCTAACATCTCTTCTATCCTGCAGGAGACGATAGTGGGGGTTGAGGTAGTAAAGTCTTTTGGTGCAGAAAGTAGAGAGATTGAGAGGTTTAAGGAGGAAAACGCCAGGACTCTTCAATTGTCTATAAAGAGAACTCGCTTCATTGCTGCTCTTACTCCTTCTATGGAGATATTGACCCTGATAGGGCTAGCAGGGATTCTCTGGTACGGAGGAAGAGAGGTTATAAGAGGAACCTTAAGCACAGGAGAACTGGTTACCTTTTTGGGGTACATAGCCCTGGCAGTTAATCCCCTGACCTATATTAGCCAGACTTTTGGTGTCTATCAACAGGCAATGGCTTCAGCAGAGAGGGTTTTTGAACTCATGGATACAGAACCTGAAATAAAAGAATCTCCTCAGGCAGTGGAGATGCTACGTCTAAAGGGCTCTGTGCAGTTAAAGAATGTCTATTTTGGTTATGATGGAGAATCAGTGCTGGAGAATATTGATTTAGAAGTCAAACCGGGAAAGAGATTAGCCCTGGTGGGGCCTAGTGGTGTAGGTAAAACCAGCCTGGTTAGCCTTATTCCCCGTTTTTATGATCCTACCTCCGGGCTTATTACTATAGATGGATATGATATTAGAAAGGTAAAGCTGGCTAGTTTAAGAAAACATATAAGCATTGTTTCCCAGGAGACTATACTTTTTAATGGCAGCATCCGAAATAACATTGCTTACGGCAAAATAGAGGCGTCTGATGCAGAGATCATCAAGGCAGCTAAACAGGCTAATGCCCATAGTTTTATTATCGGACAGAGAGATGGATATGATACACAGGTAGGTGAGCGGGGAGTAAAGCTTTCAGGAGGAGAGAGACAGCGTATTGCTATAGCCAGAGCTATTATTCGAGATCCCCGTATTCTCATTCTCGATGAAGCCACCTCTTCTCTGGATACAGAAAGTGAAATTCTGGTTCAGCAGGCACTGGAAAGACTTATGGAGGGCAGGACTACCTTTGTCATTGCCCATCGGCTTTCTACCATTCAGGGAGCAGATATAATTGTTGTGCTTAATGACAAAAAAATTGAGGAAATTGGCTCTCATAAAGAGCTTTTGGCTAAAGATGGATTATATGCACGATTGTATAGAAAGCAATTTAAATTAGAGGAAGACTGAACACGTTCATAGTTCATCGATAAAAACGATGCTCTCCTCTCCCCTTTTTGTGTTCATTGTTCATTGACCTGCTAGCCCCTTAGCCAACTGTTTTACCGTTTGTTCTTTCTATCAATGAACTATTTGTGAGGATTAAGGTGAGGGGGCACTAGGTATGAGCAACTAGCAACTAGCAACGAGCGACGAAGATTATGGAAGCAAGCATAATAATTCCTACATATAATCGAAGAGACACCCTGAAAAGAGTGCTCAATAGATTATTTAATCAGACTTTTCCTAAAGATGCTTATGAGGTTATAGTTATTGATGATGGCTCTACAGATAATACGGGAGCAATGGTCAAGAAGCTCAGTGCTGCTTGCTCTTTTAAGTATCTCTGGCAGGAAAAGAAGGGTCCTGCTGCTGCCAGGAATTACGGTTTGAGTAAAGCGCAGGGTGAGGTTATTATTTTCATTGATAGTGATGTTATAGTTGGACCTGATTTCATTGAAGAACACCTGAGTTACCATAAGAAGTATGATAGAGTTATAGTGCGCGCTCCGGTAATTCGTACACAAAATAGGGATAATCCAATTGGGGAAAGAATGAAATTGACCGACCTCTCTAGTGCTTTCTTTGCTACAGGAAATACATCGGTGAAGAAGTCTTTTTTATTTCAGGCAGGTCCCTTTGATGAAGACTTTAAAGAATATGGCTGGGAAGATCTGGAAATGGGTGAGAGATTAAGAAAACTGGGCCTGTCAGTGAAGACTAATAAAAGAGCAGTGGGATATCATTATCAGAAAAGACTTCGTCTGGCAGACCTTTCCCGTCTATGCGCCAAAGAAGAGACTCGAGGACGCACAGCAGTCATTTTCTATAGAAAACATCCTACCTCAACTGTTAAGTATATGACTCAAATTAACTTCTTCTTTTTTTTTCTAGACTGGCTACTAAGTGTGGGTAATTTGATGAATACATCCTGGGGAAAAAAGTTTCTTATTTATCTAGATAAAAACAACTGCCATCTGCTGCTTAGCTTCTTTATGAAGATAATTGCCCAGCATTCCTATATAGAGGGAATAAAAGAGGCTCTTAAGAAAAATAATAAGGAATAGTTTTGTGCCATTGGCCCAATCCAATAAAAAAGGAGTAGTTCTTTTTCTTTCCAACGGACATGCAGAAGATCTCATTGCTTCTACTGTTATCGAGAAACTTTCTCAGGAATGTTTTCCCTGGGAAATAAGAGCTCTGCCGCTGGTGGGAGAAGGGAGAGCCTACGATGAAATAGGAATAAAGGTGCTTGGACCTCGTAGAATGATGCCCAGTGGTGGATTTGTAGAGTTTAATCCCCTATGGCTAGCTAGAGATATGGCTTCCGGTTGGCTAGGAGTATTGCGAGGACAGGTAGGTGTCTTAAGGAAGCAGCGAGCCGCGACCAGGCTAGTGGTTTGCGTGGGGGATATTTTTCTAGTTATCCTTTCTGTTTTTTTTCTTAAGAAGCCTATTGTCTTTCTTTCCACAGCAAAGTCGGATTATGCGCGGTTATATAAGGGCCATTACCTGGTAGAGAAGTGGTTAATGAAATGGTTTTGCCAGTTAGTTTTATCCCGGGATGAGCTGACCACTTCCTCTTTGCGGGATTTTGGTATAAATGCTGTCTATGTAGGCAATGTAATGATGGATTGCTTGAAGATAAGTGATGAGGAGTTGGGAATAGGAGAAAATAGACATGTAGTAGGAATTCTTCCCGGAAGCAAAGAAGAAGCTTATAAAAACTTACCTATTATTTTAGATGCGGTAAAGAAAATTAGCAGGGAATCTTTTCTTTTCAGAAAAACAGATTTCCTTTTAGCTCTGGCTGCTTCTTTGAGCCTGAAAAGGTTGGGAGAAGTAGTTTTTTCAAGCAGAGACTGGATATTGAAGAGTAGTGCCTCAGAGGAAAAAAAACAGGGAATAGTAGCTTATTTAGTCTCCTCTCCTGGGATTCGTATCAAGATAGTTGAGGGGAGATTTGCTGATGTCCTTAATTCTTCACAAGTGATTATTGGTCTTTCTGGCATGGGGAATGAACAGGCGGTGGGTTTGGGCAAACCGGTGGTGAGTTTTCCTACCGAAGGACCTCAGATAACTAAGAAATTTTTGCGTATTCAGCAGCTTATTCTGGGAGAAGCTATATCAATAGTGGAACCCAAAGCAGAGGCCGTCGCTGAGGAAGTCAGCGCAATTCTTTCCCATCCTGAAAAAAAAGAAGAAGCATTAAGAGTAGGCAAAAAGAGGATGGGAGGCCCTGGAGCAGCGGCACAGGTAGCAGATTTGATAAAGAAAGAATTAGGAGAACAAGAGTGGTAAGTCCTTATGAAGAACTCAGTCAGATATATGATAAAGGATGGGGGTTTTTTGGTGAGTCCTACTTCAGGTTAGTAAAAGAACTATTTGGCGAGAGTTTTTTTGAGCATCGTAGGGTTCTTGATGTTGGTTGTGGTACAGGAATCCTTGCTCTGAAGCTAGCCCAGCAGGGGTTCTCTGTGGTCGGTATAGACAGCTCTCCCCAAATGATAGCACTGGCTCAAGCTAAAGTAAAGCCTGGGCTCCCTCTTTTCTTTAAAGTTCAGGATATGAAAGAGCTCAATGCGAAAGGACCCTTTGACCTTATTTTTTGTACCTTCGATTCTATTAATTATCTCTTATCAGAAAGTGATATAGCTCATTTTTTGGCCAGGGTGAATTCTGCTCTTGAATTAAGCGGTTTCTTTATGTTTGATAGTGTTACGGAAGTTTTATGTAACAAACATTACGGAAAGCGTAGTCGTAAGGTGGGCGGGGTGAGATTCCTTGAAAAGTTTAGCTATTACCCCAGGAGAAAAATTGCTATTACTACATTTCAATTTGAAGATGGAAGTGAAGAGATACATCTTCAAAAGCCGTACGGATTAAGAGAATTAGCTCCGCTCCTGCGCAATACTGGTTTTGTTATTTGCGATAAATTTTCCAGTCCAGAAGGAGAGTTATACCGACCCGGGAGTGAGCGACTGATCTGTATTACTCGTAAGAAGGAATGTTTATAGTAAAATTTGACAGTTGGGAATAATTACTTATAATATCTTGATAATTGACATTGCCAACGAAGTGAAGCAATCTCAGGGGATTGCCACGGTTGTTTTCAACAACCTGGCAATGACAGAAAAAAGAAGATTCTAGGAAGCTAAAGCGTACCAGTGTAAAGGGAACAGGATATGAAGCTCCAGGTAGTTTCTATGGGCGAGCTGTTGGTCGAGATTATGAGAGAAAATATAGATGAGCCTCTTGGGGTCAAAGGGACTTTTGTTGGTCCGTTTGCCAGCGGAGCCCCGGCCATTTTTATTGATGCTATAGCCAGATTAGGCATATCCTCTGGTTTTATTGGCAGCGTAGGAAGGGATGATTTTGGAAAGTTGATTACCAATAGACTAAAAGAAGACGGAGTAGATACTACCTATGTTCAATCCTTAGATAATTATACTACGGGAGTAGCTTTTGTCACCTATTATAGTGATGGAACTCGCCAATTCATTTATCATATTCCCCAGGCTGCTTCAGGAAGAATTAGCCAGACTCAGCTTAATAGAGATTATTTGTCGGGGATAAGTTATCTTCATATAATGGGCTCAACCCTGTCCATAAATGATTCCTGGCGTAGGTGGTGTTATAGAGCAGTGGAGATAGTTAAGAATTCAGGGGGAAAGATCAGTTTTGACCCCAACCTTCGTCCTGAGCTATTGGCCATAGAAAAAATCAGGGAAATCTGTGAGCCTATTCTCTCTTCTTGTGAGATTATTTTGCCTAGTGGAGAGGAAGCGAGGATGTTGACGGGAATTAAGGATACAGACAGAGCCTGCAGGAGGTTGCTCGAATGCGGCCCGGAGATAGTGGCTCTCAAGTTGGGTGAGGAAGGTTCCTGTATTTATATGAAAGAGGAGAAGTTAAAGGTTCCTTCTTTTCCGGTGAATGAAATAGACCCAACTGGAGCGGGTGACTGCTTCGATGCTGCTTTTATAATGGGGCTTCTTAAAGGATGGTCTATTAAGCGAGTGGCTAAATTTGCTAATGCCGTGGGTGCCCTGGCCGTAGCCAAAAGAGGCCCTATGGAGGGCGCTCCTTATTTAAGAGAAGTAGAAAAGATGGTTGGTCTGGGACAAGCAACGTGAACCGTATCTCGTATCTGGAAAAAAAAGGAAAAGGGAGCGGCTATTTTTTAAATCAATGAACTATGAACAAAAAACAGATAAGAGGAGGGAAGTTGATGGAGAAAGTGTTTATTTCTGCGGGTAAAATACGTGGTTTAAAGGCATTGGCCGATGAGAATGGTCGGTTTAAGATGATGGCCATTGATCAAAGGGGTTCTTTAAAGAGGATGCTGGCTAAAGTGCTTTCTAAAGAGGCTGATGAGGTAAAATACCAGGATTTGGCTGAATTTAAGACGATAATAATCAAGGTGCTATCTCCTTATTCCAGTGCTACTCTTGTTGATCCTATTTACGGATATCCCAATGCTATAAAGTATTTTACCAAAGGGACAGGCCTTCTTCTTTGTAGTGAGGAGACAGGGGGAGAGAAAGCAGGTAAAAGTGGTAAAGAAATAAAGTCAAGCTTAATATCAGATTGGACAGTGGAAAAGACGAAGCGAACCGGAGCAAATGCTGTAAAACTCCTTATTTATTATCGCGGAGATGCTTCTCCCGATGTAGTAAATCACCAAAAGGAAATAATTAGAGAGGTAGGTAGAGATTGCCGGCAATACGATCTTCCTTTTGTCTTAGAGCTGGTGAATTATCCTTTCTTGCCTGACGAAGAAAAGGATAAT
The DNA here is from genome assembly GCA_005223095.1 of Candidatus Aerophobetes bacterium Ae_b3a. Lineage (GTDB taxonomy): Bacteria > Aerophobota > Aerophobia > Aerophobales > AE-B3A > AE-B3A. Next base: position 31,793 of record NJBQ01000011.1, read on the forward strand.
GCTACTTTTGCTCGGCGCAAACCAAAAATAGTCAAGGATTATGTAGAGGAGTTTTCTCGCTCCGAATATGGAGTTGATATTCTCAAGGTGGAATTTCCCGCTAATCTAAAATTTGCCAAAGAATATTGTCAGGGAGAGTTTGATGGAGTGAAAAGAGAAGCTCTTTATGACCTGTCAGAAATCAAAGGTTTTTGTCGAGAAGTGACAGCTCTGGCTGGTGTTCCCTGGGTAATATTATCAGCAGGAGTAGATATAGATGAATTTGTGGAAAATGTGCGTATAGCTACTAAATCAGGTGCATCAGGATTCTTAGGAGGAAGAGCTATCTGGCAGGGATGTGCTGACTATTATCCCGACAAGGAAGCTATGGAGGAATGGCTTTCTACCAGCGGAGTAAACAATTTCAAGCGTCTACATCAACTCCTTCAGGAAGCTACCCCCTATTTTGAACACAAGAAGTTCAAAGGTTTTCCTAACTTCTATTTGGAGAAAAAAGGGCCAGACTGGTATCAACAATATGAATCGTAAATAGTATTTTGCCATTCGCATGTTGAAGAGTTAGAAAATAGGCAAAAATAGAAAACAAAAAGAAGGAAGAAGCTGCCCTTTTACCCGGAAGTTTACCGTGGTGAAATTGAATCAGCGTTTGGTTAAAAGTACCAAGGTAGCTGTCTAAGACAGTCAAAAAAATCTAGAAAAAACACATATTTAATGAATAAATAATAATGTTGGAAGGAGATACAGAAGATGTCCTTGGCGTCAATGCGACAAATTCTCGATGAGGCAGCTAAAGGCGGTTATGGAGTTGGAGCATTCAATATCAATAATATGGAGCAAATTCAAGCAATCATGGAAGCGGCAAGAGAAACAAAATCTCCTGTCATTATTCAGGCAAGCCGGGGAGCACGAGGCTATACAAACGATCGTTTTCTGTATCATTTGATGATAGCGGCGACAGAGCTTTATCCTGAAATTCCGGTTGCCCTTCATCAAGATCACGGTAATAGCCCAGAAACCTGCAAGTCTGCCGTTGATATGGGTTTTACCAGCGTCATGATAGATGGCTCATTGGAAGAGGATGGTAAAACCCCATCAAGCTTTGAATACAATGTCAGAGTCACCCGCAAGGTTGTTGAAATAGCGCATAAACGTGGTGCAACGGTTGAAGGTGAACTTGGCTGTCTCGGTGGGATTGAAGATGGACATGGTGCAGGGGCTGATGCAATGGCATACCTTACTGACCCGGATCAGGCTGTAGAGTTTGTCGAGCTCACAGGCATTGATGCTCTTGCTGTTGCCATTGGAACGAGTCATGGTGCATATAAGTTCTCTCGAAAACCAGATAGCGCAATTCTTGATATGGACCGAATCATTGAGATACATAGACGATTACTCAAGACCTATCTTGTTATGCATGGCTCCTCCAGTGTGCCCAAAGAGTTGCAGGATATCATTAATGCTTACGGTGGTAAACTCAAACCAACATGGGGTGTACCTATCGAAGAGATTCAGCTTGGCATTCGGAATGGTGTTCGTAAAATCAACGTCGATACCGATAGTCGGCTAGCAATAACAGGAGCAATACGTAAGTACATGAGCGAACATCCGGAAGGGTTTGATCTACGTAGTTATCTCACGCCTGCCCGCGAAGCAATGAAGAGGGTTGTTGCCAAACGAATGGTAAGCTTCGGCCAAGCAGGCCATGCCGGTGATTATGACCCCATTCCTCTCTCTGTAATGGCACAGCGCTATTCAAAGGGTGAGTTAAAAGGTGAGTAGTTATCTTACAGGATTTTTGTCGAGAGATAGCAAGTTTTAGTGGTGTTTCTTGGGCCATACCAACATAAAAAGCGGCTGCAATAATATTCAAAAGGAGAGACCTGGCATAAAGAATACTGATGATGAAACTAGCGTTTAGCGAATAGTAAAAAAGACGGTGAGCTTTAGAGTTCACTGTCTTTCTGCCATTTCCTTTATTTTCATCAGGTTAATCAGGTGGGCTCTTTCCCGTTCTTCCAGCTTCATAGTGATATATCTTACTGTCTCTTCCACACGGGGTATGAAAATATATTCCAGAGCATTTACCCTTCTTCTTGTTCGCTCGATTTCCTTAGCTAGTCGCTTTAGCTCATCCTCTTTCTGGGCCAGGTTGAGCAAGGAGGGTAGGATGTTCAGGAACGCTTTAAGGGTAAAATCAAGTTTCCAATTAGTTCCATAAAAACCGTAACATAAAGGGTTGCCCTCTATTTGCAGCTTAAATCGAGGAGCTTGGAATCTCGTATATCCAGATACCTCTAAACCCACCTTCATTTCAGTCCACATAAGAGCCTCTTCTATTTCTCTTTCTGAGTTAAGCATTTTGGCTACCTGAAAGTCAGCATAGACTCTGTTCATCTCTTGCAACACTCTTTTTTGCAACTCTCGTACTTCTTTAACTAAAGGAAGGAACTGCTGAATTAACTCGTCTCTTTTATTTTCCAGAAGGTCATGCGCTCGATGAGCCATAGCAAGCCTATGCTTCTGTTGTAGTAGCTCCATCCGGGTGGGGTTAACTTGTAAGGCTTCAGGCATTAAAGTCCTCTCACGATATACGACATATGATATATACTATATACGGTACTTTTCTATGAACTCATCCCTTACCCTTTTTAGTTCTGGAGTGGGAATAATTTTGAGTAGTTTCCAGCCAATATTTAAAGTCTCTTCTACTGGGCGGTCTTCATTTTGTCCTTGTGAGACAAAGTCTCGCTCGAATTCATCGGCGAAGCGAAGATATTTCCTGTCCATTTCACCAAGAGTAGCCTCACCCATAACCAGTGCCAATTCCCTGATTTCCAGTCCCTGGGCGTAGCAAGCATAGAGCTGGTTGGACAACTCACGGTGGTCTTCTCGGGTTTTCCCTCCTCCTATTCCTTCATCCATCAAACGGGATAGGGAAGGAAGGACATTTATGGGAGGATAGATTCCCTTCTGGTGAATATTTCTTTGCAGTATAATCTGACCTTCCGTAATGTAACCGGTAAGGTCAGGTATGGGATGGGTTTTGTCATCATCAGGCATGCTGAGGATAGGAATTAAGGTGATAGAGCCTTTTTTCTCCTTAATTCTACCGGCTCTTTCGTAAATACTAGCCAGATCTGTATAAAGATAGCCCGGATATCCTCTTCTTCCGGGAACTTCCCGTCTGGCAGCAGAAAGTTCACGCAGCGCTTCAGCATAGTTGGTCATATCAATCAAGATGACCAGAATATGCATTTCTTTGTCGAAAGCAAGGTATTCGGCGCAAGTTAAAGCCATTCTGGGCGTAGAAATTCTCTCGATTACAGGGTCATCGGCCAAATTGAGAAAGAGAGTGGTTTTTTCCATTGCGCCACTGGCTTCAAAGTTGGAGACAAAGAAATTTGCCTCTTCAAAAGTTATTCCCATAGCAGCAAAGACAATACCGAATTCCTCCTCTTTTCCCAGAACCTTAGCCTGTCTGACGATTTGAGCTGCTAATTGAATATGAGGTAGGCCAGCTCCTGAGAAAATGGGTAGTTTTTGTCCTCGCGAGAGTGTGTTCAGTCCATCAATAGCTGAGATTCCGGTCTCGATAAATTCCTCTGGATAGGCGCGTGATTCAGGATTAATAGGGCTTCCACTTATATCCAATCTTTTCTCTGGAATTATCTTTGCTCCTCCGTCTCGAGGTCTGCCCCATCCGTCAAATACCCTTCCTACAAGATCCTCCGATACATCCAGTTGAATTCCCTTGCCCAGGAACTTTACCTGGGTTCCTTCTATCCCTAAGTCGGTAGCCCGTTCGAATAATTGCACTAAAGCTGTTTGGGAGGTTACTTCCAGAACTCTACCTCGCCTTCTTTCTCCATTAGCCAGCTTAATCTCTACCAGCTCTTCGTAAGAGATTCCTGAGACTTTTTCTATTAACATCAAAGGTCCGGTGAGTTCTTTTACAGTAGTATATTGCTTTATTTTCATCCTCTATCCTCCCTCTTATTTATCAACTCATCAACCTCTTTTTTTAATTTCCTGCTTATTTTCTCTCTCTCTTTTTCTATATCTTCTTCAGGGATAAATTTCATCTTGGCGATATCTTCTCTTACAGAAAGAGAAATGAGGCTGTCTAAGGATATTTCTTTTCTTAGAGCTTCCAGGGATACATCATAATAACTCAACACGGTTTTCAGCATCAGATACTGTTTTTTTATGGAAGTATAAGTATCTATGTCATGAAAAGCAAATTGCTGCAGGAAATCTTCCCTCAAAGAACGGGCTGTTTCCATAGCTATCCTGTCTTGACTGGATAGGGCATCCAACCCTACCAGCCTGACTGTTTCTCTTAATTCGTCCTCTTGCTGCAGCAGAGCCATAGCTCTAGCTCGTAGCCTCATCCAGTCAGGAGCTACTTTTTGAGTGAAGTACTTCTCCAGGTCTTCTAAGTAGAGCGAATAACTGCGCAGCCAATGTATGGCTGGAAAATGGCGTTGGTAGGCTAATTCAGCTACCAGAGCCCAGAAAACTCTTACTACTCTCAGGGTAGCCTGGGTTACTGGTTCAGAGAGGTCCCCTCCCGGTGGAGATACCGCCCCAATAGTACTTAGACTTCCTTGGCGTCCATCCTTTCCCAGGCAAATAATTTTTCCTGCCCTTTCATAAAACTCAGCTAGCCTGGAAGGAAGATAAGCTGGATATCCCTCTTCTCCCGGCATCTCTTCCAGTCTTCCGGACATCTCTCTTAGAGCTTCGGCCCAACGGGAAGTAGAATCAGCCATTAGAGCAACATCATAACCCATATCTCTATAGTATTCAGCCAGGGTAATTCCGGTATAAATAGAGGCTTCCCGTGCTGCCACTGGCATATTGGAAGTATTAGCTATCAAAATAGTCCTTTGCATTAAGGGTTTACCTGTCTTGGGGTCTTTCAGTTGGGGGAATTTCCTCAGAACATCAGCCATCTCATTACCCCTCTCGCCACACCCTGTGAAGATGATAATCTCTGCATCTGCCCATTTGGAAAGCTGGTGTTGGACCACCGTATTATGGAGAAGAATTGGCCCGTGCCCTCCCACGAAATTCTCTTTTTCAGGGACACAAACATCATAGACATTGATAGGGTCCTTAATTTCCTCAGTACTTACGATTCTGTCGCAAAAAATATAATCTAAAAGAGAAGACAACCTCAGAATTTGACTGTATTTATCCTTTTTCCCATCTTCCTTTAAGAACTCAGCAAATCTCTTGAATGTGCTGGTACTCATTCTTTCTCCATTACCAATATAGTTACTTATTTCTATCCCCCCAGCTTTGAGTTGAGAGTAGGTGACCTTTGAGTTATGATAAAGGCTGGATATGATTTTACTGGACAGAGGGACCACATCATAAGAGGTATAAGTGGTTTTTTTTGAATCTATATAGTCCTTGATTTTGTGAATCCTATCAAATTTTTCACTATTTTTACCCATTGCTTTATAAAATATTTTCAGATTATTGATACCTCGAATGAAAATACGATAGTAGTTCTTTTCTTTGAACTTTTTGATAGCCAAAAGATGAAAAATCCCCAATCTGGTTAGAGTATAAGAAAGACCAATTTGCAACTTATTGCTAGCTGTAGAAAGCTCTATTTCTCCTTGAGAGAAAGAGCCATCGCCCAGGTAATATCCCTTTAAAAAGGCAGAGAGAATTTTGTCGCTGGATTTTAGAATAAGGGAGGGAATTTGTTTGTCGGAAGAGTTGCCTCCAGCATCTATGGCCTTGATAAAGTCTACAAAAATTTTATTGTGCACGAGAATTCCAGGAGTTTTTCCCTTTTGTATCTCCTTTTTAGTTTTGATACCAAAGATATAATTAATCAAGTCAGTAAATTGTTTTAGAAGTATATCGTCTCCGTTAGTAAAGACGGCTGTATTTTTGGTTCTGATATATCCTTCAGCAATGAAAAGCCCTAGGACTTCACCTAATTCCGGGCTGGTCTGAGACGGGATATGGACAATCTGGCCCCATCTGGCCCCTCTTAGTTCTTTAGGAATAGGGAGGGATAGACCAGTCTGGCAATAGACTTCTTTTACTAAAGAGAGAGGAGGAAGATTTCTTTTATAGATAAAGCTTTCTGCGTTTACCTTGGAGATTCCTACCAAAGATAATTTCTGCTCTTTCCTGAGATTTCGCAAAACCTGGGAAAACTCTTCTCTGATAGAAGTATCTGCCACCCTAGCTTCTTTTAGCTCGTATAGGTCAAATCTTGCCTTTCTGTTTCTGGTCTCTATCTTTCGCACAGCAGCGATAAAATCTCCTACCCGCAGATTCTCAGCTTTGGTTTGAACAATCTCTCCCTTCTCATTTATTCTGAATAGTTTGTGAGAAGGAGTGACTTCGACCGAACGTCCACTCCTTGTCTTAATGCGAATAATAGAGTCAGTTTTTCCCTTGTAAAGAATAGAGGAGTTTGATCCTTCAATTTTATTTGTGTTCATAGAGAAAAGAGAAAGTGAAGGCTTAATCTCAATTATTGTCTCTAGGCCATTTGTTTTTACTTTCCCTTCTTTCAAGTACTTTCTATAAAGTTCCTTCATAGTGAGAATAGTTCCGTTACCAAGGATCACTGGAGTATCGCCAACCACGCATTTTCCACTTCCGAAGGGGCCAGGAATACAGGCAGTTCCTCCTTTTGCAATAGGAAAGAGAGTATCAATGACTCTCTGGCCAGTAATAAGAGGCTCCTCAGGAGCTAATTGCTTCTTGTAGGGCCTCATCTTTCTTACCGGCCATTTTTGCAGCATGCATATTTTCTCTTCCTTTCCTTGATAGGTTTCGATAATGGCGATTATGTCCTCAACTTTTGCTTTACCTCCTCTTATTTTTCTTATTTTTCCTTTTATTCCCACTGGAACAAGAATACGATGTTCGATTATTTCTGTCTCCTGGACAGTCCCC
>NJBQ01000083.1 GCA_005223095.1 Candidatus Aerophobetes bacterium Ae_b3a
GGCACAGTAAAAGGCGATTTGCATGATATTGGTAAGAATCTGGTAGGAATGATGCTGGAAGGAGCGGGCTTTGAAGTAATAGACATAGGAGTGGATGTGTCTGCCGAGAAGTTTGTTCAGACAGCCAAAGAGAAAGGTGCTTCCCTTATCGGGCTTTCTGCTCTTCTTACCACTACTATGGTTTCTATGAAGGATGTTGTTAAAGCTGCGCAAGAGACAAGTTCGGGCAGCCTTAAAGTTATGATTGGTGGCGCACCGCTTACCCAGAGTTATGCTGATGAGATTGGAGCAGATGGTTATGCGCCTGATGCGGCCTCGGCTGCGGATAAAGCAAAGGAACTCTTGGGGATTGGTAATTAAGAATCAAAATTGGATTTTCTTGCTTTCCTTACTTTCCTGTAAAGAGAAAAGGTGGGAAGCAGATTAAGAAAATAAGAAAGATGGCATCAAAATGCCATCTTTTTTATTAGAAATAAGTATTAGGGCAGGAGGGTTTAAAGTCAATAGGTAAGATAGAATAGGTATTCTTTTCGCAAAGAGAGATTTTGACAACGATAGCAGAATTTGCTAGCCTTGAGAAAAGTAGAGGATTTAGGAAAGGACTTCTACTCGATGTTAATTATAGGGGAAAAAATCAATACCAGTCTTTGCGGTGTCGAGGAAGCGGTAAAGACTAGAGATAAGGATTTTATTCAGAATCTGGCTAAAAAGCAGGTGGACTCAGGTGCAGATGTGTTAGATATAAATGTAGGTACCAGAATCCACTCAGAAGTTAAAGATATGAAGTGGATGATAGGAATTGTTCAAGAGGTAGTTGATGTCCCTCTCTGTGTTGATAGCCCTCGTCCTGAGGCTGTAGAGGTCGGGTTGGCTGAATGTAAAGGCAAGGCGATGGTCAACTCTATCACTGCCGAAAAAAAAAGAATGGAGGAACTCCTTCCTCTTCTAGCCAGATTCGGTTGTAAAATAATTGCTTTGACTATGGATGATAAAGGGATTCCCGAAGATATAGAGCGGAGATATAAAATTGCTGATAAATTAATAAGAGCATTGACTAAAGCTGGAATTTCTTTGTCAGACATTTATATCGACCCTCTGGTTCGTCCTGTTAGTACCGATTCATCTTCTGGATTGATTGTACTGAAATCTATAAAAAAAATTATGAGTTCTTTTGAGCATGTCCATACTATTTGTGGTTTAAGTAACATCTCCTTCGGTTTACCGACAAGGAATGTTTTGAACAAGAGCTTTCTCTTGTTCGCTATGTCTATGGGGCTTGATTCAGCTATTCTTGATCCTTTAGACAGAGAGATGATGGCGATGATTAGAGCAGGGGAAGTGCTTCTGGGTAAAGATGAATATTGTCTGAAGTATTTGACTTCTTTTCGAGAAGGAAAATTCTGATAGATGCTGAACGCGAATATGGAAATAGAAAAACAGAAGTCATCATTAAGAAAAATAATTCTCGCTCTTCGTCGAGCCCAATCTTTCCGGGACATAGAAAAGAAAAGTGGTGATATAAGGAGGAAACTTTTCACCTTTGTCCCTTTTTCTCAGGCAGAGACGATTCTTTTTTATTTGGCTATGAAAGATGAAGTCCAAACTGAGAAAATGATAGAAGAATCTCTACAGAAGGGTAAAAGAGTAGTTGTTCCCTTTATTGATTGGCAAAGAAAAGAGATTCTGCCTTCAGAGATAAAAGACCTTACTAAGGATATCGAGATTGGCGTTTTTAAAATCCCTCAGCCGAAGAATAATTCATACTCTCCCTTCTCTCCAGTAAATATTGATATGGTAATACTTCCCGGACTTGCCTTTGATAGGAAAGGAAATCGCCTTGGTTTTGGAGGGGGTTTCTATGATAGATTTCTGGGTAAATTATCAGACAGAACTAAGCTAGTAGCTCTGGCTTTTGAATTACAACTGGTGGATAATGTTTCTTCTCAATCTCACGATATAGCTGTTGACCACCTTATTACTGAGAGAGGAATTATTAACTGTAAAAAACTGTGAATAGCGAATCGAAATTCGTATATGGTATGTCGTATATAGTATATCGAGAAAAGGAAGTAGTAAATCCTGCGATTTACACAATACGCAATACGATATACGCAATACGAGGGTAAAGAATGTGCCTGAATCAGCCATTGAAGAGTTTTATAGATAATACAGCCAAAGGGACTCCTACTCCAGGAGGGGGAAGCGTGGCCGCTCTGGTAGGCTCTTTAGGGGGAGCTCTTCTCTGTATGGTAGGAAATTTTACGGTAGGAAAGCCAAAATATAAGAGCGTGGAAAAAGATGTTAAAGAGATCCTTGTGGAAGCGGATAAACTTAAAGAAAGTCTTTTTGTATTGATAAGAGAGGACATGGAAGCCTATGAGAAGTTTTCCCGGGCCAGTCAGATGCCAAAGGATACTCCGCTGATGAGAGAAAAGCGGAAACAGGCGTTACAAAAAACTCTAAAAGAGGCTGCTGAGGTTCCCTGGCGTATATCACAAGCTTCTCTTCAGGTAATAGAATTGGCAGAGAAACTTCTCCCTAAGGGAAATCCTAACTTGATAACTGATGTGGGAGTGGGTGTTTTATTGGCAGAAGCAGCCTTGAAGAGCGCTGTCCTGAATGTGAAAATTAATCTCTCTTTCATTAAAGACGAGGAATACAAGAATAGAAGAAGCAAGGCTTTAGAGGATATCCTATCCCGGGCTTCTCAAATAAAGGACGGGGTGTTAAAAGCAATTCAGGAAGAAATGGATGGATAATAAAAAGGGAAAGAGATAGACGTGAAGACTCTCTTTGCTGTCTGTTCCTGGGGTTTGGGTCATGCTACCAGAGATATTCCTCTTATGCGAGGTATCCTGAAGGCTAAGCATAGCCTGACTATTGTAGGAAGCGGGAGATCATTAGAGCTTTTAAAAGGTGAACTTGGAGATAGATGCCAGTATGTGAGTATGTCTGATTATTCTTCTGTCTATTCCAAGAAGGACTTCTCTGTAACTAAATTCCTGGGTTATTTCCCTTTCTATATAGATGAAATCCTCAAAGAACACATTAAGATTAAAAAGTTGGTCAGAAAAGAGAAGTACGAGAGAATAATCTCTGACAGTCGTTTCGGCGTTTATGATAAGAAGATTCCTTCCTATTTTGTTTTTCATCAATTGAGGTTTATTTCTCCTGTTCGTATAAAGCTTTTCGAAATGGCTACAGAGAGGTTCAATTATTCTTTTCTTAAAGAAAGTTTCTCTATGTTTTTGGTTCCCGATGATGAAAAAAATCCCTTAAGTGGAGATCTTTCTCATGATCTAAGATATTTTAAGGATAATAAGGTAGAATATTTAGGGATTATTTCTGATTTGAAAAAAAGAGAGGTCAAGCAAGACATCGATTATTTTATTTCTTTGTCTGGGCCCGAGCCCCAGAGGACGGTCCTGGAAAAGATAATTCTGAAGCAGGCATCTTCCCTGAAAGGAAAAGTCGTTATTGCCCTGGGTAGACCAGAGGACCAGAGGAATAGGACTTTCAATCGTCTTCGTATCTTTGGATACTTAGGGAGAAGAAAGCAAGAGGAAATTATGAATAGAGCCAAATTGGTAATTACTCGATCTGGCTATACTACTCTTATGGAACTAGTTGCTTTAAATAAGAAAGCTTTACTTATTCCTACTCCTGGACAGACAGAACAGGTTTATCTGGCGGATTATCATAGAAAAAAGGGAAATTTCTACAGCGTCAGACAGGATGAGTTAAATCTGACAAGAGATGTAGAAATAGCCAGCCAATATAGAGGGTTGAATCATGAAGTTGATACAGATAAGGCTGTAGAAATTTTTATGAAGAACGTTTTTGGGAAATGAAGAGAAAATTTCTTATTATCTTGTCCACTGTAATCGGCATAGTTATTGTTGTCTTGATATTTCGTTTTGCCGATATTGGGCAAATATTTTTTCAGGCTAAAGAGATAGGTTTTTTAGGGGCAGGCATTTTTCTGGTAAATACTTTTTTGATAGTTCTTCTCTCCAGCCTTTCCTGGCGTATCATTTTAAAGTCTTTTGGTTTCTCTCCTCCTTTTAAAGACGTATTGTCGGCCAAGATAATTGGTTCTATGGTCAGCTATCTTACCCCTTCTATGTATATTGGAGGAGAGCCATTAAGAACATACATAATCAGCAAGAAACATAAATATCCTATGGCTAAGATAGGGGCCAGTGTTATTGTCGATAAATTCCTGGAATTAGGAGCAGGTTTGTTTTTCATTTACCTGGGGAGCATCCTGACCTTGATAGAATACAAACTTCCTTTTCAGATTTATCTTACCCTTTTGGTTGTTAATATTCTTTTTGGCCTGGGAATGGGACTTCTACTCATCAGTTTTATTTTTAAAAATAGAGTTTTTACCAAGATAGCTACTTTTGTAGGACGGATAAGTATTCTATCTAAAATAATGAGTAAAATTATACCCCATATATCGGAAATAGAAAATGAGATTTTTTTGTCTTTCAGGCAACACCGACGAGCCACATTTATTGCTTTTTGCCTCAATCTTTTAGCTGGATTTCTTATCTTTCTAAAGCCAGCTATTTTCTTCTATTTTCTTGAATTCATCTTTAGGTTTTCTCAATTAGCTTTAGTTTTTGCTCTTACTCATCTTATTTTAGCCTTTCAGTTCACTCCTGGAGCCCTGGGTATTTATGAACTAGGAGCAGTAGGAATTTACCGAATTATTGGAATAGGGGCAGAAAAAGCACTTGCTTTTACTTTAATGATTAGGTTCACTGACCTCATAGGGGTAAGTGTCGCTGTCTTTTTAGTCATTCATTTTGGACTTTTTAGGTTTCGAAGCGAGAAGAAAGAATGAGGATTTGTTTTTCCTCCGATCAGTCCTTTCCTCCTTTAGGGGGAGAAGGGGTCTCTACAGAGAACTTCTGCGTGAGGTTAAGCCAGAGAAATCACCGGGTCACTGTTCTTACCTCAAAGGCCAAAAATATCCCTTTGGTGAAAGAAATCAGGATTTATAGATTCTTTACTTTTCATTTTCCCATAGCAAAAAATTACCTTGCTTTTCCTGCTTTCAAGAAAATCGTTTCTGTATTAAAAAAGGAAAAAATAGAGATAATTCAAATCAACGAGTCCAGTTATTTAGGCTGGCAATCATCGAAAGCAGCCAGGAAACTAAATATTCCTGTGGTCATCGGATTTCATAGCCAGGTAGGTAATATTTTCCCTTTCTATGCTCCTTTTTTTGTTAAGAAACTAATCGAACTGTGGTTCTCCTGTTTCTTTAGGAAAGGAGATTTGGTAATTGCTCCTTCTCATTTTGCTGCTCGGCTCTGTCAAAAGTATACTGATGAACCTATACAGGTGGTGAGCAACGGGATCGATTTAAAAAGATTCAATCCAGGAAGGGTTAGTTCTGAGGATGAAAGGAGGTTCAGGGAAAGGTATCTTTTGAGAGATTCTTCTGTTTTACTTTACACAGGCAGACTTAGTTATGAAAAGAATTTAAGCTATCTTTTAAGAATAATGCAGGCTCTAAGCAAGAAGAAAAAAGGAATTAAACTGTTGATTGTGGGTGAAGGTATACTGAAGAAAGATTTGGAGAAGAAGGTGGAAAAGACAGGAATGACAGAGGACGTTATCATTGCCGGCTATCTAAGAGGAAAGGATTTGCTTTGCGCTTATCTCTGTGCGGACATTTTTATCCTGTCTTCTTTTTGTGAGCTCCAAAGCATAGCTACTATGGAGGCTATGGCTATGAAGACAACTGTTCTGGTAGCCAGAAATGAAGGAAACGCAGCTCAAGAGCTAGTAAAGGAAGGAATTAATGGCTATACTTTTGGCTTAGAAGACACAGGGGAAGTAGTGGATAAAATCATTAGAATTCTTTCTGATAAAGAGTTGAAAAGAACTATGAAGGAGGAGTCTTTTAAGGCTATCCAGGAACATAACATAGAGGAGAGTATCTCGAAATTAGAGAAGATTTATGAAAACCTTATAAATCAGCGTATAGCGGGTAGCGTTTAGCGGAGAGAATGATGTACGAATTAATGATTAGAAGTAATTTTGCTGCTGCTCATCAATTAAGAGAAATAGGAGGTAGTTGCGAACAATTACACGGACACACCTGGAAGGTTGAGGTATTCCTTCAAGGGGAAGAATTAGAAGAAAAAGGAATACTTATGGATTTTAGAAAGGTTAAGAGTATAGTTAAGAAACGGATAAATAAATTGGACCATCACTATTTGAATGACGTTTTAGAAGGAATGAATCCTACCACCGAAAATCTGGCTAGATATTTATTTGAGAAATTGGAAGAAAGTATATGTTCAGAAGGAGCGAAGCTAAGTAAAATAAGGGTATGGGAATCCGATGATGCTTGCGTAAGCTATGAAAAAGACAGCGTATAGCGGGTAGCGTATAGCGTTTAGTGAAAAAGAGCAAAACCATAGCGTGTAGTGAAAACAAAAAGTTTTGAGGACCTTATAGTTTGACAAGAGACTATGGATTTAGGATATTCGAAGAAGAGTGAAGTCATCGAAAACTTATTAAAGGAAGTAGGTAGTAGGGTTGTATAGAATGATTTATCCTATACGCTACCCGCTAAACGCTATACGCTGTATACATGGAGGTATTTAATGGAGTCTATACTACAGGTAGCTCTTGATTTTGTGAACCTGAAAAGAGCCTTGAAAGTAGCTGAGGCAGCAGTAGCAGGTGGAGTGGATTGGCTTGAGGCAGGAACCCCTTTAATCAAGAGTGAAGGTCTGGATATAGTGAGAGAATTAAGGGGGAGATTTCCTGATTGTACTATTGTGGCTGATATGAAGATTATGGATACAGGGAGGATAGAAGCAGAGTCGGCCTTTAAAGCAGGAGCTAATATTGTCTGTGTTCTGGGAGCGGCTGATGATTCCACTATTAGAGAGTGCGTAGAAGCGGCCAGGAATTATGGGGGAAAAGTAATGGTGGATTTAATAAGTGTAGCCAATCCTCTAAAAAGAGCCAGAGAAATAGAAAAGATGGGTATAGACTATTTGGGAATACATACCTCAATTGATGAACAGATGCGGGGAGGGGACCCTTTTCACCAGGTAAGGGAACTCTCTCAAGAAATAGACCTTCCCCTGGCTGTAGCCGGAGGGATAAATTCAGAAACCGCGGCAAGGACGGTTGAGGCGGGAGCAGCTATTATTATAGTGGGAGGAGCCATAATTAAGGCCAAGTATCCTGAGAAAGCCACCAGGGCAATTAAGCAAGCGATAAGAGATAAAAAGATTATCAAAACGGAATTATTTAAGAGAGTAAGAGAAGATGAAATCATTAAGCTCTTCCGTAAAGTCTCTACCCCCAATCTTTCCGATGCTATGCATAGAGAGGGAGAGGTCAGGGGTCTTTTAAGAATTACTCCCGGAGTAAAATTAATTGGTCCGGCTATTACTGTGAGGACATATCCGGGAGATTTTGCCAAGCCAGTAGAAGCTATAGATAAAGCAAAGAAGGGTGATGTAGTAGTTATTGATGCAGGAGGGGTAGGGCCAGTAGTATGGGGAGAGCTAGCTACACATTCAGCTATTCAAAAGGAACTGGCCGGAGTTGTGATTGATGGAGGAATCAGGGATGTCTCAGAGATAATAGAACTCAAGTTTCCTGCTTATGCCAGGATTATTACGCCTGCTGCCGGAGAGCCGCGAGGCTTCGGAGAAATAGGAATTCCCATTAAGATAGGTGGTTTAAGAGTATTTAATGGAGATTGGCTCATCGGGGACGAGGATGGAATAGTGGTTGTCCCTCAGCAAAAAGCTGTGGAGATAGCTAATAGGGCTATGGATGTATTGGAGAGGGAGAATCGAATCCGGGAAGAGATTAAAGCTGGCGGGACTCTATCTTCGGTAACAGAACTTCTTCGCTGGGAAAAAAAATAAGCAATACAAAGTTGTGAGTGGTTAATTAATGAGTAGTGAGTAAGTAAGCGCCCTCTCCCTTGACATGCTATACGCCATACGCTACCCGCTATACGCTAAAAAAGAGGAGGTGAAAAATTCTATGAAGAGAAAAGATATGCTAGTGGAAGAAGTAATGAAAAAGGAGGTAATCACTGTAAGAAGAGGCACTACTTTAAAAGAATTAATAGAAATCTTCGGTAAATTCACTTTCCATACTTTACCGGTGATAGAGAAAGATAACAAGTTGGTAGGAGTCATTGCCCTGGAAGATATTTTTAAGATATTTGAGCCATATCCTTCTCATATCCTGGAGATGCTGGAAAGAGTTCCTTTCTTGGATGAATATGGAGAGAGGTCTCTCCTGGAGGTAGATATTCCTCCTGAATTAGGCGTACTTTGTGTGGTTGATGATTTGATGAATAGAAATGTGATTACTATCTCTGGGGAAATGACCACGTTTGAAGCCCGTTCCCTGATGAAACTTCATAAAGTAAGAAGGTTACCCGTTGTTGACGAAGAAGGTCATTTGATAGGTATTGTCAGTCTGTTTGATATAATTCTGGCTGTCTTTAAGAAGAAAGGGGTTCTCTAAACTCAGGTAAGTTATAGTTATGAATTCAATATTAGCTGTAGGAGTATTAGTAATTGCCGGGTTTTTTGGTGGTCTGGTAGCTAAAAAAATTAGATATCCAAGGATTAGCGGCTATATTATCGTGGGCATGTTACTGAGCCCGTCCGTCTTGAATGTCATACCTTCGCAATTAATCAGGGAAGATTTAAGTGTAATTACCGATATCGCTTTAGGAGTAGTTGCCTATTTAATCGGAGGAAGTCTCAGTATAGAAAGATTAAAAAAATTAGGAAAAAATATCGTTACTATCACTCCCTTTGAAGCACTAGGAGCATGGATTTTTGTTACCTTATTGATATTGTCCCTGGGTCATTTTGTTATAAAATTTGATATCTCCAATCCTAACTTTTACCAGACTTATTTACCTATGGCCATAATCATCGGGGCTATATCATGCCCTACTGCTCCCGCGGCCATTATGGCCATCATCCATGAGTATAGAGCTAAGGGTCCTTTAACTACAACATTATTAGGAGTGGTTGCTCTGGATGATGCTTTTGCTATTATCAGTTTTGCTATTGCTACAAGCATTGCCGCGGTCCTGATCATTGGTGTGAAAGCTCTTTCTCTATATCAAATGTTTATCATCCCCATCCTTGATATCGCTGGCTCCTTACTACTAGGTGCAGGTTTTGGATTTGCCTTGGTTTATATGAGTCGCTTTGCTAAAACAAGAAAAACATTGTTAGTAACTGTTTTAGGGATGATTATGTTATCTGTTGGGGCAACTAAGGCTTTAGGCATTTCTAGCCTTCTGGCAAATATGGCCGTAGGATTCGTGGTGGTAAACAAAATGAGGTCTAGCGAGAAGATGTTCACTGTTATCAATGATATTGAAGACATAGTCTTTGCTATGTTTTTTACTCTAGCCGGGGCTCATTTCGAC
The DNA here is from genome assembly GCA_005223095.1 of Candidatus Aerophobetes bacterium Ae_b3a. Classification (GTDB taxonomy): domain Bacteria; phylum Aerophobota; class Aerophobia; order Aerophobales; family AE-B3A; genus AE-B3A. Next base: position 9,455 of record NJBQ01000083.1, read on the forward strand.
TTAGGAGTGGTGAAGAGCGCGGGGATATTGGCTCTACTGATCGTTATAGGTAGGTTCAGCGGCAAGTTCATAGGAGCAAAAATTGGGGCAGTTGTTTCTCACGCACCTGCAATGATCAGAAAGTACTTAGGTTTTGGTCTGCTGCCCAAGGCAGGAGTCACCATAGGGTTGGTCCTATTAGTTCAACAAAATTCTGTTTTTTCAGTCATAAAGGTCATAATGGTAAATGCTATCTTAGCCTCAGTTATCATAAATGAACTAATTGCTCCACCTCTCACTAAATATGCTCTCTTTAAAGCAGGAGAAGCTACATCTCAATGAAAGATAATATATTATGAATATTCTTCTTTCCTT
>NJBQ01000084.1 GCA_005223095.1 Candidatus Aerophobetes bacterium Ae_b3a
AGCACTCGATTTTGTGAAAAGTGCTAAGAAACAATTGGAGGAAAAAATGGAAGAGGTGAGAAAATTCCCGGGAATTGTACCACCAGTAATTACCGTGTTTGACTCTCAAGGAGAGATTGATGGGGAGAGAACTAAAAAATTTATCCAACATTTAATAGATGAGGGTGTGCATGGGATTTTTGTGGCTGGAAGTACAGGAGAATCTTCTTTGATGAATATGAATCAAAGGAAGGAGATAATAGATATAGGGGTGGAAGCTGCCAGAGGAAAAGTACCCTTATTTGCAGGTACAGGGCACAATGCTACCAGAATTACTGTCGAGCTTAGTAAATATGCACAAGATGCTGGAGCAGATGGTGTTATTGTTTCACTTCCACATTATCCTAAACCGACGCAGGAAGCGTTATATCATCATTATAAAACAGTTGCTGAAGAAATTAATATTCCAGTATTTGTCTATAACTGGCCTGGACAATATGGCCTTGACATAGAGCCAGCCATTGTGGCAAATCTTGCTAAGGACGGATATATTCAAGGAATAAAGGACACACATGACGATATAGACCATACAGCAGAGATCATCCGGTTAACAGAGGGGAAAATTACAGTTTGGGTAGGATTTGAGAGTAGAATCTTGCCGGCTCTTTGTCTTGGTGCAAATGGAAGTGTATGTACTATTGGTAATATTATAGCCAGAGAAGTAGTGCAGATATATGATTTGTTTCAACAAGGGAAGATAGAGGAAGCGGCAAAGAAACAGTTATCCATATTTGGGCTGGCTAATGTTTTATTTGAAAGACATGATATGCAGCCCCTCAAAGAGGGTATTAAGATGTTAGGATATGATGTGGGAGATGCACTGATGCCTACAAGCAAAGTATCCCCAGATATGAAGGGAAAAATAAGGGAGGAACTTAGAAAATTAGGAAAGTTAGAATAGCTACCCGAGAGCTGTAAGCTTGTTGATCCGGCTGAAAAAGGAGCTGCCATAAATACTCCAGAAATATAGTGAAAATCTGATTCCCAATAATAGAGCAATGAAAAAAAAGGTAAATAATACGATTTGTAGGTGTGAAGAGATTAGCGAGCAAGAAATAAGAGATGCCATCAGGAAATTTAATCTCAGGACTGTCGATGCTGTTAAAAGATTGACACGTGCTGGAATGGGTTTGTGTCAAGGAAGAACATGTACACCTTTGCTAACAAAGATAATAGCTGAAGAGACAGATAAAAAAGTAGACGAGCTATTGCCTCTCAGTAAACGCCCTCCGGTAAGACCAGTTAAAGTAGAATTTTTAGCTAGAGAAGGGGAACAAAAGCTTGATTAAAAGAGCAGATGTAGTGGTGGTGGGAGGGGGAGTTATTGGATGTTCAGTAGCCTATTACCTGGCCAAAAAAGGAGTAAGGGTGATTGTAGTAGAGAAAAAGGAAGGATTATCTTTGGGTGCCTCTGGAGCCAATCAGGGCGGATGTCCTCTGCAGCTCTTTAAATCACCTGTTCTTGAACTTGCCAGGGAGAGTCTTAAGTTATATAAAAACCTGGCTGAGGAGATAGAGTGCGATATTGAATATGAGAATGTGGGATCCTTAGTATGCAGTGTTGATGAGAAACAGTATCCAGATATGAAAAAGCATTTCCAGGATAAGCGGAGAGAAGGAATAAATGTCCGGCTAATAGAAGGACACCAGCTTCGGAAATTAGAACCTACATTAGGAGAGGATATAATTGTTGGAGTGGAGGAGTGGGACAGTTACATGGTCAACCCATTTAAGGTAAATTATGGGTTTGCCTATGCTGCCAGAAAACTGGGAACAGAGTTTCTTTTTTCCAGCCAGGTTAAGAAAATAGAAAGGGATAAAGAAAGAATCGCATCCGTTATTACAGACAGAGAAAAAATAAAAACTAACTTCCTTGTTAATGCTGCAGGGGCATGGGCTTCTGAAATCGGGAAAATGCTTGGTCTTACTATACCTGTTAGAGCAAGAAGAGGACAAATTATGGTAACAGAACCTGTTCCACTTAATAAAAGGTGGAGGTATATATTAGATGCTGATTATCTAACTACAGCCTTTGATCTGGCAGCAGTAGAAGACTCTAAAGAGGCAAGGATAAAGCTTGGAGTTGCAGGAAGCTACATACAAGAAAAGAGCGGAAATTGGACTATAGGAAGCAGCCGTGATTTTGCAGGTTATAACAATAGAGTGACCATGCAAACGCTGAAATACATGGCAAAAAGAGCTATCAAGTTTGTGCCAAAACTTAAAGATATTAGTTGTATTAGAACATTTGCTGGACTGAGACCATTTTGTTATGGGGATGGTCTGCCCATCCTTAGTAAGATAAAGAGTCCTCAAAACTTTGTCATAGCTACAGGACACGCCGGGGAAGGAATGACGCTTGCTCCCATAACAGGAAAATTAATAGCGGAACTGATAACAGAAAGCGGAACTTCACTATCAATCGATGCTTTTAGTTTCTCCAGATTTAAGAATATAAACTAAATTAAGCTAAAGGTGGGGTGGATCGAAGAAGAAAAATAGAATAAGTTAACCTGAACAAAAAGTGCTTAACTTAGAAAGAAAGATGGGTCATGAAAACAAGAGAGGAGAATAATCAGTTACTGTTGTGGAGAAGTAAAGGAGCTGCCGCAGAAGGGATTCCTACACCGGATGAACTCAAGAAAACGCCAGGTTGGCCCAGTCTCAAAAGACTTCAAGAGGGTCCGGTTGCTATAATCGAATGTATGGAAGAGATTCCTTGTGATCCCTGTGAGAATGCTTGTTCCGCAGGAGCAATTAAGATTGGCTCTTGCATTACCAATTTGCCAGTTTTAGATGAAGATAAATGTACAGGTTGTGGCCTTTGTATAAGTTCCTGTCCTGGATTAGCAATTTTTGTACTCAGTTTAAATTACAGTGATGAGTCAGCTTTGCTTTTGTTTCCCTTTGAGTTCCTGCCCTTGCCCAAAGTTGGAGGGGAAGTGTCTGCCATAGATAGAGAAGGCAGGACTGTCTGTAAAGGTAAGGTGGTTAAAATATTAAATAAAAGAAAACAGGATTATACTCCTGTTGTAAGTATCTCTATTCCCAAGAAATGTGCTTTAGTTGTTCGGGGCATTTCTGTGAAGAAAAATGGCTTCTCAAAACAAAATAATTCTCCTCAAGCTGAAAACAATGAAAATAAAATGCGAGTCCTGGATCATCCAATTTTAGGGCGACAGGGCCCTGGAAAGATGCTGAATATTACTGTTGATGGGAAAAAGATTAAGGCAAGAGAAGGAGAGATGATAATTGCTGTTCTTCTTAATGCCGGAATAAGAATTAACCGATTTACTTCGAAATATAAAGAGCCAAGGGGAATCTTCTGTGGTATTGGGCAGTGTACTGATTGCATAATGACTGTAAATGGTATTCCCAATGTGAGAACATGCGTTACCACCGTTGAAGGGGAAATGGTAATAGAAACCCAATATGGTAGAGGTGAGTGGGGCTAGAGTTGAAAAAATGTGATGTTATAGTAGTAGGAAGTGGTCCTGCTGGGCTCAGTTGCAGTATTGAGGCAGCAGGATGCGGAGCAGATGTAATTTCAATAGACGAAAATGGGAGACCGGGAGGGCAATTGTTTAAACAGATACATAAATTTTTCGGAGCAAGCCAGCATAGGGCCGGTGTTAGAGGATTTGATATTGGTCTGCAGCTTTTGGAACAAGTGAACAAATTAGGGGTGAATACACTCCTCAATACCGTAGCTTACGGCATTTTTGGCCAGAAAACTGTAGGAATAATAAAGAATGAGAAAATTGGGATGATTCAAGGGAAAAAAATTCTCTTAGCCACAGGTGCTATTGAAAACCCTGTTGTTTTCTCAGGTTGGACTCTTCCAGGAGTAATGGGAGCTGGAGCAGCTCAAACTATGATTAACATTCACCGTGTTCTTCCCGGCAAAAGATTTATTATCTTAGGCTCTGGTAATGTAGGATTAATTATTAGCTATCAACTATTACAAGCTGGTGCTAGTGTGATAGCTGTGCTTGAAGCAGCTCCAAGAATTGGAGGTTACCAGGTTCATTCTAGTAAAATTCGCAGAGTTGGTGTGCCAATTTTCACCTCTTCTAGCATTAAGGAAGTAAAAGGTGACAAGGAGGTAGAGGAAGTTGTTATTGTTAGGTTAGATGATTCATGGAGACCTATCAAAGGTACAGAAAAGAGCTTAACTGCAGATTGTGTTTGCATTGCTGGCGGACTTCATCCCTCCATTGAATTAGCTCAAATGGCTGGATGTGATTTAAGGTTTTTCTCTGAATTAGGTGGGCACCTGCCTATTCACAACGAAAACATGGAAACTACAGTTGATGGAATCTATGTTGCCGGGGATACTGCTGGAATTGAGGAAGCAAGCACTGCTATGGAAGAGGGAAGATTAGCAGGAATAGATATGGCCCAAAAACTTGGCTATCTGAGTCAAGATAAAGCCTTAAGAAAAAAGGAAGGGATTAGGGAAAGCCTTCTTGCTCTGCGTTCCGGGCCATTTGGTTGTCTAAGTCACGCAGCAAAATCAAACATTTTACAAGCAATGAAAACAAAACGGGGGAGCAAAATCTTATTTTAGCAGCTTGAAAGTATGGTAAGTGCAAAAAATAGTGGAGATGATAAATGAAAGTAAAAGTGGAGGTAGAAAATGACTTTGGGTTACTGGAATAAGATTTTAAGGGTTGATCTTACAAACAGGAAAATTACCAAAGAAGAGATAGATGAGGATACATGTAAACTATTTGTTGGCGGAGCAGGCATCGGTGCAAAAATTCTGTGGGAAGAGATTTCATCTGAGACTAATCCCTTTGATGCTGATAATAAGTTAATCTTTGCCGGAGGTCCCTTTCAAGGGCATCCAGTACCAGGTAGTGCTAAATTTTCCATCGTATCTAAGTCACCTCTTACCAACACCTATGCCGATTCTGCTGCGGGAGCGAGGTGGGGACCTTTATTCAAAAGGGCTGGATATGATGTGCTGGTCATTCAAGGTAAATCAGAAAATCCTGTTTATATCTATATAGAGGATAATGAGGTTAAAATAAGGGATGCCAGAGATCTGTGGGGAATGGACTCTTACCAAGCTGTGGATGAAATTAGAAAGGAAATTGGAGACCCCAGGGCAAGTGTTGCTACAATAGGCCAGGCTGGTGAAAAGCTAGTAAAAATAGCTTGTATAGTGGTTGACAAGCACAGTTTTGCCGGTCGTTGTGGCCTGGGAGCTGTGATGGGGTCCAAAAACCTAAAGGCGGTTGTAGTAAAAGGATCTAAGAAAGTTCCTGTTTCAAATCTTTCTCAGTTAAAAAGTTATAATGGCAAGTATTTTAAAGAAATAAATAAGGCAAGTATAGAAAGTGAATTAAGACCCCATGGCACCCCTGTTTTGTGTATCACTGCTGAAGGTTTTGGCGATATGCCAATCAAATATTGGACTGAAGATACCTGGCCAGAAGGTGCCAAAAAGATAGGGGCACCAAATTACACTGAGGTTCTATCAGCAAAGCCTTATCCTTGTCTTTACTGTCCAATTGGCTGCCATCGGAATATCGAAATCCACAGCCCTGAAAAGTACAAATTAAAAGGAATAGGACCTGAATATGAAACATTGGGGATGTTGGGCACTAATTTATTGATTGATGATGTAAAAGCAATTTCTATAGCTAATGATCTTTGCAATAGATTAGGGATGGATACAATTTCAGCTGGTGCCTGCATCGGACTGGCTATGGAATGCTATGAAAAGGGCATAATTACTAAAAGAGATACCGCCGGAATGGAGCTGAAATGGGGCGATCCTGACGTGTTGATAGAGTTGGTAAAACAAATAGGAAATAAAGTTGGATTTGCTTCCATTTTCTCAGAAGGGACAGTCGAGGCTGCTAAGAAGCTTGGTAAAAATGCCCTGGAGCTAGTAGTTCAGGTGAAAGGTCTAGATTTCCCTGCCCATGATGCTCGAGCCTGTTGGGGCCTGGTCCCGACTTATGCCACTGGAACTCGTGGTGCCTGCCATATGAGAGGTGTTGAAGAAGATGCGGAGATGAGTGGATTTTATATGCCGGAAATTGGGGTAAGGGAAGAGCATGCTAAATTCTTTAATCCAGAAGGTAAAGCACATCTTGCCGTAAAAATGCAAGATTATTGTGCTCTAATTAACTCTTTGGTACTATGTGTTTTCATACCAGATGGTGGAGGCTTAAGTTTTACTTCTATACTGAATATATTTAATTCAATTACTGGTTGGGATTGGGATATTCAGGAAGCTATGACATGTGGAGAGAGAATTTTTACCTTACAGCGTTTAATAAATTTGAGAGATGGATATACTAAAAAAGATGATAAACTTCCTGCAAAAATGTATGTGCCAGCCAAAAAGGGGTTTAGAGCAGGGAAAATCCCTCCTGTTAATGATTTATTAAATGAATATTATGAATTACGGGGATGGGATAAAGAGGGACATCCAACTGAAGAAAAATTAGAAAAGCTTAACTTACTAAACTTTGGGATTTCTTAGCCTGACCCGGGGGTTGATAAAAGAAGAAAATTTGCTAATATGATGATGTGATTCAAGAATCCGCTTTTTTAGCTGAAAAGCAGACAGAGAATTGGCCAATAATAATTAAATTGAGCCAAATAGGGAATTCATTTATTAGGAAAGAGGAGTCATATTAGTGAGTCTAACAATTTATGGTTTGCCGACGGGTTCTATATACGCTCCGCTTGCCAGTACTATCCTTAATGGGGGATTTTGCCCTACATTGGATAGGCGAGAGATAATCCCCTGGGGCTACAAAGAATCTATGCAGTTTTCTGATGGATCAACAGGTCCAGGAGTTGAGTCGTGTGTCTCAATATGGTATATAGATGGGGCCGAACAAAAAGTATTAGTGGATACAAGTTTTGATAATTGTGAAAAGGTGATGAATGTTTTGAAAAAGTATGGTGGCAATCAAGTATTTAAGAGGAAAGAGGAGCAGGAGATTGTCAATGCATTGAAGAAGGTAAATGTTACTCCGGAGCAAATTGACATAGTTATTCATACCCATTTGCATTTTGATCATTCTGGGAATGATGAGCTTTTCAAAAATGCCTCTTTTATTGTGCAAAGGGACGAAATCCCCTGGGCTTTGACGCCGCCACCTTACGGAATGTGGTACTACCGAGAATTCTCTTTCCACTTGCAAAATGTCTTAAATAGAGTAAGAGCAATTGAAGGAGACGTTAGTATAACTAAAGGAATAGAGGTATGGAAATTAGGAGGTCATACGCCTGGAAGCATGGCTGTAGTTGTACATACTGATATTGGTCGAGTTGCTCTTGCCGGAGATGTGGCCGTTAGCTATAGAAATCTAGAGTTTCGCTGGCCGGGAGGTTTCTTTTGTAATATTGAGCAAGTAATCCAAGCCTATGATCGTCTATTGAAGGAAACTGATGTTGTAGTTCCGGGCCATGACTGGGAATTTTTTGAAAAATTTCCCGGTGGAAAGATAGGATAGAACGACTTTGTACATTATAGAGAAATAAAGGTGCGGCATCATGCTCTAGTATTTTAAGTTTTAAGTTATTGCTACAGGTTGGGAGGCATATATGTACAGGTTGAGCACAGACGTAGGCGGAACTTTTACCGATGGTATCCTGCTCGATGAGGATACTGGCGCAATCAAGGTAAGTAAGGTATCTTCTACGCCGAAGAATCCGGCCATTGGCACGATTCAATGCATGGAGAGATTCGAGATTCCTCTAAGTGAAGTCTCTTTCTTGGTTCATGGAACTACTGTGGTGATCAATGCCTTGATCGAGGGCAAAGGTGCTAAGACAGCCTTAATCACCACAAAGGGGTTCAGGGATGTGCTGGAAATCGGCCGAAGCAATCGCACAGAGATGTACGACGCCCTTTATAAGAAACCAAGGCCCCTTGTCCCTAGATACCTTCGACTGGAGGTCAGGGAAAGGATAGGAAGCGACAGCAAGGTGTTAATTCCTCTGGAAATCGGGGATCTTGTCCAGATCATTGAACAGATGCGTAAGAAGAAGGTGGAATCAATAGCAGTCTGCCTTATCAATGCTTATGCTAATCCCAAGCATGAGCAGGAGATAGGCAGGTTGCTGGATGAACGATATCCTGAGGCAACTGTATCTCTCTCACACAATATTACAAGACGCTACTATGAATATGAGCGGACCAGCACCACTGTGCAGAATGCGTATGTGATGCCAGTAGTGCACAAGTATGTGCGATGCCTGGAAGAGGAGCTAATGAAGCGCCGTTTTCAAAGTGTTTTGCAAATCATGCAGTCCAACGGCGGTATTATGAAGTCCGCCGTTGCCAGGGAGATGCCCATCTCAATGGTAGAATCGGGTCCTGTAGCCGGTGCCATCGGAGGGGCCCAACTGGCCAGCATGATCGGATACAACAACGTCATTACCTACGACATGGGAGGTACCACCGCTAAGACGTCTATCATCAGGGAAGGACTACCGGAGACCGCAGATCAGTATCTGGTTGAGCGGCGTCCCATCCTGCTCCCTGTGGTTGATATACGCGAGATTGGAGCCGGTGGAGGCAGTATTGCCTGGATTGATGAGGCCGGAGCTCTACACGTGGGGCCACAAAGCGCTGGAGCCGAGCCAGGTCCAGCATGCTACATGCAGGGCGGCCTAGAACCTACAGTGACGGATGCCGATCTCCAACTGGGCATCCTGGACCCGGACTACTTCCTGGGGGGTGAGAAGGATATCTCACCCGAGCTTGCCCGCAAAAGCATGGAAAAGGTGGCTCGTTACTTTGATATCAGCGTTGATGAGGCTGCATTGGGGATTATCAAGATTGTCAACAACAACATGTCAGGATTGCTGCAATCAATGACGGTCAAACGCGGCTATGATCCGAGAGACTTCGCCATGGTTGCCTTCGGAGGCGCAGGTCCTACTCATGCTGTCGCCATTGCCAAAGAGCTGAATATTCCTGTGGTCATCGTGCCGCCGTTTCCTGGGGTGTTTTCTGCCTGGGGGATGTTGATGGCCGACTTAAGGCACGACTTTAGCCAAACCTACATTAAGCTTATGAGCGATGTTGATACTGAGAGGATAAACCGGATATTCAGCGATCTAGAGAGGCGGGTAAAGGAGCTCTTTGAGCACGAAAATATGCGGGATGAAAACATAGGGATGACCTACCAAATGGGCTTGAGATATTATGGTCAAGAGCATACATTGACCGTTTCGGCGCCTTCTAAGCTAAGGGATGCTGACAAGGGGATGCTGGAGAAAAGCTTTGATAAGCTCCATCTCAAGGTATACGGGCACAATGCTCCGGAGGAGCTTAAAGAGATTGTCTCGTTCAAGGTCATAGGTATTGGTAAGGTCAGGAAACCCGTTTTGCAGACTATTGGGCCTGGGGGTAAAACCCCTGCATCGGAATCCAAACTGGGAAAAAGGAAAGTTTACCTGGGAAACGGCAGATATCAGGAATTCAGCATTTATCAGCGTAACAAGCTTCGGGCAAAGAATAGCATACCAGGTCCGGTCATTATTGAAGAGCCGACTTCCACCACTGTAGTTGAACAGCACCAGATTTGCTCTGTAGACCAATATGGCAATCTTATCATTACTCTGGATGAGGAGAGGCGATGAAGATAGATCCAATAACTCTGGAGGTTATCCGCAATCGGCTGATTGCGGCCAGCCGTGATATCAGGAGGACTGTGGAAAGGGCTGCCTACAGCCCGGTGCTCTATGAGGTGGTTGACTTCAGCTGCGGAATCTTGGACAGTGAGGCGAA
>NJBQ01000085.1 GCA_005223095.1 Candidatus Aerophobetes bacterium Ae_b3a
CTTCTGTCTGCTTGCAAAAACGCAGAACCTCATCATAGAAAGTATCGTATTCATGCAAAACATCTATAGGTAGATCTGTATATCCAAGGTCATGATGTGAGTAGTGAGCCAGATATACTTGCCAATGCTTCTGCGGTGTCCAGGTAATCCTCTTTCGATCTTGCACTTTTCCATTAGCCGATAAGGTAAATTCCGCATCTGTTATTTCCTGAACATCGGGAATGTAAATTCGGTATTTTCCTCTCCCTTGCTTAACCATACCAATATCTGCACACCTTTCCTGTAAGTTAATCTTAACCTCTATACTTGTCTTCAAGGGTTTTCCAGTGTTATTGATAGAGACATCCACCCCTTGCAAAAGCTCCTTTTTCTCTTCGATAAAAAACACAGTTGGCTCAATTGTCTTAATACTTAAAACATTATCCTTGGACATAAAGACCTCCTTTGAAATTGTCCTACAGTGGCCTTACCTACCTTAAATTAATCAGTAAGATATTCAAGTCTCATCCTTAGAATTCTTGCCACTTTCTCTATCTCACCACTTATTTCTGCATGAACCAGCGCAAAATGATGACAGGTACCAATTTTAGAGATACGGCCAAAATAATCCCTAAGAGAAACATTTGGCCTGAAGATGGTGTGCTCGAAGTGCACCTCACGAGGATAAGTGTCCACGGATTCACCACGAGCAAGTCTCATCTCGTACCCATTTTCAGTCCTGAATAAAGTTAGTAGGTTTACCGGACCCGGATTTGTTATAAATTCAGGTATTACCCCGTAGTATGGCGCTCCTGGACAATTTCCAAAATTAACATATTGAGTATTTCTCAGTTTTGGACAAGTCCCTTTCTTGGCCATATTGAAACCAGCGGAACCTCCTTCGTGTCCTCCTAGTACCCAGTTTTTCTCCTCATCAAACATCAAATGCTCCCAAAAGTGAACTGGCTTTCCGCAAAGCTCTTTTATAATTAATCCTGCAACCGCTACAGAAAGATCACCCTCGGTGGCAACTACTATTCCCTTATCTATGAGTCTTGCCATTCCAACACATGGAATCATTCCACAGATAGGAGTGAGTCCTGGAAACATATCAATGGCCAATGCATCTATTTTCTTTTCTTTCACTAATTGCTCTAAAGCAATGGCCTGCCTGGCGGCGAGAGAGACTTCTTCCTTAGTAGGTTCTACGACTTCGTATGTTTGGTAAAGTTCCTCGGTTAGATTCTCTGTCTCGGCCTCTTTTACTTTCTCCATTTTTGCCAAAAGTTCATTGATGTAAATGAAACTTATCTTTATGCCAGTCTGTCCCATCATTCGAGCCTCATCCGGATAAGTATCATACATGGGCACATCTCCACTTCGATGTGGGAAAAACGCAACTCTCTTACCTTTCAAGTTTTTTATACATCTTGCTGCTTTTGCATATTGGATAATTTCGGAAATAGCGTTGTCATTTTCAATGTGTCCGAATACAAAACCGTAATTAATATTCGACCCAAGTCTTTTAAGGCTACTTGGAAGCTGGACTGCACTATTAACACCCCAACATACTCCAGAGTCAATCATCGAGAAACTATCAGGAATATTAGGGAGACCCTGGGAGAGAAATAATACGGGAAAAATTCCCTCTATTTCGTCAATCAAAGCCATACTCATAGCATCGTCTACATAAGTTGCGTGGTACATCAATACTACATCCACATCATTATCTACAAAGACCTTTCCTGCCTTCCTTGCCCCAACTTCGTTTCCCACCAAAAATGGATATATAACTTCACAATTCTTTTCAAGGAGTTTCTTTAATTTCAAGGCATTTTTTTTAAGAGCAGCTGGCAATTCCTTCATGCCACATCTTGTCCAATAATGTTCAATCCCTCCTGCAAATAATCCTATTTTCGGCTGTTGCGTAAAAGTCATGCTTTTCTCCTGGTATAACCTTCACTGTACGTGGAGATTGTTATTTGACTTTCTATAGTTTCAAGATTAAGGTTCAATTGGTTCTTTTTAAGAGTGCTTTCGGACAAAACAGGGGTTCTTAACCTCTTTTATTTTATCTATCCTAATTGGTTTTTCAGATCTGTAACAGATACATTCAAGTGAGAAAGATCATTCAAGACTTGTAATTGCGGGATAGCCCATTCTTGATCCACTTCTTCCCAGATCAATCGTGTTACACCGGTTGGTGAGATTTGACAGTGAGAAAAAAGAAGCGGTAATGGCCAATATAGAAGATAGCTCAATAGTGTTAAAATGGTGCCTTTGTGGGCGAAGAACGCTATTCTTTTACTTGATGCTCGGTGGATACGATACATATGCCCAAATTTTTTGTAACCCCAGAGATGCATAACCTTATCAAATCTATTGGCAATTTTTTGGTAAAATGGGAGGAAAGATTTTCCAAAAAGTGGCTCTTTGAACCACGTTTGTAAATCCGGCAATTTCGATCGGTTCAGAATATACGTGCCGGGAAGTTCCCACGCGGCATAACCATCCACTGCGGGTGCGCAAACTTCTCTCAACCATTCCAGAGTGGTGAAATCTATTCTCATAATATCAGCTGTATAACGCATCGTATCCTTTGCTCGGCCCAGGGGGCTAACATAAATTGTGCTTAACGGTTTTGCTGAAAGGCCAATAGCTAGCATCTTTGCTTCCCGGTGCCCTATTTCAGTTATAGTATCTCTCTGGTAATCAGGATCCCCGTGCCGTATCAATAATACTTCCATCAGAGCAGCTCCCAATATCATATCTTTGGATAGTTATTTTGTCCGCATTGGTATCAAGAATATAGTATGGAAATGGATTCTCGCACATTGCGCTGCCACAAAAATAATTGACCCCATTATGCTGGATTGTAGAGAATCCATGATGATAGTGTCCACTGATCGAGAAGATTTTTCGAGGCGATTTTTCCATAATTCCTCGGATAAGCGAGGCATTTTGATAGCTATACGGGTACCCTTTATTATACTCTGGATAAATTAAATAATGCTGAATAAGAAATGTATGCTTCATCTTGGAAGGATTTTCGTTCAATATATCCTGCATCGTTCTAAGTGATAAGTCTGTACGTACCGAGGCCTCCTTACCTTCTTTACATATATCCTCAAAAAAAGTAATAAATTCACAATCTTCAATTTGCATTACCTTATTGGGCTTTCTGAAAATATGATAAAATATATCAGGAGCTATGTCATGGTTCCCTGGTATAATAATAGTTGGAATATGTATACTGTCCAATAGATCAGCAAGGATCCACAAATCTTTTTTCACCTCGGGATGATCTGGATCATCCACCAAATCCCCTGTACAAATAATTAAGTCAACGTTTTTTTTCAATCGCTTTATACACTGGTTAAGAATATTTGCCATTTTACGAGAAACTCGTTCAGGACAAGCGGAGGTACCAGGGACATTCTGACGAAAATGTAAATCTGTAAAGTATCCTATCTTCTGAGGTTTAGACAATTGGATTTTAGCCTCTGAAACCCGCATAAGTTCGAGCATAATCTGTTGTGATTAGATTTTTCTCTCACTTTCTCTGAACTGAGTTTATGATATAATTAGAACAAAACACTCAGAAGGTGAGAGAAATGCTCTTTCTATTTAAACACTTCAAGAACCATGTTGTTCCTGTTAATTCCAAAGTCAAGATCTTAAGACGAAAAGGTCGAATAACTGTTCTTTGTTGCTAAATATTCACGAAAGCACGTATACTACTGTCGTTGCCAGGAGCGATAGAAGATTCCTCGCTCCACTCGGAACAGGCTCTGCAATCCCAAAAACGCAGATTACGGAGCTTGTTCTAAGCCGAAGCCCAGAGCGTAGCGAAGGGTCAGCGAGGAAGCTCTAAGATTACCTTCTCACTTTGCTTCCTCCAATGACAGGCCACCAAGCTCCGGTGAAGACAAAGTAGCTCCATCTTATGCTCTTTGTTTTTTCATCTGTCGCATGCTTTTTGACTAATCTCTATCTAATTCTAGACTACACCAAGTGATCTTAAGTAGTTTCTACTTTCTGTGATAGCCTGCAAGACAGGAACTTGAGCTACATCCTGTTCGTAAATAATGTAGTCAAGGTTGTATTTCTTAGCAGCCTCATAGGCACCTTTCAAGTCAACATCGCCTTTACCAAGCTCTGTCCAGGTAATCGCTTTCCTCTCTCTTACAGTATCCCAGCTAATAGGTGGAGTCTCTTTTATAAAAGCATCCTTAAAATGGTAGTATCCACATCTATTTTTGTATCTCTTGATAAACTCAGATGGCCTCTCTCCTCCAATGTGAACCCAGGCTACATCTATGTTAAACTTGACTAATTTAGGATCCGTCTCCTTGCCTAAAACATCTATTCCCTTGATGCCATCAAACTCCTCAAATTCAAAGGAGTGGTTATGATAGCAAAAAGTAAGAGAGGCTTCTTTACACTTTTTGCCCACCTTATTAAATATAGATGCAGCTTCTTTAAATCCATCAAGTTCTTTGCCTTTACCTACACCACTACAGATGAGATATTTTGCTCCTACAGCTAGGGTGTTTTCAATGAGTTTATCTACACCTTTCTCTTTACCAAAATTATCAAAGCTACCGTGGGTAGCTGGATACTCCAGCCCATACTTTTTACAGGCCTTCCGTAACTCTCCGGAAGAATAAGCATCGAAAAGAAAGCCTATCTCAACAGAGTCATAACCTGCTTTTTACAGTCTTTAAGCACTCCCTCCAAATCCTTTCTTTCTCTATTTCCAAAAACGATTAATTGAACTCCTGCCTTTACCAAAGACATCTCACTCCTCCTCATTTCAAAAGCTTAACCATCTCTCCTCTGGAATTTATCTTTTTCCCTTATTCCTACAGTACAAATAATTTAAGGTGATTCAAATGCTCACTTTATCTCCACTACTCTTCCAGTTCTCATTGATTCATCTGCAGCCAGAGTCAAAGCCAGTGTCTTCAAAGCATCAGAGTATGTTGACCTTATCCGAGAGGCATCTTTAGTCTTCACCGCCTCTATAAAGACCTGGTCCTCTATGAGCCCAGCATCAACAGAGGAAGATATCTTACTCTGTTGGTTTGACTCAATTATCTTAATCCCACCATCATATTGTATCACTCTATCCTTGAAATAAATATTCATTCCTACCTTCTCTCCGCAAGAAAGAAAGCAGGCTGAACAAATTGTCCCCACCAGACCACTTTCAAAAACAAGGGTGACACAGGAGGCATCCTCAATATTATAGTTTTTTACATCTTCCATCAGTCCTTTTTTCTCCACAGCAAAGACCTTTTCTACCTTGCCAAAGAGATATCTGGCTAAATCAAAGATATGGGTGGTCTGCTCTATCAGCTGTCCACCAGACTTCTCCTTTCTTCGCCACCAATCGACAGATGGCATTCCCTCCATCCAGTATCCCATAAATAAGCCTGCTCTATTCTCCTTGAGGATAGAGCAAATTCGATCCACTATATCTTCATATCTCCTCTGGTATCCCACGCTGGTGACTATTTTATTCTTTGTAATGGCTACTTCTATTTCTTTGGCCTTTTTTAAAGAAAGGCCAATGGGCTTTTCAATGAAAAGATGAATTCCCCTTTCTGTAGCCGAAATTTCCATATTACCATGGGCAAAAGGAGGAGTACAAATATAAAGAGCATCCAGTTCTTGTTCTTCGAGCATCCTTTCATAATCAGTATATGGCTTTGCATTCCACTTCTTGGCAGCAGCCTCTACTCTTTTCTTATTCACATCACAAAGAGAAACTATCTTTGTTCCCTCTATCTTAGAGAGGTGTTCTAAGTGCCAGTTAGCAATTCCACCTGCTCCTATAAAACCTATTTTGAGAGTCACTTTACTTTTTCCTTTCCAATGATCTCATCCTTATATGCACTCCTTTAAATACTTTACACATTTAGGCAGTTCCTCTTCAGGCTCTCCTCTAATCCCACACTCTAAAGCCATATAGCCTTTGTAATTAATCTCGCTTAAGACCTTAAAGGGGGATTTAAAATTGGTATGACCCTGGCCAGGTAAGAACCTATTAGAATCAGCAAGGTGTATATGGCCAAGCCAGTCCTTAGCCTTCTTTAAACTTTCCACTATATTGACCTCTTCTATGTTCATATGAAAGAAATCAGCCATTATCCTTAAATTTGAATTATTCACCTTTTGGCAAATCTCAACTGCTTCATCCAGACGATTAATAAAATGTGTCTCATAGCGATTCACCGGCTCCAGCCAGATAGAAGTACCTGAATCTTGTGCAAATTGGGTAAGCTCAGGCAACTCCAAGAGAAGCATTTCTCTTTCAAGCTCTATAGCTTCCTTGTAAGGAGATAAATTTGGTATTTGGGGAGGACCGAAGATAGGAACTATCATTATCCCTGATATCTCCATTTCTCCCATTGTCTTTAGCAGCTTTTTTAAAGAATTCATTGCCTCTTCTCGCTCTTTTCTTTCTGCTGCTACAAACCTACAAGAAAAACCTCCACAAACGCTGCCTAATTCAATACCTGCTTCCCTGGATGCATCCATTACCTCCTTTTTTCTCTCCCACAGTCTTTCTCCGGATAGCTCAACCGCCTCAAAACCATATTTCTTTAAGTTCTCAAACTTCTCCCTTAAATTTCTTCCCGGCGCCAAAATCTCCTGACAAGCAAGCTTCACTTCACTTTTCTCCTTTCCAATGATGATTTAATATCTTCAAATATTAATCATCTACCCCTTCTATAAGTGTAGGTTTAGGTCTTAAGTAATGAAATTCATGTTCAAATGCGGCGTTCCATCTTGCTGACCACCTGGCCATTTCTTCCCACATAGGATCGGGTTTTCCCTTAAGATTATCTTTAACCCATTCATTGAGTCTTTTGCGCATTTTTTTCAGATGTTCAGACTCTTTTCCGGATAGATTCAGTACTTCCATAGGGTCATCTGTCAGATTATAAAGTTCTTCTTCCCTGGTGAAGTAGTTGCGTATGTATTTCCATTTTCCTTGAATTAGAGCCCTATACTCGTGGTCTTCAATGAATATCTCCTCCCTTTCAAGCTTCTCCTTCTTAATAAAAGGAAGTAAGCTCTTTCCATCGACTGATGGAAGTTTCTTTACTCCTAATAGATCCAGGATAGTAGGAAGAATATCTCCCTGTTGTGCATATCCTTCCACTACCTTACCTTTGGGAATCTTGTGTGGTTCCCAAATAATGAGAGGGATAAAAGCACAGGCTTCAATAACCTTCGAGTGACCATATTCTCCGTGCTGTCCTAATTGTTCACCATGGTCAGAAGTAATGATAATCACCGTTTCACTCAAAATGTCTATACTCTTCAAAGTTTTTACGATCTCACCAACCAAATAATCTACATATTTGATTTCTCCATCATAAAGGTCTATACTGACTTTGCCTTTTGCAGGAGGCTCCCAGAGCTCATCTATCTTTCCCCATCCGGGGACATAAGAATATCCTGAAGGAGCCTCCGAGATCCTCAAATCACCAGTTCCCGGTTCATGATGGAAAATATTCTTGAATTCAGGGGGTTGGTTATAGGGAGTATGAGGCTCCCAATAATGCACAAAACAGAAGAAATTCTCTTCTTTGTGTTCTTTTAACCAAGGAATTAATCGCTGGTTTATCTTCTCTCCTTTTATATGATGGTGCAAAGGTTCAGGGGTTCCTGTAGGATTTACATAATACTCAAAACCACGAACAAACTGGTCCATATGAGAAGAGAAATTAATGAGGTTATCAAAAGCTGCCGTAGTAAAACCTGGAAGTTCTCGTTGAATTATCTCGGGCAAAGTAGGTATAGAATCATCAAAATCAATGAGATTCGGTAGATTCCAGGGAGTCAAGTAAAATCTATGATGAATAGGAGAGAGCCCCGTAAATATGGAGGTAAAACCGGGACCTGTGGGAATAGCTGTGGCATGAGCATCTTTGAAAAGTACCCCTTCTTTGGTTAGCTTATCAATATTTGGGCTGGTGTTACGAAAATACCCGTAACAACCTAAGTGGTCAGCTCGCAAAGTATCAATTACGATAAGCATTAACTTCATTCTCATTCCTCCTCGTAGAGATTGTTCTTTCAATTGAATTCTTAAAACTCATTTAAACCCCTTTAATTTTATTCTCTTCATTAATTGCTCGCGGGAAATTAAGAACATTATGGACATAAGAACTCTCATGGAAAAATAGTCCATTCCTTGGGAAGTGGTTCCCCCAAGAAATTCTTCCACTCTGTCCTCCATCTTCGTATCGCCTCTGGTAGAGGATCAATAGATCCATTTAGATTCTTCTTTATCCATCCATGAAGCCGGGACGACATAACTTGAAGTTGCTGTGGATACTCTCGGGAATAGTCTATAATCTCTACGGGATCTTCCTGCAAATTATAAAGAACGTCTTTTCCTAACTCGTAATGGCGAATGTACTTCCACTTTCCTTGCAGGAGAGCACGTTGTTCTTCATCCTCCACAAAGATCTCTTCTCGAGCATTTCCTTCGCCCATAATAAGAGGAATCAGACTTTCGCCATCAAAATGAGGAAATTGCTCAGCACCCATGAGATCTAAAATTGTAGGGGCAATATCTGCTTGCTGAACGTATCCCCGAATGACCTTGCCTTGAGGAAACCTTTCGGGATTCCAGAGGATAAGAGGAATACAAATGACGGACTCGTTAAGTCCCTGATGACCGTACATCCCATGTTGACCTAACTGCTCTCCATGATCAGAAGTGACGATGATAACCGTCTCCTCCAGGATTTTCATTGATTTTAAGGTCTCAATTACTTCTTTGAGAAGATCATCCAGATAACGAATTTCCCCATCGTAAAGATCAAGGCTCATGGGAGGATCACCTTTTTCGCTCTCCCAAAGCTCTCCCACTTTTCCCCATCCTGGCACATAAGAATAACCAGCAGGAGCCTTTTCTACTTTGAGATCGGAAAGATTACCCGGAATATGATGGAACAAATGACGATAGTCCTCTGGCTGGCTATAAGGAGTATGTGGCTCCCAGTAATGAACAAAAAGAAAGAAGTCCTCCCTAGCATGTTGCTTTATCCAGGGAAGAAGTCGGCTGTTGATTCTACCTCCTCTGAGATCTGCTCCCCGTTCGTTAGATCTACAACTGACATTAATGTAATACTCAAACCCGCGGACAAGTTGCTTCATAGGACAAAGAAAACTCATCAAATTGTCAAAGGCAACCGTGGTGTAGCCTTTCTCTTTCGGAATTAACTCCGCTAAAGTAGGAATAGCGTCATTAAAGTTCACCAGATTGGGAATGTTGAATGGAGTGACATAGAAACCATGGTGAATTGGTGACAGACCCGTAACAATTGAAGTGAAGGCAGGACCGGTAGCTATGGCCGTAGCATGGGCATCAAGAAATAGCACCCCTTCCCTAGCCAGTTGGTCAATGGTTGGACTGGTATTTCGAAAATAGCCATAGCAACCAAGATGATCAGCCCTTAGAGTATCCACTACCACAAGCACTATCTTCATTTACTGCTCCTTTTGAATTTAATCGTAATATTAAAAGTTTTTGATAGTTTTGTTCTAAACCCTTTATTATCAACTATTTTAGTGAAGGTGACCTGCCTCCCCCTACTTCTTACAGTAGGATTTGGAGATTCAGCAAGATTAGCTTTTTTTGTAAAGGAC
>NJBQ01000012.1 GCA_005223095.1 Candidatus Aerophobetes bacterium Ae_b3a
ACCGGAATTGAGGGCCAGGTCAAGCATAGCCCTTGCTCCATAGCGGCCTTTGGTAGAAAGTCTCATTTTCTCAATCCTTTTATTAATCCTATCGGAATTATAACCATTATACAAAGAAATAGATTTGATGTCAAACTCTAGCTATACCTTTCCTTTCAGTGTCAGGACTCCTGATTATGCCCTTATCCTTCATCGGTCAGCCCCTGCGATTTGTTAGAGATTCTTCTTTTGCCAAGCAAGCTATATGTGCACTCTCTATCACCCTTTACTTCCCCGTCACAAAACGAACAATCTCCATACTTATCCATTGATCTTATCTCCTTTGGCTCTCGTTCTTTCATTAATCCATTTTGGCAGTTTTGGTATAGAAGATGGCAAATGTAAGTTTTGCGGGGAGCATATCCCAGGGATCAGGGGCAAAGAGTAAGCGTGTAAATATAAGATAGATGAAGCACTTCGGTTATTTAGAGGAAATGGTGACTGAGGGAAAATAATATCAAACCCAATTCTCAATTTTCAAGTTTGGTATACGGCTAAATTCTGTGACATTGTTCGTAACAAGAACCAGGTTTTCAGATTTTGCGTGTGCACCTATGAAAAGATCCAGAGTTCCAATAATAGACCCTGTTTTTTCCAGGTAAGAGCGTATTTTTCCATATATTTCCGCAGCCTTTTCTGTAAATGGAAGAATTTCCAGGGGAGCCAAAAATTTTATCAGTG
Organism: Candidatus Aerophobetes bacterium Ae_b3a; assembly: GCA_005223095.1. Lineage (GTDB taxonomy): Bacteria > Aerophobota > Aerophobia > Aerophobales > AE-B3A > AE-B3A. Next base: position 721 of record NJBQ01000012.1, read on the forward strand.
CTATTTTGTTTTTCTCGGGGAACATGCTTTTACTAATGCCATATTCCAATTCTGCTAATGTGATTGCTGAGATACCAACATCATTGATTTGAAGAGTTTCTAATTTTTCAAAGACCTGAGAAGGTTTTTTCTTTATGATGTAAATACATACATTGGTATCCAATAGATATTTCATTCAAGAGTCTCTCTTGTCTGCTGAAATGGTTGATGCCTTTCTTCCATAAAATCGTCACTGAACTCATGCACACTGGAAATGAGAGATGCCCAGGGGTTATTTTTAGGGATAAGTATCACCATGTCATCTAACTTTTTTATGTAAACATCCTTTCCTTGGAAACGGTACTTTTTTGGCAGTCGGACAGCTTGACTACGACCGTTTATGAATATTTTTGCTGTGTTCATAATTAACCCCCTCTTCTTTCATAAAGTTTGACAGTATTTTGCAACGTATATATCATGATATATATTTTTGAGAGATTGTCAAGGCTTTATGAGGGATTCTTTCTTCACGATATACGACATACGATATACGAGTTTATGGCGGACGCGGTTGCCACCAATTCGAATCGCCGCCGAAATAACTGCACACATCAAAATACTGCCTACCTGCCAATTTTATTTATATCAAAAACTATCCAAAAAAGCAACTCAACTGCGTATGTTGGGAATGTTCTATCAACAGATAGCCAAAAGCTTGAATATCAATAAGAGAATCGCCATAAGAACTGGCAAGTATGGAAGGAGGTAGTCTTATGTTCTGGCGTGACATTTTTCTAATGGAGGAACGAAGTCTTCTGTCTGTCATTGCGAGTCTGCCGAAGGCAGGCGTGGCAATCTCATACATCCAAAGGAAAGATACATCTGGGCTCAAGTTCGTATTTTATACAAAACTGAAAAAGCCATATTGTTTGACAATGGTATGAGAATCTGGATCCCAAAATCGCGCATACACGGAATAAGGCTAAGAAACAATATCTTTGAAATTTACGTCAAAGAAAGCACTGTTGGATAGTACTTAGGACTTTATTCAGGATGCTCTACTCCAACAGTTACGGTTTTAACTTCTAATCGTTCTCACGCACAACGTCTCCAACATATGCGACGTTTTGCCGAAGTGTAGCGAAGGTAAATTGTGGCGAGGCCCGGGGAGCGGAGCGATGAGTCGTATAGGCTGTGTTATATGTTGAAAGCGCGCGCTCTTTTCTTTTCAAGCGAAACACGGATGTTGAGCTTGATTTGCCTAACGGCGGAGCTCATCTGCCGCCAACAGGATGGGGCACAAACTTTGAAAAACCACCAAACCTTGATGGGGGATGAAACCTTTGAAAAACTACACGCTGTTGGCGGTCAGGTGCAGCGATTTGTTAGATGGTTTTATTCATATTTCTAAAGAATAAATCCGCCCTCACACTTTCCTCTTGAAAGCAAGCCTTTATTTCTTTTTTAGTTTTCGAAGAATAGTATCAGCAAGTTTGGATACACGTACTCTGTATATCTCGAAATCTGCAATGTTTTTGTCGGTTACCCCTATTTGGTATTCTATACCACCTCTGTGTTGGTGACTAATATACTTACTTTCTTTTGCCTCTTTGCTAGTCATAACCCAATAGACTATTTGGTCAACCCATACACCAATAAAAACAAATCCATCACAATGATCGGGTTTTAACTGTTGAAAATTCATCCAGAAAGGTTCTTTTGAATCATACCGTAATGCCTTTGATACAAGGCTACCTCTCTTTTTTGTATGTATCGCTCTACATGCTTTTATTTCCAATTTAACGCCTTCAATCCAAATATCGTATTGCCCGCTATATTTTGGGTCAAATGATTTACCTGCCTTTTTAAATCTACTATCTAAATCTTTTATGTGTTCTTCACCCCAAATTTGACCGAATATTCGAGGAGCTAGTCCATAGAGTTCAAGATACCTGTTTGTCTTAACATAATTATCTCTCAACTTTTCATATTCCTCAAAAGTTATAACGCCTCTGTCTCTTAAGAATATGAGCATATACTCGTATTCATTAAAAGGGAAAGCAGACGTTAGACTTTCCAGGCGTGCTTCAAGAAGTTTCTTATCTCCATTTTGTAGATTAGCTGCGAGTTTATTTATGTATTCTTTTAATTGTCTTAAATCCATCTTTGTTGACCCCCGTCAACATTATCCACCTCGGGAAAGGGATTATTCCATTGCCATCCACATTTGCTTGTTTGTCTGTATTGTTCTAATCTTCTAATGGTTAGCTCTGCAAAAATCGGGTCATTGTCAAAAGTATAGACTTTTCGATCTAACTTTTCACCAGCCAACAAAGTTGTACCTGAATGAGCAAAGAAATCAACTACAGTATCTTTGCCGGTTGAGCTTGTTAAAATTATCCTTTCAATTGCTTTTACAGGCTTTTGAGCGTAGCAACCAGGGACATTTTCTTGCATCCTATAAAATACTTGCTGGATATCTATCCAAACGTTTCCTGGTCTGATACAATCAGATTTACTTCGCTCCATATTTTCGGTTCGTTTACCATTTATCACCTTGTAATACCCTTTTAATATTTTTGGGATATCCGTGTAAACTACTTTGAATTTGGGGTCACCTTTTACATAATGCAGCAATTCCTGTCTTACCCACATCCAATTTTTTTGTGTTCCATAGCCTCTTTGATTTCTTAAAGTAATAAAATTTCTGGATCTTAGTTCTTTAAATTCTCTCATCATAATCAGAACATCTGCAAGTGGCTGAAAACCGTCTTTTTGATCGGCTCCAAGCCATATATACAAATGCGCATTTTTCGCCATAATAGCGGTGGCATTCTGTACCCACTTTTGAGAAAAAACCATATAATCAGCCAACGTTTTTTTAAACAAATTCTCAGTATTCTTGTTACCAACTACAACATTATATGGTGGGTCATTAACTATTAACTTTATCCTTTCATCCCCCATTATTCTTTCTACATCTCCATAATTTGTGGCATCTAATACTCCTACCCTATGCCCCTTTATTGGGTCCTCCCAAATTTCGCCATACTTGAGTCGGCAAAAAGGTAACAATTTTTCTTTTATACCACCTAAATCTAATCGTGTAAGTTTTTCTGTGGTATCGTGTTTCTTTTCACTACATTGTGCAGCTAATTCAGGGAATAAAGTCAGTGTGGATTGGTTATTATTACTCATTTTGTCATCTCCTACCATCTAACATGTGAAATCATCCACCTGAACCGACGCCGTTAGGCGGCGGGGAAGATCGGGTGGATTGAGTTGTTATGTGTTTCTTTGAAGAAGTAATTAAATATGCGTTTTTTATATTTAAACCAAAGAAATTACAATTAACTACATTTACACTGCCATGCTCAACATTTACAGCTTGATGAATTGTTCTTAGCGCTGGATTGTTGAGATCGATAATTACAATCCTCGCAATCTTTAATAACTCATCCGGCATAAAAGATTTTTGAATTATTGAAGCTATATATTTTAATGCTCTAGGTTTATCTTTTTCAATCCATGGCGCAGCAACTAATAAATCCCATTTGTCCTGAATATCTCCTCTTAGAAAAAGGGCAAATAAAGCGAAATCCCCTTTTTCCTGAGATATTTCAATTTCTTTCTGTTTTAATTTTTCTACAAATTTTTTCATAATGCTTTTAATAATTTTTGAGTTGCTTTTAACATTTCTTTTGCGTCACTAAGTCTAACCTTACCTACGGGTTCATATCTAGCTTCTGGCTTCCATTTTGCAACTATTGACCAATCAGATAGATAATTTGCTTTTATGTGTGATTCAATACCGCTGAGATGCAACAATACGTCTAGATTATGTGTTTTAAAAGTACGATAATCGTTAAACTCACTCCTAGTTTCAGGATATTCTTGCCAATTAAGAATCTCACAAATTTTACATTTCAAACCAAGCTCAATAGCATATCCACAAAGATATACTGCTCCATCCCATCTTTTATTATTTAATAAGATTCTAGCATCCGTAAGGCGAGTTTTAGCTATTTTTTTTATATCTTTCCGACTAAGCATATATTTTTACTCATAACGGTGCACGCATAAGCGGCCCAACGCCAAACGATATTTTGAAAAATGATGGTTTTAGATATAACTCTCAAAACCCAAAAAAATGGCACGCGCGTTTGGGTCCAACTTCATGCGCTTGTTATGTATGAATTATATTTATGGTATATTTGGATCAATAAAATTCTGCAACTTAGGTCTAATATTGTCTAAAAAATTACTAGCAAATTTCATAATATCATCATAAGCTTCATTTGTTACACCATTAAACTCTTTAAGGTGTTTTGCATATTCTTCTAATATTATGTTAAACGTATTGTGAACAAACTCCAGACCAGCTAAAAGATAGCGATTATTAAAATTGTAGGAAAATAATCTTGAAGCTGAAGATTCACCGATTGAAGTTATATTTCCTGAAACAACCTTTCTTCTTGATATATGCCCTCCGAAATTATTTAATTCTCTCCTTACCGCAATAAATCCAGGACATTCCGACTCATACTGGTTTTCTGCTTTTTTGATTAATTTCCATTCATTTTTATAATGCTCTTCTTCAGGAAGATTGGATTTAAACATTGAAAAATATAACTCTTCTTTATTAGTTCTTGACATATTTCCATAATGCATTAAACAAGCAATTTCGTACAGTATTCTAACTAAAGAATATGCATCTGAATACAGATTCGAACTTAATAACCGAAGTGTACCAATTGCTGTTGTATTTGATGACTCAGCCAAGAACAAATATGCTTTTACTAAATTTTGGTCTAATTCAGGTAGCGATGACAATTCATTCTGATCAAGGCCAATTTCCCCTTGAAGGTGAAATAATTCATCAAATGAATCTAAATAGAAATCAAATTTCTTTATAAATTCATTTGAGAAAGCATTAAATATTCTGAACGAGTTTCTGGTAGTACTCAAGAGCACCTCTCATTCATTTCCATGCATGACGACTGAGCTAGGTCACAGGGGTCGGCGAAGCTATACCCCTGCGGCCTCCAACGAGTTCCTAGATGTACAACTATTCAAAATATATGGTGGAGAGTCTATTCTCCAACAAAAACTCCTCAAACTCATAGGCAAATACACGCCTCTTGGCTTTGCTGGGCTTTACAGTAGGATCAATGTACATATAGATATGATATCGACCACTCGAGTGTTGCTGTGCGAATTCAGAGATTTCTTCCATGTTAAGCAACCAAACCCGATTTGTAGAAAGATCTGCGAGTGCAACTAAGTCGGCAGGCGAATCTTCCGGCACCCACCAGTGTAATGCGAGCTGTCTCCTACCACCGCCAGGTTTAGCTTTGAGATTGGCCTTTATTTGGATTGTGATGGATTCCGCGGTTTTAGGTGAATAAGTAACCAAATCAATTCCAGAATCGGTAGTAACATAGGCTGACTCTACTCCGTTTAACAAGAGTTTGTACTGAACTAGCAGTTCTCCGCACTTCCCAATTTGTTACTTATTTAACATTTCGTTTGTGTCCATCGGGCATCTAACAGCGCTACGGATAAGCTGTAAGTGAGACGGTACCCTTACGTGACGGCTCGATTGCCAGCTTCATCTGCTGGATAGGCGGCGCGGAGCGTCGACTGTTCAGCGGATGATAATCCATAGTGATTCGCAGCGCATATCCACTCCTATGTCCGCTTTTTCACCACACGAATGCTCCTAAGCAGCGCATGCTCGGCGCCTGCACAACGGAAACCAACGGTGCCCATCGGAAACCCTTTCAATAGCTCTGAGTCTGACCAAACTAACTTCTCTCCGATCCAGACTTTAATGCCGTGTCCACAGACTTGTGTTCGCACTTTGTTCCACTCGGCCAATGCAAGCTCATGGTCTATCTCTGTAACAACCGTGAACTTGAGCCTTAAAGGCTCGTTTGGCTGTTTGATGGTAGTAAGCGTGTGGGGTCGAATCTGGCGATTGTTACATTGGATCATCACGTAGTGTCCAGGAGAAGCAGCCCTGACAATCCACGCCGCGCATTTGTTTATGATCTTAAACTCAAAGACAAGCTCGTAGTTTTCCCAAGTCGAGCCAATCCTGCAAACACCACCAAATAACGAACGAGTCACACTAAGGCCATCTTCATCCGAAGACCATTGGTCACTTCCGAAAGACCAGTTGCTGAGATTAGCGGATGTTGTCTCATCTAGCATAATCTCAGGAATAGTTTCAAGGATTAAGAGCTTTTCCTCAACAACAGAGAGACGGCGGACATAGCCTAGAAATACGAGGACAAGAGCGATGCCAACCAGGAACAACCCGATCCAGAAGGCGACAATCCCATACTGGCGGAAGAGGTCAACGAACTGGGGAGCAATACTCACGAACGATGATATGGCTTGAACAATCCAAGATCCAAAAACGCCAACCCCTGTCATCACAGTACCGATGAGGGCTATTAAGCCACGGTTGCGATTAGCCCAATTTTGTATGTATTTGAGGGTTGTCATTTCTTCTCCTCAGAGCCCACAATTACAGGGTCCGTGCGGCTAACCCAGAAGTCACCGGCTGGTGTGAAATGCAGCGGAACACCAACCGGGTGAACTGACAGGTTGGAGCTTTATCGATCCTTAAACAGCTTTCGATTCCTCTCGGCAAATAAACCCCAAAATTCTAAAATAGCATCTAAGTCATTAAGAAAAGTTCCAAATGATTTTTCTGTAATTACAGGAATTGTGAATCTTTCATTTTTGTATTTAGGAGATTCATAAAAAAAGGAAACCATCAATCTGTCAGTTTTAATTATTTCGATTTTTCCTTCATTTAAATAAGCTTCAAAAAGTTTCCCTTCAAAAACAACTATTGGATAAAAGAAGCATACGCTAGTTCCACCAGATGCGAACTTATTATCCCGCATCCCAATAGATGCCTTAACTGTTGACATCAAAGCCTTAACTATTGCCTCGCCAGTTGGATTCTTTTTGAATGGTTCAAAAAAGCTCCTTCCTCTGCGTTCATATTTACAGAAAGGGTGAATGTTCTTAAGCTGATCGAAATCTTTCTGCAGCCCTTTAATATTTACATCGAAATCAGCACCAGAACAATCAACATCAAGATACCCAGGATCATAAGGCGTCTCCGGTGATGTGAATATTACCCAGGGCTTCTCTGAACTTTTTTTGCACTCTATTAAAAGGCAGTGCCTTATAAAATATTGTTTACTTTCAATTTTGAAATCGTAATTCCTTAATGCTCTCAGATCTATTTCCCGGCCTTTATCTTCATCCAAATCCACATAGTATAGATTGTTGGCAACATAATATCCTATATCGTTGAGCAATTCCGAAACTCTCAGCTCAAGTGGGAATCCCGTCTTTGAGATTTCTCTTAAAATTTTTTCTTCAAGTTTTTCCGACATAAATTCCTATTACCATTCCGAGGCTCTAACGTTTGCATCACCGGCAAGAAAGCCAAGAGATATGTCCCCGAGGGAGTGATTCCACTACATACTCAAAAGTGGAAATGATAGATAGCGTCCGTGTTCATGCGTGGGTTAGCCAGTTAATTTTTGTCAGTGCACCGTCTTTCTACCGTACTATATAGTATATGTCTCTGTCAAGTAGATGATTCTGCGCATCGTCATTGGAGCAAGAATTAGAAACATAAATTGTTGCCTTTGGGGTTGCCAAGGGGATAATTCCGATAATAATTAAATCCATTGCCTGCAATGAACGGCTAATGGGATTCGGGTTTACGAAGGGGTCGCAAAGCGCGTCCTTTGGGTACAGCGAAGCGAAACCGCAAACTCACCGATGTATGGTGAAGTAGTGCTCCTACACGATTTTTTCTATACCTTCTATCATAGATGTAACTTCCTCTAAAGACCTCTCAGAAAAGATAATTTTACAATATGCCTTTTTCCCAAAGACGCCTTTGATTACTAATTTTCCAGTTATCTTTCCATTCTTGATTTGGGGATTCCATGCCTCACCACCGTATAATTCAGCAACATAGTATACCATACCAGAAATACTAGTACCAGAATCTACAAGAGTATCGCCACCAAACAAAAGCCCTCGTTGGCCCAAACTGGCCAAAACTTAACATTTCCTGAATCTCTCAAATTTGCTTTCGGTTCAGGAATACTCATTGGCTTTAACTCAATTTGTCTAAATCCCACAGTTCTGAAATAAAGTCTCCATGACTCCAATGATACTTTTCGGAAATCACAGTTGCTGATTCCAATGTATGCTAAAATCCATATTTTCTAGTTGGATTACCCTCAAATTCTCCGCTAGGCAATTTGAACCACCACTGATATACATCTGGATGTATCGAATGAACAGCTAGCTTTGGTCTATCTCTAAGGTAATACCTTAGAAGCATTAAACCGTTTACTATACTAAGAATTAAAGCAGATAATCCTAAAATCTCTTTCAATTCCATTTTTTTAACTTCAAAGTGCTATTTCGTCTAATAATTGGCGGATATACGAAGTTATCGGGTGTAGCAAGGCAATTTGGATGAGTAAGTTTAACGAAGCAAACCGCGTATCCGCTTGTTATATGACCCGAACGGAGTGAGGGTAAAGAAACCGAAGGTTTCCGCAGAATCATAGACGAAATTTCCGTTCCATTGGGCATTTCAATCACATTTTCCGTTATATAATCATATAACGATTAATCTCTCAGTTCAAAAATGAACGTTGGGATTGATTTAATAGGGTGAACTCTAATTCTTCTGCCCGCAATTTCCTGGGCCCTATTATTCATTGCTTTTCGTAATTCCTTCTTAAGAATCTCATTATCCAATTCATTTGTGAGTATATCCGTCCTTTTAATATTCACCTTACAACCTTCCCAATATTTCATATGCTTTACTGCCTGTTCTAGAGCCTTCTCAATACAATTCTCAATGCCCCTATTATTCTTATTCCGACTCCATATTTTACATTCAACAAGACAATATTTTCCATCATATTTGAAAATAATATCGCCATATTCTTGATTCTCTATCTTTACATCGGCTGTCCATTCAATCCCTTTTTTTGTAAGACACCATCCTATTAATAATGGTAAAAATCCGCCAAAGGATTTGATAAGTGGCTCAAATTCTGGGTTTAGTGAAATAAATCGACCTGAATAAAGGGGCTCTTTACATACAGGACATTTCACATCTCCTATTTCGTCTGACCCAAGGATTAGTATTGCATATGGTACTGTACTATGGTTTTTGCACCAGCAGATATGCTGAAGGACTGAGGCGATCCCTATTTGAAGAAATTTAGCAATTAAATCTTCGTAAACTTTACATGAGATATCTGAGAGAGATATTAATTGTGTTCTATCTGAAAATCCTTGGCCGATTTGAGCGTCAAGAGAATATCCATAGAAATTATTTAAACAAAATATCATCTCTTTTCTTTCTTCTTGCATTAATTGCAATTCTTGAGTCGAATCGGATTGAGTTATTTCAGAAGTCAACATTTGCTGATAAGGTTGAATCATTGTAGATATAGCTCTCATTTTCGGATCTAATTGATATTTACATTGCATTGAGAACTCTTCACGAGATTTTCTTCCATCATCTGGATCTTTTTCAAATTCTGAAGAAAATAAAAAGATTGGAGTGGTTTCATCTGTCTTTTTCACATCGATTAAGGCATTGGTCATTAACTTTAATGCATCATAATCTTCTAAAAGGAAGTCATAGAACCTCTCTTTTGAAGAACTATCTATTAATTCTCTTACCCGTTTGATTATTGGGCTGCTATCATTAGACTCTCGAATATCTATAAAAGTATCGTCTAAGCAATCAATTCTATCGATGAGCATGGGAGACGGTGACATCTTACACCACCTCCTCATTGAATCTATGAGCAGCTTCTCGATCTTGTTGTTCAGAACTCACTCCTGCTGTCCCGCCTAAAGCTCCTCCCAAAAGTAAACCAATGGGACCTCCTATCAAACCGCCTACAATGGCACCCAATGCGGTACCAGCTAATGGGGCACCTGTTCCTGGTTCTGCCCAGATTTCATTAGGGGTATAATAGTATTCATTTTGGCAATACGGACATCTAATTGTTGGAGATGTTGGTATATCTCTCCTTGAAGGGTAAACCGTAGAAAGATAAAATCTTTGGTCACAATAGTGACAGCTTATGAATAATTTCATATTAATCACTCCTACTCCGATTCGAATATACTAAAAAACGACTCGTTATTTTCTTTAGATTTGCCCCAATCAATAAGCTGAGCTGAGGGTGAAGACTCTATAGTAATTTTTGTCTGTTCTGAGTTGATGCTGTTAACCTCAATTAAAATTGTTTCACCCCATGACCAAATTGATGCTCTAGTTTTACATTCAATATATCCGTCATTAATATTGTGTTGTTGTACATTAAAACATCTTTTAGCTGAATTAAGTGCTCTTTTAAACGCAGTGTTATAATCGATTCTATAGGTTCGGCTTTTACACATTTAAACCCCAACCATCAGATAGGATATTTCTAATTATACTCCCTTATGCCCAATGCCTTTTTATCGGTTTCGTCCATAATTTCACCATAATGGGACTCGAGGTTGCAAAGGGGCCGCGAAGCGCGTCCTTTGAGTGCAGCGAAGCCAAACTATGTCGGAGTATATGAACTGACACTCTTTCATAAAAGAAGAGAAATTGGGAATATATCCTCTTTTAATCTTGCGAGACCCCCTCTTCACTTTACTCATCCAAAAAATACCCGGCTGGTTTTTTAAGAACTTTGGCGATTTTAACTAAAGTCCGTATAGATGGCAGTCTAGCCCCGGTCTCATAACCAGAAATGCTTTTCTGTTTGGAATTGATCTTTTGGGCAAGTTGAGTTTGGGTTAGATCAAGTTCTATGCGGGCTAGTTCTGTCTTCTTGCCCGGGCTACTTTGATCCGTAGGTGTCTAACGAGAATATTATATACTATATTTGTCACAAAACAAGGTTTTCTTATGATGAAGATTACATAAGGCGAAAGAATGTGAGAATAGAGAGTCAAACCTTGCCCTCTTAGATGAGAGACACAAAAGTTCGAATTGGTTGCACTGGCGGAGAGGGAGGGATTCGAACCCTCGAAGCACCTTTATGAGCGCTTAATCGCTTAGCAGGCGACCGCTTTCGACCACTCAGCCACCTCTCCATATAATACTCAAAAAATCTTTAATGTTCTGGCGCGCTCAGGGGGACTCGAACCCCCAGCCTTCGGATCCGCAATCCGATGCTCTATCCAATTGAGCTACAAGCGCATTTATGGTAAAACTGCTCCTCTACTATCTTATTCTGAAGTGGACCCCATTGTCAAGACACTAATTTGCCATACTTAAGATACAGTCAGGTCTCTTTTTTTGATTATTGCTGTCAAAGTACATCTCAGCTGGTGTTCTATAACTCAGTGACTGATGTGGTCTTTCCTGATTATAGAAGTTGATATAACTACAAATCCCATGTCTGGCTTCACTCACTGTAGCGTAATCATTAAGATAGACCTCTTCATATTTTACTGAACGCCAGAGTCTCTCATTAAAAACATTGTCCATAGCTCTTCCTTTTCCATCCATGCTAATCTGAATACTCCTTTCTTCTAAGCAGTGAAGAAAGGCTACACTGGTGAACTGGGAGCCTTGATCAGAGTTGAATATCTCAGGCCTAGCAATATCTAAAGCTTTTTCTAGAGCCTTGATGCAGAAATCAATCTCCAGGGTAATAGATAGATTCCAGGAGAGCACATAGCGACTGACCCAGTCCATGATTGCTACTAAGTAAAGCCAACCATGCTTCATTCTGATGTAGGTAATATCAATACCCCAGACTTGGTTAACCTCCTCAATTCTCTTGTTTCTCAAAAGATAGGGATAGATCTTATGACCCGGATGAGGCTTGCTTAAGTTCCTCTTGGGATAGATAGCCTCGATGCCCATCAGCCTCATCAGTCTTTGGATCCTCTTCCGGTTGAGAAAATAGCCTTTTCTCTTGAGTATTTCCCTTATTCTCCTGGAACCATAAAAAGGAGTCTTGGTATACTCTTTATCAATTAAGTGCATCAGCTCTAAGTTATAGGGGTCAGTCCTCGGCTGATAATATACCGTTGAACGAGCTATTCCTAAAAGCTCTGCTTGCCTTCTTACCGGTATCATTTTATTTTGGCGCTCGATAAGCAAAACCTTCTCCTTAGACGATAAGTCCAGATTTTTTTTTAAGCCAGTCAAGCTCTACTTTCAATTGTCCAATCTCCTTGTAGAGCTCCTCGATGAAGAGGTCTTTCTCCTTGTCTCTTTTTTGTCCGTTATCGGTAAAGAGCTCGATCATGCCATTCAGAGCCATACCCTTCCATTTTCGTATCTGAGAGGGATGAACTTGATATTGACTGGCTAGTTCAGCCGAGGTCTTCTCCCCTCGAATAGCTTCTAGGGCTACTTTTGCTTTGAAACTCGGTGGATATTTATTGCGTATATTTACCATAATGGATCTCCCTTTTTGACCTTACCTGTATCTTAGCATATTGTCCGAATTATTGGGTCCATTATATTCCTAAGCTCGGAATCTATTCTACTTAATTACTGGTGAAAATCAAATTCATAGGGTCGACTTCCAATCCCCACGGTATTGTGCGCTTTAAGTCTTCTTGCGATACACGAGATACGAACAACGAGATACAAGTTTGTGGCGGAGAGGGAGGGATTCCTTCTCCCCCGTCGTTCCACTTAGGGTGCTCACCTTCTCGCACCCGTTACAACCCACGCGCTCTTTATTCATCGCGCAGTAACTCTCCGAAGCCGGCCACCCTCACTGCCGTTCGCTCTGTGCTCACTTTTCTTCCCCTGGAAGCATTCGGGTTGGCTTCGAATCCCTACGGATATAAAAAAGCTGGCGGAGAGGGAGGGATTCGAACCCTCGGGAAAGCTTTAGACCCTCCACACGATTTCCAATCGTGCACTTTCGACCGCTCAGTCACCTCTCCAATCGCTGATGTTCTATTATATCAAAAACTGGCCAAAGAGCAACCCAAATTACGCTCCTCGGGTATGTTTTCTGTGAAATGTTTTGCTAGAAATTAATCTAACTTGCATATTATACGAATATTATGTAAACTCCAGAATCAATAATTATTTGCTGTATAAAAAACCGTAACAGACCGCGTAAAATTATGTGGCCCTTTTGGAGGGTAGGAATCTCTCTAAGAAAGGTAAGTAAAAGTGAAAATACCGAAGTTTACTCTTGAGGGTAAAATAGCCATAGTAACAGGAGCAGCACGGGGAATCGGAAGAGAAATAGCTTTAGTCTTTGCTCATTCTGGAGCTCATCTTATCCTCGTTGACATTCTTCAGAAGGAATTGATGAAAACAGCAGAAGAGGTGGATAGAACAGGAAGAAAGAATTTGTCTATAGCGGCGGATATCTCCAATACAAAGGAAATAAAGAGACTAATAAGAGATGTTCTCAGTGAATTTGATAGGATTGACATTTTGGTGAATAACGCAGGGGTTGTTGATAACAATCCAGCAACCGAGGTAACTGAAGAGCAGTGGGATAAGACGCTGAATGTGAATCTAAAGGGTCTTTTTTTCCTCTCTCAAGCTGTGGGAAGACATATGATTAAAGAGAGAAGAGGTAAAATCATAAACATTGCCTCTCAAGCCGGAGTCATTGCCCTGGACAACCACGCTGCCTACTCAGCCAGTAAGGCCGGCATAATCTCTATAACCAAGACTCTGGCTCTTGAATGGGGAAAGTTTAATATTAATGTAAATGCTATTGCTCCCACGGTTATTCTTACACCTTTAGGCAGGAAAGCATGGGCTGATCCTCAAGCTCGCTCAGAGATGCTTAAGAATATACCCCTGGGAAGATTTGGTGAACCTTCGGAAGTCGCCTCAATAACACTATTTCTCGCCTCTGAGGCCTCCAACCTAATAACTGGTTCCACTATTATGGCGGACGGTGGATACACGGCCCACTAAATTCAAGTAGCAAAAACAGCGGAGTTACTGTAATGACATTTGATATTGTAGCAGGAGTGGTGATCACCGCGGTAGCATTGAGTTTTATTATCTTTCTAACCCTACGCAATCGCCGTATCATAGAGCGTATTCACTCAAACAGCTCCAGAACAATAGCACAGGCAAAAAAGGAACCTGGTGATGAACGACCCTGAAATACCTCCGCCCAAGATAGCCAAAACGCTTTCTCGCGACCTCGGCCTTTTACATATTACCATGATGGGCGTGGGGATGATGATTGGAGCCGGAGTCTTTCTTGGCATCGGCAATACCATAGCCATAGCAGGACCTGGTGGGGTTATTCTTACTTTCGCTCTGAATGGACTCGTGGCACTGTTTACCGCCATGTCATATGCAGAACTTAGCTCATCTGTCCCCCGGGCAGGAGGCGCCTATAATTTTACCAGAATTGCTTTTGGGCGAGGCATCAGTTTTGTAGCCGGATGGATGGAATGGTTTGCCTCTTCTGTTGCCGGGGGCCTCTATGCTGTCACATTCGCTATCTACACAGTCCATTATTTTTCTCAGTTGGGATTGATCCAGTTCATAGGTGTGCAGTTGCCGGTGGTGGAGAAGCTGGTAGCGGTGGCAATCGCTGGGATATTCCTATATATAAACTATCGAGGCGTTTCCCAGACTGGAAAAGTGGGAGCACTTCTCACCCTGGGACAAACATTGACTCTCATCTTCATCGCCCTGGCAGGAATGGTAACCGCATTGTATCATCCGGAACGTTTGGCAAATTTCAAACCATTTCTCCCCAACGGCTGGATGAAGCTTCTGATAACTATGGGCTTTACCTATGTTGCTTTCGAGGGGTTCGAAGTAATTGCCCAAGCTGGCGATGAAGTCCGAGAACCTCGTCGTAATCTTCCCAAAGCTATGATTTACTCAGTACTTATAGTCGTCTTAGTCTATGTGGGCGTCTCGTTTGCCTCGATTGTAGCGGTAAAAGGAGTTGGGGAACCGGCATGGGTTTGGATTGGAAAGTTCGGAGAAAAGGGATTTGGAGAAGCTGTTTCGCGACTCATTCCCTTTGGAGGTTTTCTGACAACTATTGCAGTAATCTTTGCCTCGACCTCGGCTCTTAATGCTACCATCTATTCCGGCACTCGTGTCTCCTATGCCCTGGGGCGAGATCGCATGCTGCCACATATCTTCTCTTATCTGTCAAAAAGGAGAATTACCCCCCACATAGCCCTTCTATTTACAGGTGTAATAGTCATCTGCGTGGCGGCTTTTTTGCCCGTCATTGATTTAGCCTCCAGTGCTAGTATAATGTTTCTTTTTCTCTTTTTTCTGGTGAACCTTTCTGTAATCCGCACCCGCCACCGAATGGGACGTGAACTGGACTATGGTTTCTTGATGCCATTTTTTCCCTTCCCGCCAATCGCGGCTATAGTAGCTCAGGCTGTGCTGGCCATGTGGTTGATCCATATGAGCCTCGTAGCCTGGATCGTGGGACCACTTTGGGTCTTTTCTGGAATATTAATCTACTACCTCTATTCCAAACACAAGACTACAACCATTGAAGAAGAGATTGTAGTTCTTGAACAAGAGCCCATCCTAAATAAGAGAGGTTACCACATTATGCTGGCGGTTGCCAATCCGGCTAATGCCGTGCATCTCGCTCAACCCTGTTACCAGTTCTGTCAGGCAAAGAAAGCGGAAGTGGAGGCAATACACATAGTGTCGGTGCCACCCCAAGTACCTCTTTCAGACGCCTTCAAATCTATTTTTGCTGCTGAAGAAGCAATTACAGAAGCGATGCTTTACCTCTCAACCGACTTTACCTTCGGGAGTACTATCCGCTATTGCCGTAACGTGGCAAGAGGAATTATCTCAGCCACTCGCGAGCAGAGAACCAATCTCCTGATGATGGGATGGCAAGGGCACAAAAACCGAAGTTTCTCTCTGGGGAGTACAGTTGATCCAGTATTGGAAGGGGTATCTTGCAACGTTGCCGTTCTAAAGAACTGCCATCACCAGAGCTATCTGCGAGTTCTGATGCCCTTTACCGGAGCACCCAACAGTGCCTTTACTCTTGAGGTAGCCTCAATACTTGTTGAGCCTCAGCGCGGCCGGGTAGTTTTATTTCATGTGCATCCGCCGGGTAGGCCCAAACCAGATATCGAGGCATTTCTAGAGAAAACTACGCCATCCCTGGGTGTAGATGGCTCCATATTTGAACCCAAGTACGTCGCTGCCACCAATCTCTTGAAAACCCTGCTTGGGGAAACAGAACACTACGACCTGATAGTCATGGGTGCAAGTCAAGAAAGGCTGTTCCAAAGAATAGTGATGGGAAGACTACCTGAAGAATTCGCCCACCGCTGCCAAAAACCCCTGGTCATGGTTAAGGCTTCGTCGCCCGTTAAGAGCATGCTAAGTAGGTGGATATGAGTGTTTCCCTTTATTGAAAAGGACACTCAAGTTGCGGGGGAGAACATCAAGGTACTCAACTAAATCTAGTTTCTCTAATTTTATGACCATAGAGGAAGGAAGTCGATCAAGCTGTTTTCCTTCTGAGAGAAGAGCGGTCTCTTCCTGGGAGAATTCTCCCTTATCCTCAATCCATTCCAGCAGATTCTTGTTTTCAGGACATACCCTTTGGCACTCAAGGCACCCAATCACACAATTGTGCCAGTTTGGATCTAGCCAGGATGGAAAATCCCCCACTCTCTCATTATGAAAGACGATGCAGCACTCTGCACGGAGAAGAAAGCGTTTAGGTGTGATGGCACCAGTAGGACAGCGACGAAGACAAGCCGAGCAGTTCAGGCACCTTTTCATTGGCTGTAATTCTTGCCAGCTATGCTCCTTGCAAGGAAGTTCAGTATAGAAAGAAACGAGTTGATGAAAACTGCCCATGCCATTGACGTAACAAATGTTGTTTTTTCCGTAGAAGCCCAGTCCACTGCGCACAGCCAGAAGCTTTTCTGGTAGAGACGCTTTGGCCATCCGATATTCCTGCCCACCCAAAATCTCCCTGAGTAGATTCTCCACTTGTCTATACGTATTCTTGTAGGCTACATACGTTGGCGGAATTATCAGTGGCAGTCTTTCTCCTTTCCAGTTGAAGATGACCCGAACCTGAGGCCGCGGAACGGCGATTGTCACTATTGATTTAGCTTTGGGCAAGCTGTCGGGTGGATCAAATTCAAAAAAGTCAAGTCTCTCCTTATAGAATTCCTTATCGAAAGAACCTCTACTGTGGCGGTCTTCGATTTCTTCTTCTAAGTCATTAAGGTGCTGGATAGGTACGATACGCCCCTTATACCCTCTTTTTGCAAGTTGGGAGAACAATGTCCCTGTCATTTCTCTCCTTCCTCCTTCATATGTGCCTGAATAGCTTCGAGTCTACTTTTGGCAAAATATATATCCTATTTGTTATCTTAACCTAATTCTTCTTTGAGGACTTTATAAAACTTGTCTTTGGCATAAGGTTCGATCCAGGGTTCATGCCCACAATTTTTTAATGTAACTAAGCGAAAATTCTTTAAAATACGAGAAAGAGGATCTTTGACTCCTTCGGGAGGATGAGGATCATAATCTCCATGAATAGCAACTACCGGACATATGATTTGCTTTCCCAGTTGCAAAAGTTTCCCACTTTTTCTCAACTCATTAGCCTCTGGCCAAACTTTTTGAAATACCTCTTGCTGGCAGTTAAGAGTCTCACCATTATGAGGTAAGGAAGCATAAGTGTCGGTTTTGTTCATAAGCTTTCCCAATTTGGTCATGGCTGTGCTTTCATTATCAGTTTCAGGGCTATTCAGAATTTCCATTAAAGAAAAAACTTCTTTCTTTTCTTCTTCATTAAGACGACTCAGGCGAGTCTCCATTAACCTTGAAGCATATTTTTCTTCAAAAGGACCACTTCCAACCAGGATGAGTTTCTTTGCCAGGGAAGGGCACTGAGCAGTAAGAATAAAGATTAGCCAGGCCCCCCAAGAATGACCAACCAAGATCATGGGAAGACTTCCATTTTCTTCCAGGACACTTCTTAACTCTTGAACCTGTCCTTTTAATGAAATTGCTGTTTGCAGCGGTTCTAAAATACCCCAACCAGTAGAGAGTTGACGCGCCACTGGCGCCATTTCTCCGGGTACACCCGGCCCACCGTGAATGACAGCCACGTTAAAAGGGGCCTTTCCATATTTTCTTAAGTTTTTCATATTTTACCAAGTGCTGTGCTGTTTATTAAACTTTAATGGGATAAAGCCCATATTTGTGAACTGTTTCATACATTTTAAGAGCATTTCTGGCTGGGACAAGATCATGAATCTCACTGGATGAACCAATACAAATACCCCCCTGAGGCCCAATTTTTCTGATGAGTTCAAGAGTTTCTTTTTCTGTATCCTTTTCCGTTCCATAAGGTAGAGTTATCTCACAACAGACATTTCCAAAAAGAAGCGTATGAGGATATTTCTCTCTGATCTCAAAAATATCATTACAACCATTTCTCTCAATAGGATTGATTCCATCAGCTTCTAATTCGTTAATGACTATAGGAAGTAGATCAGCTAGTTTTCCGTCAGAATGGAAGAGAAATTTAAAACCCTTATCTTTAATCGGTTTTGCAATTCTTTTCCACAAAGGCAAAAGTTTCTTTCTTAGAAAAGAGGGACTAAATATTAATCCAGATTTTCCTGCTACATCCTCTCCCATAAACATAAGAGGAGCAGAGGGGTTTTCAGCAAATATCTCAGCAATTATCTCCGAAAAACGACAAGCACACTGCATGAGATGATCGACTAATTCCGGAGCTTCATAAATAGCCCTACAGAAAAGCTCCATATCAGCGTACGTGTAAGCGTCGGTACAGGGGCCTTCAATAGCTCCGATAAACACCAGGTCATATTCATCATAAATTTCTTTTATTTTCTTTATTGTTGGTTTATACCACTTCTCTATTTCACGTTTCTGGGGCATATTGGGCATATTTTTTTCCAATCCTTTAACATCAGCAAAAGGTCTTTTGGAAATCCAAGCAGTGCCCCCTTTTTGAGATACCTCCCATTTATCAGGATTAACACCAAAAAAGCGTATCCAGTTCTCTATTTTTGAACCCATCCAGTGATTAACCGGATCGTAGATATACCTCATGACGTCTAAACCAATATTTTTGGCCATGCGAGCATTTCGTTCGATGACATCTCCTTTCCCCCCATAAGTTTCCAGCAACTCTCTGTTGTCAACAAAATCATAGGTAAGAATCCTATCGGGTAACTCAAACTTAATAGTCTTTACAAACCGCTCATAATTAGTCACTTTCACCCCTTGGCCAATATTATTATTTTCTTAGAAAAGTCTTTAATGTCCTATAAGTGCATAGGATACTGGCCATACTCTTTTGCTGCTTCATAAAAAGCCAATATATTCTCAATGCTGGTATCTGCTTGGATATTATGGGCTGGAGCTAAAATGAAACCTCCTCCGCCGGCACAATTTTTTATAAGTCTTTCTACTTCTGCTTTCACCTCATTGGATGTTCCAAAAGGAAGTACTCTCTGCTCATCTAAAGTACCCCAGATGGCCAGTTTTTTGCCATATCTTTTCTTTATGTATCCAGGATTCATAGCACCGGCTTGAATAGGATTTATAACATCCAAGCCTATCTCATACATTTCATCCAGAATAGCCTCACAATTACCACAACTGTGATAAGCTATCTTTATAGTGGGGTTAAGCTTTTTAAATTCACTGTAAAGCTTTGCATACCTGGGTTTAAAATACTCCCTCCATAAAGCCAGTGATATCATCATTCCAGTTTGCATGCCTACATCGTCACCGGTCCACAGCATGTCAACACCTAGCTCTATAAGCTTTTTGCCAACCACCAATGGAAATTCCATCACCTTGTCCATCAACGCATGAGCAAAGTCCCTATTGGAAACCATATCCATCATAAACTTGTCTAAGCCGCGCAGACCCCAGGATACTTCAAACATAGTACAAGGAATTGCCCCTACTATCCAGTAATCTCTTCCATATTTTTCAATTATCTGCCTGGACGGCTCATATCGCTTTTCATCATAAGGGTCAGGAATTTTATATGATTCCAGTTTTTTCTCATCTTCCAGTGGTCTCTCTATTACTTCAGTATATGAGCCGCTCGGATTTCGGAAATACTTCCATTTGCAGCCCCATTCGCCGTAATATTCAGAATCCTTTTTCAAATAATAGCTAGTGGCAAAGCCATGGCTGGTGATTACCATATCATTGCCCATAATAACTCCCACATCTGTTTCTTCATCTCCCACTCTCTGGCCAAGTTTCTTCTTAATTTCAGGAACATAATCAGCCGAAACTGGCACTCTATCAGGTTCTTCAAAAGAAAGAGTTATTCTCACCCGCTCTTTAGAATTCATTTTTCTCGTATATCGCATATCGTATATGGTATTGCGCAATACGCACAACCAAAGAATACAACCGATGGATGATAAAAAGAATTACCGAATTCAATTTTGACTTATCTCTCCTGTTCTGGCTACCAGGTATAATTTGTTAACAAGTTTTTCCAGGGATATATCTTTCTTTATAAATTCTCCTACAGTCCTTCCTCTATCTAAAACGACAAATCTATCTGCAACCGGGTATACGTGATATATATTATGAGTTATAAAAATACAGGATTTTCCCTGCTCTTTTATCCCTTTTACAAAATTGAGTACTTTTTTTGTCTCTGAAAGCGATAAACCCATAGTAGGTTCGTCCAAAATAATCAACTTGGCCTTAAAATGTAAAGCTCTGGCTATGGCCACGCCTTGTTTTTCTCCCCCTGATAATCTTTCCACAATTGAATCAGGTGTAAGTCCTGCTGCGGTAAATCCTATTACTTCTTTTAATATTCTCTCAGTCTCTTTTTTTGCCTTTTTTACCTGTAGGAAACCTAAGTGAGTGGTCATTTCTCTACCCATAAAAATATTTTTCCATAATGCTTGCTGCTCTCCTAGGGCTCTTTCCTGATAGACAGTTTCAATACCCAATTCACGAGCTCTTTCCACGGAATGGTATGTTATTTCCTCTCCTTGAAAATATATTCTTCCTTTACCGGGAGGGTGAACTCCGGTGAGTATTTTTATCAATGTTGATTTACCAGCGCCATTATCACCTATCAAGCCAACGACTTCATTATATCCCACTTCAAAATTCTCTTTTCTTAAGGCAGCCACCTCTCCAAAATATTTAGAGATATTTACCATTCGTACTAATTTCTCATTCTTTAGCTCCATTGAATTCCTCCTCATTATTAGCGGATAGGACATACGCTATCCGCTATTTACAATTCAGGTTCTTCTTCTCAAAATCGAATGAATGGAAACAGAAATAACTATGACCAAACCATAGATCAGGTTGGTCCAATATCCCGAAAGTCCTACGCTGATAATTCCACTCTCTAAAGATCCTATGATAATACATCCAATAAAGGTTCCAAAGATAGTCCCCATCCCTCCGAAAGCTGAGGTTCCCCCTAGAAAAACTGCCGCTATTGTTTCGAGAAGATATCCTTCTCCCGATGTGGGCCAATAATATGACATCTCCAGATCAAGCAGTATTCCAGCAAAAGCAGCGAAGAATCCTAATTGCGTGAAGACGAGTATTTTCACCTTATTTACGGGTATACCCATCATTCTGGCACTTTCTATATTGTCTCCGGTAAAATATATATGAGTACCAAATTTATGTCGATTCAAAATTAACCAGAAAAGAAAAGCCAACCCGACAGCCCACAACGCCTGAGCTGGGATAACACCTCCTATTCTACCCACTAAACTCTGAAATAAGATTGTTCCTCTGAGAGGTACCAGCGTTATCCCTCCCGCCGCACTGAAGACTAAAACCAATCCCTTCCAGAAAAACATTGTCCCTATAGTTACTATTAATGAGGGAATACCGACTTTCACTACCAATATACCATTTAAAAGTCCGGCCAGTAAACCTGTAATCAAAGAAATTATTAGAGCCAGGGTAGGATTTCCGGTTGAGGCAGATAAACTGGCAAACATCCATGCGGAAATTCCCATTACTGAAGGAAAGGAAAGATCTATCTCTTTACAAATAATTACCGGTGTTAAGGCTAAAGCCATAATAGTCATAAAGGGGATGGTGGACATAAAAGAATAGTACATATCGGGAGCGAGAAAAATTCTGGGAGCTCCCATAATAAATAAGGTAAATAGTGCTACCAGAACTGCAAATATACTCCACTGCAATTTAAATTCACTTAGTTTGAGATAACGTTTCAGCATTTTTATTTTTTCTCTTTTGCCTTTTTTATGATTAAACTCCTGCCTTCGGCATATCTCGTATCTCGTTGTTCGTATCTCGTATCTCGCGCCCTCTCACCTTCTCCCTTTACATATTCATTGTTCAGGTTCTTCTTCTCAAAATCGTATGAATCCCAACAGAAATAACTATGATCAAGCCATAGAACACCTGGGTCCAAAACCCCATAAGCCCTATACTAATGATTCCAGCCTCTAAAGCCCCTATGATAATACATCCAATAAAGGTTCCGAAAATAGTCCCCATTCCTCCAAAAGCTGAGGTCCCCCCCAAAAAAACTGAGGCTATTGTCGGGAGAAGAAATCCTTGTCCCGTTGTGGGCCAATGATATAATGCTTCAAGAACAAGCAGTATTCCAGCAAAAGCAGCAAAGAATCCTAATTGTGCAAAAACGAGTATTTTCACCCTGTTCACAGGTATACCCATCATTCTGGCACTCTCTATATTATCTCCGGTAAAATATATATGAGTACCAAATTTATGTCGATTCAAAATTAACCAGAAAAGAAAAGCCAACCCGACAGCCCACAGCGCCTGAGCTGGAATGACACCTCCTATTCTACCCACTAAACTCTGAAATAAGATTGTTCCTTTAACGGGCACCAGCGTTTTTCCCACTCCTCCACTGCAGACCATAATCATTCCCCTCCAGAAAAACATTGTCCCTATGGTTACTATTAATGAGGGAACGCCCACTTTCACTACCAATATACCATTTAAAAGTCCGGCCAGTAAACCTGTAATCAAAGAGATTATTAGAGCCAGGGTAGGATTTCCGGTTGAGGCACATAAACTGGTAAACATCCATGCCGAAAATCCCAATATGGAGGGGAAAGAAAGATCCATCTCTTTACAAATAATTACAGGTGTCAAAGCTAAAGCTAGGATAGCCATAAAGGGAATGATGGACATAAAGGAATAGTAAATTCTAAAACTAAGAAAAACCCTGGGATTTCTAATGGTAAATACTGCAAGTATTATTGCAAGAACTGCAACCATACTCCACTGCAATCTAAATTCACTTAGCTTGAGATAATCTTTTAGTGTTTTTATCTTTTCCCTTTTTTGCTTTTTTATGGTTAGACTCCTCACTTACCTTCTAAATTCTTCAGAACGCAGCAACTTCTCAAGAATGGAGAGAAATTGCTGCGTTCATTTTTCAGTCAACTACCAAACGATTCACTAAATTACCTGATTCCTACCTCGGCTAATGCAGCAACAGGTTCAACATTGGAAGCATCTACTATACCAGACCCGGTATTGATGTGAAGACCGGCAAAGCCATATTTCTCAGTCAAGCAGATTTGAAGAATGGGCAGATACCCCTGAAGGAATGGCTGCTGATCATGTACAGCTGCAGTATACCCGTTTCTAATAGCCTCTACTGATGCTGCACTAAGATCAAATCCTGCACCCATTATTTCTCCTGGTTTTACACCCGCTGTTTTCAAGTACATTTCTAGTGTGCCGGTGAGTCCTCCGTGATCAGTTATGATTAATTTAACATCGGGATTAGCTGCTATGTATCCTGCTACAACTGGTGCACCCAAAGGTGGATCAGCATTCACTGCATCTGAAATTTCTATATAATCAACCGTTACCCCTGCTTCCTCCAAGCCATCTATACAACCTTTTGACCTTAGTCCTCGTGTTGGCTGTGAAAGAAGTCCATAAACTAAAGCCCTGTCCCCATCTGCTAGACCAAGGAGTCTAGCGGTGTGTCTAGCTAACATAAGGCCAGATGCATACAACTCCTGACCAACATAACCAAAGCCCACTGCAATATATTTGGGTTCAATACGAGGAAGATCCGTGTTCTGGCTCGTTACTATAATTCCCTTGGCAATAGCTTGATCAACTAAGAGTTCAAATGCATCGTCTCCTGGGTGTCCCATGATAGCAATACCGTCAGGGCGAGCAGCGACAGCATCTTTAAAGTCCGCAATCATTTTTGCAACGTTCCAGTCCGACCATACGTAGGTCACGTCAGCTCCCAAATCATATTCTGCCTGTTTTGCTCCATTATAGACAACAGAAGCAAAAGAACCTCCCTCTGGTCCTCCGCAGAAGAAGCGTATAGTTACTCCCTCACCAATTTTTTCCAGCCCATAACTTGCCGTGCTAAAAGCGAGACCGAGACAAAATGCCATAAGCACAACAATCGTCAACAGTCTTTTCATTTCATTCTCCTTGTATCTGAATTTTTGAAAGCTTCTGTAAAGAACTTAATATCCAACTTCTCCTGGGCTCTCTTTTTTTCTGCACTAGAGCGCCCTGCCCACTTTTTCACCTCCTTTCAAGACTTTAGGAACCGCCCCTTCTTTTTGTAAGCATCTACCCGCCTAACACGGGATAGTACTACGCTCTTCATATCAGAAGTCACCATCTCTTACCGCAGTTTGTAGCTACTACATAATTAAGAGATTGGGGTCAAAGTAGGGTGCTACAGTATTCTTCGGAAATAATATTTACTCAGTTTTATTGGGTGGCAGCGCTAATAACGAGAAGAGTTTTGGGGCTAAGCATAATTGAATGAAAGCTGCGTTGAGGATAAGCATTCAATGGAAGAAGCCTAGCCACCAAGGCGTCTATTCTCGGTTAGCTGGTTAGTATAGTCAGCTTAGGATGAGGCTATCATGGGAGTTTTTCAGCGAGCTCTAATCCGGATCATCCTGGACCAGCGACACGAATGCGGCTACGGATCAACTTGGGAACCACCCGTCATTGTCCTTACACGGCCGAAAGACCTCAAGGTTCATAAAGAACAACCTTATTCAAGTTGTATCCAAAATAGTCCTATTGAAAACTCTTAAAGTGTATACAGTGAACGATTACTGAACTGCACGCTCAGGCAAAAATCCTTCTTATACTACCAGTGTTCAGTCTTCAGGTAAACCTTCATTGTTACCAAAGTATAGTAAACCAGCGGAAAATGTCAACCCCGCTAAATTAGAATACCTCTGCAGAATTCATCTCTCAGTAGACGAGAAATCACTTTCAGTAACCTTTCCTCTTTTTTGAATGACGGATACAATAGTTCTTTAGCTACATAATTGTCATGATTGAAGTGATAAAGATATGTCTTTCCCACATTGCGAAGTAAGACGATTCCTTCTGAGTAAAGTTCTTGAAGAGCTTTATGACACGTTGCTGGGCTTATCTGGATTTCTCGGGTGATTCGCCGTCCACTCCACTCAATGTCATTGCTATATAAAAAAGGTAGGACTTTCACCTTAGTTTCCTTATTCAGAATCTTGTTCAGTGGCTGATGAATTCTGATAAGACAAATCTCAGCACTTATCAGTTTAATTTTGGAGATATGGTGGTGAAGCAAGGGGCTTGACAGACCGCCCTTATCTTGTATACTAAATCTATCGGTATAGTGGACTCGCCCCAACGACCAGCTGAGACCAAGATGAATACTAAAACATATATCCGAATGATCCTGACCGTAGTACTCCTCCTCCCACGGCGCGTAAGCCCATCCCTTCTCAAGGACGCGGCAAGAACTCTCTGTGAAACGTCCTGGAACCTAAGCTGATCCTCGGACAGGACAACCTATCTAGATTTCGGCCAAGAAAGCCCGCCAGTTTGTGCCGGGGGAGAGTTTGTGGAAGAAGAGCGAAAGGAGGTGAGAGCTATGCTATTCATGGTGACTATGACCCATACCGCTGAGAACTGCTCTGGTAATAACCCGCAGAAAATGCCAGAGGCTATGGTAACGAACGCGTTGAAGGAGGAGGTTAGCTGAGGGGAAGCGATATCGCTGGGGTATCAGAAAGAGAAAAACGAGGAGAAGAAAAATAAAGAGGAGGATAACAAATGACTACAGTATTAAGTATTTTTGGGCTGTGTTACTTGTTTGCCTGGTGTTTTGTTGGTTTATATTTGGGCTTCAAACATGAGTCGCATAGTGAAGCATTGGAATCATCAGCTAAAAAGGGAAATCTTGCAGATTACTTTGCTATATGGAGTGTCTGGAAGATGCATGCCGGGGCTCACGCACATGCCCTACTTCTGGCATTGATCTGTATTATAGTCGCACTACTTATGCCACAGATAGGGCTTGCAGATACGGCTAAGAACATTCTTGGGATACTCCTTATGGTAGGAACGATTTTGGCCAGCATCTTTCATTGGTTCTATTTTAAACCGCTACTAGGTCTGGGCAGTATCATGTTTTTGATCGCTGTTCTGATGACCCTTATAGGGTTCATAAAGGGATCATAAGAAGAATCAGAAGACTCTGGAGAATAATACCCTATATTCTGGCTGGTTTGGATGACAGGGTGAAGCATAGTGGAAAGTTCAGGCTGAACTAACACGGGTAGAATGTGTTAGATGAAGGTAATAGAGAGGGCTTATTCTCCAAGATGCCGAATGATACCATATTTTCGAGGCACTATCAGGTCGGCTTTTCGAACCGGTTCATCTTCCTTGATACGATAGTTAGTATCCATCACTTCAATAAACTCAGCGGTATACTCCTTCAAGATACAGGGATACTCAATTATTTTCTTATCCTCGAGTATCTCCAGAACTACTTTCTTGCCAATATGTGGTTCGAGCAAAGGCTCATAAGCAGTTCCTGAGGCAGGACCAAGTTCTTGCTGCAATTGGGAGACGTGTTTATCCTGGCCTACTAGTATCCTACCACCGGGACCGGTTTTCTTGACCTGGCCGACGAAGAGATTGACTATCTCAATTACTGAGTTTCTAAAGGTGTTGACGAAATTCCGGATTTTTCTTCGTAGTCTCCTCAAAGTGCTCGGATGATAGGTCTTCTCTAGCTCTATTTCTCTCCTTTTCCTTGCCTCATCATCCAGCTCATCATGATAGCGAATTAGGGCCTTGAGTATGGGATACTCTTGCTTATAGAGAATGTAGCTGGTTTCATCGTGCCCTTCATTATCTTTGTGAGGACTGCCATAAACTAATTCAATACCTGTGCTCTCTACTCTGAGCCTGCCCCAGATGAGTTTACCCGCTGTATCTTGCAGAGTGAGGAGGCTTCCGGAAAAATCCTTCAGGCATTTATCTTTTCTTCTTCCCCGAACAAAAGCAGCGACCACGGTGACCACAACAACAAAAATAATAGTTAAAGCAAAAGCATTAAGCATAGAATCCTCCCACAATAAACCCTTGGTTTTGGATAGTGCAATTATACAGAATAATCATCCTTTGTTAAATCTGACCAGGAGGCGAATCCATCACTCACCTAAGAACCTTTAATAGCATTTGTCGGACAGTGACCTTTGCCAAATCTCAGCACTTCTCAATCCGGTTAGAAGGGCTGCTTCCATAAATACGCTGTCCGTACCCGACAAAACGGGACATAGTATTACAGTATTCCAAACAGAGTATATAATGTCAAATAGAAAGTTTAGGATCCGAGGTAATCGTACTTGCCCGCAATGGATTAGGATACGGTTCCACCCAAGGTAGCTATTGAAGTCAAGAAGCTTGCTCTCATATACCGGGTTCCGGTGAGAGAAGCGGGCGCGTGCTTGACTATTTCCGTAAATGAGATAGTATGCATGCGTCTTACCAATATTGCACAGTGAGGTGAAATAAATGACAGGATGGGTGTTATTAGGAATCATGGTTGTAGTGGTTGCAGGTATAGTAATATGGATGATTGCTATTTACAACAAATTGGTGGGTCTTAAATTTCGAGTCGGGCAAGCCTGGTCGGACGTGGATGTACAGCTCAAGAGAAGGTATGATTTGGTCCCTAATCTAGTAGAAACAGTGAAAGGATACGCCTCCCATGAGAAGAAAACCCTGGAGGAAGTAACAAAAGCCAGAAGCATGGCCATGCAGGTGACTGAGCCTGGCCAAAAAAAAGGTGAGGCAGAGAATTTTCTTTCCTCGACGCTCAAGAGTCTGTTCGCTATATCCGAAAGCTACCCTGACCTCAAAGCTAATCAAAACTTCCTGGACCTGCAGTCGACATTGTCAAAGCTGGAGGAGGATATCCAGCTTTCTCGCAGATACTACAACGCGGTAGTCAGGGATATGAACATAATGACCGAAGCTTTCCCCAGCAACTTAATTGCAGGGCGATTCGGATTCAAGAGGGTTGAATACTTCTTGCTTCCTTCAGAATCAGAAAGAGATGTAGTCAAGGTAAAGTTTTGATAAGAGTAAGAAGGGAGGGCACATGAAGAAGACAAACAAGTTTATCGGCCTGAGTTGTCTTTTACTGGTCTGTTTCTTCACCTCTAGAGCCTGGGGCTGGACAATTGAGAACTTCACCTCCGAAATAGCCCTTGGCAACGACAGTACTCTTACCGTCAATGAACACATCACCGTAGATTTTCAATTGGAATCCAAACACGGAATCTACCGGGACATTCCCGTCAGGTACAAGAGAGGAGCTGTCAACTATAATCTTCGCCTGAAAGTTATCTCAGTAACCGATGAAGATGGAATCGATCACCCCTACGAAACCTCCAGAAAGGGAGCCTACACAAGTATAAAAATCGGTGACCCTTCCCGATATGTTCGAGGAATTCAAACCTATAACGTTTCTTACCAGGTTAAGCGAGGCATCAACTATTTCAATGACCATGATGAGCTCTACTGGAATGTGACCGGGGATGAGTGGGATGTGTCCATCGGTGAGGCGAAAGCCTTGATTTATCTTCCCGATGAGATTGATCAAAAAGAGGTAACATGGAAGAGTTTCACTGGTCCCAGGGGCTCGACTAGTTCCGAGGCCCGAGTTCATTGGGAAGGTTCACGCCTGGTGGCTACCCTGGATAATATAGGACCAAGGGAAGGCCTGACCATTGTTGTTTCTATTCCTAAAGGATACTTGAGTGAACCCAGCATCTTCCTCCGGATCTTTTGGCAAGTTCAGGATAACGGATTCTTTCTTGTTCCGGTTATAGTCTTTATCCTGATGTTCCTGCTCTGGTTCACGCGTGGCAGGAACCCCAAGATACCTCGTTCGATAATGGTCAAATACCATCCTCCATCTGAGCTTACCCCTTCGGAGGCAGGCACCTTGATGGATGAGAGAGCCGATCTAACCGATATCACCGCCATGGCTATTGACCTTGCGGTAAGAGGCTACATGAAGATC
The DNA here is from genome assembly GCA_005223095.1 of Candidatus Aerophobetes bacterium Ae_b3a. GTDB lineage: Bacteria > Aerophobota > Aerophobia > Aerophobales > AE-B3A > AE-B3A. Next base: position 30,111 of record NJBQ01000012.1, read on the forward strand.
AGGCAGACAACCTCCACCAAACTGCTCTTTCTGTCCAAGAAAGATTACTATTTTATTCTTCTGAAAAAGGATTATGCCAGCGACCGTGATTTGAAAAAACACGAACTGTCATTTCTGACGGGAATCTTTGAAAGCGGAGAAACAGAAGTGGCCCTTTCTTCTTTGAAAAACAAATTCCACGTTCACCTTCCGTCCATCAAAAACTCCCTCTATCAAGGACTGACAAGAAATGGCTATTTTTCTGGTCGTCCCGATAAGATGAGAAAGGCCTATATGGGTTTCGGCATGGTGCTGATAATAGGTGGTATTTTCTTGACCCGTTCCTTTGGCAGACTGGACCTAATGATATCCTTTCCTCTTTCAGGAGCTATCGTCATAGCTTTCTCCTTCATAATGCCTCGACTGAGTACAAAAGGGGTATTGATGCTTTATGAATTGCTCGGTCTGAAGGAGTTCATTAATAGGGCCGAGAAGGATCGTCTGGAAAGACTATCCAAGGAAGATCCTACGGTATTCGATCGAGTTCTCCCCTATGCCATGGTAATGGGAGTAGCTGATGAATGGGCCGAGGCTTTCAAGGATCTGTATAGAGAACCACCCGGCTGGTATGAATGTTCAGCCTGGCCAGTAACTGGATTCTATACTGCACTTCTGGTAGCAGATCTGGGTGAAGGGCTTCGAACCATGGGTGCTACGTTCTCATCCTCGCCGTCGCGAACCTCCGCAGCATCCGGAGGAAGCGGTTTCAGCGGAGGGTTCAGTGGTGGAGGCTTTGGAGGAGGAGGAGGAGGATCGTGGTAGGTCAAAACCACTCACCGACACCAGACTATTCGGCAGCAGTGCTTTAAGAAGAGTTCTGTTAGTATTCACGGACCAACACTGAATGTCGACCAGCCTCCAGCCTAAACCTTAGGAGTATCTCTGAGGAAAACCTAAAATCCAGAAAGGAGGGCATATGAGTTCTGCCCGGCAAAAAGCTAAACTCCATATATTAGAACCGAGGGTCTATCAGTACACCTACGGTCCGAACCGGCCCCTATTGCGTGTTGGGAGTGGTGATTCAGTAACTGCTTCCACCATAGATGCTCATGGGTTCGACCGTTATGGGAACCCATTAACCAAGTCCCAAAAACAGAAAAGCGAGACTACCACGTTTCAAGAGTCCAACCCTCTGGTAGGACCTATCTGGATCGAAGAAGCTCAGCCAGGTGATTTGCTGCAGATAGTCATCAAAAAGATTCTTCTAGATCGAGAATATGCCTTCTCCTCTCTTTTACCTCACTTTGGCTCCCTAACTGGAGAAAGTGAAGGGAAGGATCTTCTGTTCAATGAACCTTTGCCAGAAGCTATATACCACTGGGAGCTTGATTTAGCCGCTCAAACGGGAACCCTGAGACTCCGCAAGAGCAAGTTGGAGAAAATTCAAATTCCTCTCCATCCCTTCATTGGCTCTATAGGGGTTGCCCCTCGATTTGGGCGTATGGAAACCACGCTCGTCCCAGGTGAATACGGCGGAAATATGGATTGCGTGGAAACAAAGGAAGGGACAATCCTTTATCTGCCCATATGGGTGAGGGGAGCGTACCTTTCTTTCGGGGATATTCATGCTGCCCAGGGGGACGGAGAAATCTGTGGAGTTGCCTTGGAAACAACTGCTCAGGTAACCTTGAAACTGGAAGTGATTAAGAACAGAACTGCGGAATGGCCTCGCATAGAGAATCAAACTCACATAATGGTAGCGGGTAGTGCCCGTCCACTTATGGACGCTGTCCGTATTGCTCACCTGGAACTGACAAAATGGTTGGTTGCCGATTACGGATTCGACAAATGGGAGGCCTTGCAAGTGCTCTCGCAAGTCGGTACTATGCGCGTAGGAAATGTGGTGGACCCCAATTATACTATAGTGGCCAAATTTCCCAAGAAATACCTGCCTTAATATTTGAAAACAGTCCAGGAACTTTTGGGTCACAAGAGCGGAGCATAGTGAGCGATATGATCGGTGTCCCTGTCAAGTTTAGCCGCCGGAACCGCCGAAGATTTTCTGCATCAAGTCTACGTCTAGGAGCCTTCCGAACTTTCTTCCTACTTCTCTCATTGTTCCTATGTGAATAAATCGGGAGGCCTCAAGTAAATGAATACTTGCCTGATTAGTTCCTACTATTCGAGCAATCACTGTATGAAGACCCGCGTTCTTACCCTTCTTTAGAATGGCTCCTAGTAATTTCCTTCCTATTCCTCTACTTCTATATTCTTCTTTAACATACAGCGATATTTCTGCTGTATCGCAATACCCACAACGATCTGACCACATACTCAAAGAGGCCCATCCTACGACCAGGCGTTGATCCTCTGCGACTAATATAGGATATTTGGTATTATGTCGATCAAACCAAACTCTTTGCTCTTCTATTGATTTTGGCTGAGTATCAAAGGTTGCTACTGTCTTAATTATAGCTTCATTATATATTTCGGTAATCGCAATCAAATCCTCTCTTCTTGCTTCTCTTATTATCAACATCTCCATTCTCCGGTGATATTGCCGACCTTATAACGTTCAGAATTGGAGGATAACCCAGGCGAGCTTTATCATCAGTAAGTTAGGTCAAATCTCAGTGCTTGTCAATCTGGTCTTGGAAGTCCGTGACGGGACTCTTCTTCTTGAGTTTGGTTCGAAGAAAAAAGAATAACCACTACTATCGGAATTTTAGCGAAGTTGGACCACTCTAGTTCCTGCCCTGCGGTCACCGAAACGAGCTTTTTCTTTCGAACGTAGAATGAAAATAACTCCTACAATATTGAAGGCTGGAAGCCCATCAATTACCCGCAGAATATTCCTTAGTAGGCTTTTCAGCAGACCAGGTTTACTTCCATCAACCTGAACCACCCGAAGGCCAAGGACTGCCTTACCCAGAGTAGCTCCCGCCAGACCCTCAAGGAGCACAAAGTAGAGGAATATGACGGCCAAAAACTCTAAACATAACGGATCAGTTATGAAGAGACCGTAGGCCCAGCGATGATCAGTGGCACCCATCAGCCAGACGCCTTTTACCATTCGAGTAATAGGAAAAAAGAAGACACAGAAGAGCACCCCGTCAATCACGAGGCCGAAAAAACGCTCCCAGAGTCCAGCATATCTTGCTCCCCTTATCATCAACTTGCTTCTCCTCATACGACTAGGTTTTTTCAGCTTCCAGATGAATACTAGGCCAAATCCCAGTCCTTGTCGCTCTGGGTTTGCACGAAATTAAGCCTATATATATTTTGGAGAAAACATTCTGACTTCGCGATACCTTGCATTAATAACAGTTCATACAAAAGGGGAAGGCTCCGTTTCAAAATCACAGATTTCTCAGATAATCTATGAATCTTTTTCTCACGACTTATGCGGAAATCTAGAAATCAATTCTATTCAACATCTGTGAAAAAGACGTCAGTTAATAGCACCCATCTCCTATAAAACTTGGTTGACAAGCTCTAATGTCTTTTAGATTTCATAGAAGGTCTTATGGAAGAAGAAATTGCTTTTAAGTTTGGGTTGTAGGACTATATCAGAAAGCTAAAGTAGGGGATGTAAGGAGGTTCTGCCTGAGGTTATCCAACATCCTGCTCGTCAAATATTCTGACAAGTGGTTCTTCCCAGCCAAAGCAGGTTGATTGGTTGCAGAGTTTTCTAAAAACTTTAATGCAAGCTGGATCAAGCTTGGCATACTCTTGAAGCATATCAACTACTCCATAAATAAATCCGCCAACTGTGCCGTTGGAATCATCAACACCCCCCTGACATAGTCTCTTATCAAGTCGCAAGAGGGTATCAATCAATAATTTTGCTGTCTGTTCGCTTACCGGTAACTCTGAAACTAGTTTTGATAACCGAGCACATCCTTCATCAAGCGAATTCTGATAAGCAAACCAGATCCGAGAAGGTCCAGTATACGCCTTAATGTATCTCATTGCTGAAGTGATGGCTTTTTTGGTTGCTGCTAATTCTCCTTTACTTAATTCTGCCAACTGCCTACTACATACAGGATTACTAACTATTCTTTTATCTTCTTTGCTTAATCTTTCGCCATCCATAACTGTATAAATAGCCACAGCCACCATATGCTTGCAAAGCGTGTCATGCTGGCCAAGATAACAGTCACAGCTACCGCAGTCGTAATGACGAGCAGAGACAAAAACTCGATAAGGTTGCGTGCCTGACACGACAGCTGAATGACCACCAAAATCCTCTTTAAACTGCGTTACTTTTCCACTTTCATACAAACTAACCGCCCGCTCAAATGTCGGCCCGTCTGTGGCAAATTTTATTTTGTCTAAGTTATAAGCTGGTCGCATAAGGAATCTATTACTTTTCACCCCCTATAATTGCTCCTGTGACGCGAGATTGAGAGGATGGTAACAATTTGATCTTAAAGGGAGGGTTCTTAGAGCACTTCTTCTCTGACTTTTCGCAGTGCTTCTACTAATCCAAAACTGATATTCTCATCGACTAAAAATTTCATACAGGGATTGCTTTCTCTGTAGATAAATATGCCGCATATTCAAGACAAGCCAAAATGTCTTCGTGGGTAATATGGGGGAAATTTGTCAAGATGGTTTTTTCATCTTCTCCTGCGGCTAGATGACTTAAGATAATATGAACTGGTATCCGGGTTCCTCTAATGCATGTCTCCCCGCCACAAATTTCAGGATTTACAAGAATTCGAGAATTCATAGCAATCCTCCAATCGCTGTTTTTTTTAAATCCAATCTAAGTTAGCACATAGCTTAACTTTGGTCAACTGCTACTATCATACATATATATCGTAATTGGCAAAAAAATTCGTCAAGGTAGATGTAATGGGATTGCTTCACTTCGTTCGCAATGACAATACTAGGAAATTTACTCGGACAAGCCAGGGATCTTGTTTGCATGACAGGTGAAGGGCTTTGCTCGGAATGATAAGGATAGTCACAAATTGGTCACAAAAATATTTTGTTAAAAGACTTAGTCAATAACCACCCAAGGGTGGTGGTTATTGACTTGCATCTTAGAATGAAATCATAGCTCGAAAAAAGTCCAAAAATGAGTTCTGGGCATAAAACAGCTTAGTTTACCGAAACTGGAATTGACTAGCCTCAATTTGTATACTTCAAAGTATTATACTCCTAAGTATGCTATCTTGGGAACAAAGGTCAATTTGACCATGGTCATATTTCAGAGACACCCACCTTTACACGGTTTTAGGCATTATCATCGCAATGGTCTAAAATCTTGAACTGAAAATGCCATCCTTCCCATGGTTCAAGCATTCGTCCAAATTCTTCCATTGTGATTCTCTTACCGTCGATTACAAACACCCTGTCGTATTCAGTGTCAGAAAAATCATCATTCCACTCTATCCTGCCACGGAGCATGTTCCTTTTACCGATCTTCCACTCGCCATTCTGTTTTTTCAGATGCCGCCGGTTGATCCCTCTTTTGATCTTCCTTATAAGCCTTTCTTCGGCAACTTCGGAATCTGTATCAGAATCTGAGAGGACATTGAACGTGTATCCAACCGAGTTGTCCCCTTTCACCTCTATTGCTTCTGATGCCAGTCCTGTTGGTACTGGAAATGACGCTATTTTGAAATGATACTCTCTCTTCCATTGGTCTTTGATAATAAGATCCTTTCCACTTTCTAAGGTGCTATGGACAATTCTATCACCATTAATATATTCGTACATATCATTACCCCTTTATATTGTTATTCTACTTGGTATTGTGATCAATTCATTCCACTACTTTACATCTTCCGATAAGGCATAGTTTCACTTTATCTGACAATTTTGATTAGCGATAATTATTCTTATCATTTTTTTCAAGAAAATCAATGGTTTTATCTCCTCACCAGGAACTTCCCCTGAATGATGTCGTTTATAGAAGTCTACTGGCCATAAGAAGAACTCCTGGCAGTCCCTGGATTTTTTGTAAGAAGAATGGCGAGCGGTATGGAAATGTCAGAAAAGCTTTTGAAGGAGCGAAAAAGAGAGCGAGAATAACTGATTTTAGATTCCACGATCTGAGGCATACATTTGCTTCTCATCTGGTAATGGCGGGAATAGATTTGAAAACAGTTCAGGAACTTCTGGGTCACAAGAGCTTCGAGATGACCCTAAGGTATGCCCATCTTTCTCCAGAGCACAAAAAGGCAGCTCTGGATATTTTGTGCAAAAGGTTGATGAAAACATGGAAAGAAGCTTCATGATACTCCCCTTTTAAAATTCAGCTAATAGAGTGAGATAATACTTGACGATATCTCAAAATATGTTACACTTGTAACAAATATGTTACAGGAAGACTAATATGAAATTCCATACCTCACTGTTAAATTCGTTAAACTCCAAGACAAAGGTAAAAATCATAAGATTTTTGCTAACCTACGAGGCTTCTATGAGCGAAAGAGAAATAGCTTCCATTTTGAAAGTCTCTCATATGAGCGTAAATCGAACTATGCGAGAACTTGCTGATATGAATTTTGTGAATTTTGCTGTTGTCGGAAAAGCTCACCTTTGGAGAGTAAATCGGAAAAGCTATGCCTTTAAGGTCTTACATAAATTAATTAAAGAAGTTTCGGAAGCAGAAGAACCATTGGAGAATTTGAAAGAAACTCTAGTGAAAAACTTACCAAAAGCATTAATCAAAAGGGTAGTTCTATTTGGATCTTTAGCAAAGGGCTCAGAAAGACCAGATAGTGATATAGATATCTTTATCGTAGTTAAGAATAATCAAGATAAACAAAAACTTGAAAAATTCTTAGATAAATTATCAAACATGTGCCTTGAGGTATATGGGAATAGACTAGCTCCTTACGTCTTGACGGAAAAAGAAGTAAGTCAGAAAAAAAGATTAAAAATTATCTCTGAAGTCAACAAAGGCCTGCAAGTATTTCCAAGAACGAAAGGATAGATTATGGTACGCAAATTAAAAACTAGGGTTATTTCAAGACCATTATATATTAACTATCTTAAACGGGCTGAGGAATGTCTGGATGCAGCAAGAAACTCCTTCAACAGTAAGAAATGGAATGCGGCTACCATTAATGCTGTTCATTCGTGTATAGCGGCCTGCGACGCTATGTGTGTATATTTTCTGGGTAAACGTTATGCCGGAGGAAGTCATGATGAAGCTGTAACTCTTTTTAAAACAATTAAAAGTAGCCAAGAAATGGACATAAATGCAAATAGAATTGCGAGAATAGTGCGCATAAAGAATATGGCTGAATACGAAGAAAGATTGGTATCCAAATATGAAGCTGAAAGAATTCTAAGAGATTGTGAAAGGCTCTTCGAATATATTAAAGGGGAACTGCCATAACACCCTACCTACAGAAAATGGCTTTGGATATTTTGTGTAAAGGGCTAGTCACAAATTGGTCACAAAAGGGGAACACTAAGAAGGTGACCAGAGGAGTGTAAGCTGAAACCCTTTGTAGCAAAGAGACTGCTGGTGCACTTGGGAGGACGATACAATGTTAGATAGTATGATATAAGTTGTGTAACTCCTGAGGAATTGGCACACTAGTAGTAAATATTTCTTCAGGAGGTGCAGTATGTATTATCTTGGAATAGATCACCATAAGAAATACTCCCAGGTGGCAGTAGTGGATGAG
>NJBQ01000013.1 GCA_005223095.1 Candidatus Aerophobetes bacterium Ae_b3a
CTTTTGTTTGTGGAAAATGCATATTATGGGGAGTTATGATAAATGCTGTCTCTGTCTTTGGCCCAGATTTGAGAAATTCGTCAAGGCGGGCATAAACAGGAGGCAGAGGAATATCGAATTTCTTAAACACCTCTGAGGTGCGCTCTATCATTTCTTTGGACGGCTCCACAATAGCTACTACCTTTGTTGAATCTCTCATCTTCAAAATATTATCCAGGTGATACCGTCCGAATCCGCCGCATCCTATCATCACTACTGCAGTAACGCTCATTTTATCTCCTTTTTTGTTCATTTTCACCGTTTGATCATTTTTTCCAGAGGCTTGACATTGCCGAAGGTCACTTTGGGTCCATCTATAGGGGCAGCCCAGCGGACAGCATTGCTAATTACTTTGAGTACTTCGCCCTGATAGAAAATAGGATAGCTTTCATGCCCTGGCCGAAAGTAAAAAATCTTTCCCTTGCCACGATAATAGCAAAGGCCACTACGGAAGACCTCACCCCCTTCAAACCAACTGATGAAGACCAAGGTGTCAGGCTCAGGAATATCAAAGCGTTCCCCGTACATCTCTGTTGCCTTAATTTCAATATATGGACCAATACCTCTGGCTATTGGATGAGCAGGCTCAACCACCCAAAGTCTTTCTTTTTCCCCCACTTCACGCCACTTCAAGTTACAGGTGGTTCCCATCAATTTTTTGAAAATTTTGGACAAGTGAGCTGAATGTAGAACAATTAGACCCATACCATCTAATATACGCTGATATACTCTTTCCACCACCACATCACTTACCTCTTTATGAGCTGTGTGTCCCCACCAGATGAGCACATCAGTATGAGCTAGTACATCATCAGTTAAGCCATGTTCTGGTTCATCCAGTGTGGCAGTGCGGATATCTAAATCTGACTCTTTTTCCAGGTGGTTGGCAATAGCTTCATGCATGCCTTCAGGATAAACCTTGGCCACATGGGGATCTTTTCTGTCATGCCGATACTCATTCCATACTGTAACCTTAATTGAATCTACTGACATTTTATTCTCCTTTTTATTCAGATAGCAAAGGCTACCTTATTTACTCTTCTCTGTCAAAAAACCTTGTGACAAGTTGACTCATGGGCTGTCGTTGCAAAATGATAATGTCATAGTATTGCAAAGTGAAAATGTCACCCCTGCCTAGAATTTGATATACTATCCTCTCAATAGGTGATGATTGGGAGGTGAAAATGGAAAGGTGGCAATCTCGTGAGCTCGTAGATGTTGATTTCCTTTAACATTTGGGTGGACATTTGACAAAAAGGTAATCACGTTTTATCTAATGCTCCTCTACCAGGCAGTCCAGCCTCCATCGACAGAGAGGACAGCACAGTTAACCATTTTTGCTTCATCGCTTGCTAAGTAAACCACGGCTGCTGCAACATCTTCAGGTGTAGCCAGTTTCCCGATTGGGATTCTACCTAATACGAAATTTAAGAACTCCCGATTCTCCAGACGCTTATGAGTAAGATTGGTTTTTACAAAAGTTGGAGCAACCGCGTTAACGGTAATCCCATACTTGGCCCATTCTAGGCCAAGGGTCCGGGCCAATTGAATTATGGCACCTTTCGTGGAGCAGTATACAGGCTGCCCCGGGATACCGATCAGTCCAGATTGGCTGGAGATGAAAATAATACGTCCCCATCTGCGGGGAATCATCAATTTGGCCACTGCCTGCGCAACAAAAAACCCGCCTTTGACATTCGTATTGTAGTGACTATCCCAGTTTTCCTCAGTTACTTTTAAGCCGTACATAGGCCTGTTAATACCTGCGTTATTCACTAGAATATCAATTTTACTGAATTCTTTGTTAACCGCCGCTATTCCCTGATAGATCTGATTCATCACCCGAACGTCCATATTAAACGTAAACACCTTGTGTCCATATTCTTTCGCTTTTCCGGCCGTATCATCCAAACTCTGCCCTGGTTTATCTGAAATAGCCACATCAGCACCTTGTTGCGCAAGAGCTATCGTAATTGCAGCACCAAGACCTCTCGCCGCTCCTGTAATTAGCGCCAGCCTACTGTCTAATTTGAACATTTCTTTGTCCATACCTCATCCTCCTTTGGAAATATGGGACTGCGAAATTCTCGACTTTTGAGCCGTCTCCGGTCTCGGGATAGTTTCTTTCAGAATCTAACTGTGAGAGTACCGCTCTACCCTTACTCTGGCAGTGAGAGCATGGGCAAGCATGTTTTCGCGCCTGCATTGGCGTTCAGTAACCTCACCGATCTCACGACTCGCATCTGGTGTCATTCGCTGGTAGGTGCAGGTCTTCAAGAATTTGCCTACCCAAACTCCTCCGGTATAGCGAGCTGCACGACTTGTAGGAAGAATGTGGTTCGTTCCTATTGACTTGTCTCCATAGGCAACTGTAGTCTCTTCTCCAATAAATAGAGAACCATAATTGGTGAGATTTTCAAAAAAGTAATCCGCATCCTTGACGTGGAGTTCTAGATGTTCTGGTGCGTAGTCGTCGCTTAGTTTAACTGCCTCCTCTGCATTGTTCACAACATACACAGTTCCATTGTTGCTCCAGGAAATCTGTGCTATATTACGGGTAGGAAGGACTTCCAGCTGCTTTTCAACTTCATCAATGATATTGCGAGCCGTTTCATCGCTGAAACAGATGAGACAAATACCGCTATTCGGGTCATGCTCTGCTTGTCCCAGAAGATCGCAGGCCACCAAGGTAGGATCTGCATTATCATCGGCAATGACCAAAATCTCTGTGGGCCCAGCTAAGATATCAATTCCACACCGTCCAAACAGCTGACGTTTAGCCTCTACGACATACTTATTCCCAGCTCCGCAGAGGATATCAACGGGCTCAACTTCGTCCATTCCGAAAGCCATGAGAGCCATAGCAGGGACTCCTCCTAGAACAAATATCCTATCCGCTCCAGCTTTCTTCATCGCGTTAATGGTGGCCGGGTAATACTTCTGGCCCTTCAGCGGCGGGGTAGAGGCAATTACCCGTTTTACCCCGGCTACCTTGGCCGGTATAATACTCATCTGAGCTGAACCGAACATGGGATACCGGCCACCAGGAATGTAACTCCCTACTGAATGGACGGGAATATGTTTGTGCCCCAGAGTTACTCCTGGTCTGATTTCAATCTCAAGGGGTAGTAAAGCTTCCAATTGCGCTTTTGCAAAATTCCGCACATTTTGCTGGCAAAAATCGGTATCTTTAATCACCTGTTCGGGGAGTTTCACAATGGCGGCTTCTATTTCCTGGTGGCTCAATTCAAAACTGCTTGGATTCCAGTCATCAAATTTTTGACTGTATCTACGGACAGCATCCATTCCATTTTTTTCAAGATCTTTCAACATCCCAGAAACAACATGAGATGTCTCTTCATCTTCTTCAAACAACCTGTGTGCACCTTTTTTGATTGCTTTCATATTTACTCCTTGTTTAAATTCCCGTAATGTCAAAAGCTAGCTATGCCCTCTTACGGCTAGAAGTTTATCTAGAGAAAAAACTGAGGTGAACCCCTATGGTTGGACAAATTAAGTTGGAGTGATCTGAGAGGGAATAGTTAGTTCTTGTTTATCCAGCAATCGCTTCTCAAACTCATTGGGTGGATAATAGCCCAATGATGAGTGCAGTTGCTTCTCATTATACATATCTTTGACAAAACGGCAAATTCTTCTTTTTCTCGGCATCCTCCCTGGTTTTGTACTCCCAGAGGTAGACTTTATCATCCTTTAACGTTTTGATAAAGCTCTAACAGACGGCAGTGTTATAGGGATTGCCCCGTCGGGCCATACTGATCTTAAAGCCATGTTTCAGCAGCTCTTTAACATAATCCGAGGAGGTATGCTGCACTCTCTGATCGGAATGGTGAATACTCTTGTTCCCGGGACTATCCTTCAAACTGTTCCTACTAGATATACACTTTTGGGAGGAGTTGCTGATAATTGTGAGACAAGTATAAAGTAAGGAGATAAAAATGTTGCGTTCGTTACGCCGAAGGCTTCCGCCCTATTCAGCGTGGGGCACGATTAAAGCAAAAAGATTGCTGCCTTAATCTTTATAGCTAAAGTCTTTTTCTTTTAATTTTTTTTCAATATACTCAACTGCTTCTCCTACAGTCTGAATTCTTTCTCCTTCCTCAGGGGGAATCTCAATATCAAACTCTGCCTCAAAGGCAGCCATAAGTTCTATGCTATCAATAGATTCAGCACCCAGGTCCTGCACAAAACGAGCCTCACTGGTAGCTTCATCTTCTCTTGCTTTTAGTTGCTGAATGACTATTTTCTTTACTCTTTCCTCTACGGACATCTTTGTCTCCTTTATCTTTTACTCTTTTCTATAAGCTTTTCTCTCTCTTTTTTGGTTATTTTAAAGGCCTCTTCCAGCACTTTAACCTCTTCTGAACTCGTAGTCACTTTTCTTCGACTCATTACTACTTTTGCTGTTTCTATTATCTGCTTAAGTCCATATCCTTTGTAGAACTTACCATTCAAATACCAGGTAAAAGAGGGAATAAATTTGGGCAGTACTTTTCCTGCTGTTACTATGTTACCTCCTACGCCAATCACCGTACCTGTATTAAGTAGGCAGCCGATTCCTAATTTAGTGTGGTCTCCAATGAATGAACCTACTTTAGTCGCTTCTGAATCCATGAATTCTCCCTTGACATAAACCTGAACTGTACTGTAGTCATTTTTGATATCACTATTGGTACAGAGAGCCCCGATGTTAATCCATTCTCCCAGGTAACTATGGCCCAAGAATCCGCGGTGGGCTTTATTAGTAAATCCATGGATGATGGTTTCCTCGACTTCTCCTCCTACTCTGCATAGCGGTCCGATAGAGATGCCTTCGCCAATATTTGCTCCCAGAATCTGGGATTTTTTTCCAATATAAGAGGGGCCTTTGATGTGACTGTGGCCAAAAACGATAGCTTCCTCATCGATATAGATAGACCCTTTTGTGGAGTCTAGAAGAACCAGAGGTTGAATTGTGGCTGACTTGGCGATAAAGACCCTGTCTTTTTCTCCATAAATTGTGGCTGAAGAGGGAAGTTTTCCCTGGATGCCTTCCTTAACTCGGAATTCAAAATCCTCTTCTAAGGCCCAGCAGTTATTATCTATTAAGTCCCAGGGATAGGTGATCATACGGGCTTTTACTTCTTTTTTCTTTAGCTTTTGCTTTAAGGAGTCGATAAATTCTCTAAAATTCAGGCAGAAGCAATCCTTAATTGTTTTTGTGGTGGCTCGCAAATAAAGAGTCTCCTCTCCGCAAATTCCTACTTCTTCCTCACCGGTCAGGCTCAACTCTCCCTTACTCAAGAGCCAGCGTCCATTAATAAAGAGAACATCTTCCCTCTTTAAAGCCTCCATTTCATTAACAGAGACTTCTTTTTTGCCTTGAGAGAAAACAGTAGCAAGATAATCTCGCAGAAAGTAAGAGACATACACTCCAGGAAAATTTCTTAAGATTCTCTCTCTTAGAGTAACCTGTCCACATTTTAACTCAAAGATAGGTCGGGTTAGAGATATAGGATAAAGATTCTCATACCCTTCATCTTCAAATATACAGATCTTCATTCTCTAAATCTCCCTATATCTGGTGAATCGTATTTCGCGAATCGTGAATCGTTATAATCACTTAAGCAATTCTGGTGAATTGTATCTCGCTGTCTGTTTTTTACTATTCACTATTCCCGATTCACCATTCACGGTTTTGTTTACTATTCGCCAGGTTTCCTCAGCTATCATCTCCTCCTCATTAGTAGGAATGACCAGGATTTTCGCTGGGGATTTTTCTGTGCTGATGAATCTGGATGCTTTGCTCCGAGCTCTATTTTTCTTTTCATCTAAATAGACACCCAAAAACTCTAATCCCTGACAAACCTTATCTCGTATATTGACTTCGTTTTCTCCTATGCCAGCACTGAATATAAGAGCATCCAATCCTCCCAGAACAGCACTATAGGCTCCAATATACTTTTTTATCCGATAGACAAATACCTCCAAAGCTAGCTTTGCTCTTTGATCTCCCTTAACAACCCACTTTTGGACTTCTCTTAAGTCATTGCTTATACCAGAGATTCCTAAAAGCCCACTTTGTTTATTGAGAAGATTATCCATTTGAGCAGTGGTAAAATTTTCTTTTTCCATTAAGAATAAAGCTGCTGCTGCGTCTACATCACCACAGCGGGTCCCCATTACCAGACCTTCCAGAGGGGTGAACCCCATGCTGGTATCAATGGATTTACCCTTATCTATAGCGGTGATGCTACATCCATTACCCAGATGGCAGGTAATAATCTTTAGTTCTTTTAATGGTTTTTTCAAAAATTTTGCTGCTCTTTCAGCTATATAGCGATGGGAGGTTCCGTGGAAGCCATATCTTCTGATTTTATATTTCTCATAATATTGATAGGGTAGAGCATACAAAAAAGCTTTTTCAGGAAGAGTTTGATGAAAAGCTGTATCAAATACGGCTACCTGGGGTACGTCGGGAAAAAGACTTCTTGCTGCTTTTATTCCAGCAAGATTGGGAGGATTATGTAGGGGAGCTAAAGAGATATAAGATTTAATGGTTTTAATTACCTCATCATCTATTAAAACAGAGTGAAAGAAATCCTCTCCTCCATGTACTACTCGATGTCCCACAGCAGAAATTTCTGAAGCATCTTTTATCACTCCCCTTTTTTCATCGAGTAAAAGAGCAAGAATACTTTTTAATCCCTCTTCATAATTAGCCACTTCATCTTGTTTTTTAACAACTTTTCCTCCTATACGATGAACTTGTGAGGAATTTATTTCACCTATTTTCTCCAGCAGGCCTTTAGCTAAAACCTTCCTTTTTTCCCTATTAATAAGCTGATACTTTATAGAAGAACTTCCACAATTTATAACTAAGATGTTCATCCTCAATCCCTTCTTTCCTGAGCCTGAACTGCGGTAATGATTATCACGCTAACTATATCCTCAACAGTAGCTCCCCGGGACAAATCATTGATGGGCCGGGCGAATCCCTGTAAGATAGGGCCGTAAGCTCGAGCTTTAGCCAGGTACTGGACCAGTTTATAGGAAATATTAGCTGCATTTAAATCAGGAAAGATTAGAATGTTGGCCCTTCCGGCTACCTTACTTTCTTTTATTTTTCTTTCGGCTATCTGGGGTATAAGAGCAGCATCAGCCTGAAGCTCTCCCTCGATCAAGAGGTGGGGAGCTTTTTCTTGAGCAATACGGCTAGCCTCTATCACCTTATCCACTAAGGGATGAGAAGCGCTTCTTTTAGTAGAGAAAGAAAGAAGAGCTACTCTTGGCTGCCATCCGAGGAGTGCCTTGGCACTCATAGCCGTAGAGATAGCTATATCAGCTAGCTGAGAAGAGTCGGGGTCAGGATTGACTGCAGCATCAGCGAATATTAAGAGGTCCTCTTCTCCTACGGAGCTATCAGGTATAGCCATAATGAAAAAACTGGAAGGAAGAGAGATGCCTTCTCTTAATCCGAGCATTAAAGTTGCTGATTTTATTATGCTGGAGGTAAGATTACATGCTCCTGCTACCAGGCCATCTCCCTCGCCCAATCTAACCATTAAAGCTCCCAGGTTAAGATTTTTAGCCAGAACCATCCGAGCTATTTTCTTAGAAACAGAGTGGTCTTTCCTCATCTGGCAATAAAAGGATACATACTCTGAGGTCTTGGGAAAATTGAAAGGGTCAATTATTTTTATATTCCTCAAATCTATTTTTAAATAGTGAGCCTTTTCCTTAATTTTTTCTATATTTCCCAAAAGAAGAGGAATAGCAATTTTCTTTTGGCTAATTATTCCCGCTGCCTTGATAATTCTTTCTTCTTCTCCTTCTGGGAGAACTATTCTTTTAGGTTTTTCTTTAGCCTTCTCTTTGAACTCGTCTATCAGATTTGTCATTTTTTCTTTTCCTTAAAGTATTGGAACTTATGTGCTGCCGAAGGATATTTTCTGAAGAAGCCTTATAGGAGCAACCTTAACGAAGCCTCGAGTTGAGGATAAAGAAAAATATACTGTCTGAGGAGCAAAGCAACGAGTTTATATTTTTCCCGAAACGAGAAGCTGAGCAGAAATAATAAAAGGCTACTATACAGTGACGGAAGAAATTGTCCTGAGGCATTTCTCTTATTTTCTCTCCAGTTTTTCAGCCATTTTTTCTGTATAGCGATAGTAATCCTTCTGTCGTAGATTCTGAGATGCTTCTTCGTCTATTATAATAATTGCTCTGGGATGGAGTTGAAGAAGGGATGCTGTTATCTCAGCAGAGACTGGCCCTTCAATAGATTTCTGGATAGCTTCAGTCTTATTTGTTCCGCTGGCCAGGAGAAGGCACTCTCTGGCTTCAGATATTGTTCCCAAACCCATAGTGATACCATAAAGGGGAACCTCCTCTCTCTTTTTGAAAAAACGGGCGTTGTCCTCTATAGTCTCTTTAGTTAAGGTTTTTATCCTTGTTCTTGAACCTAAAGAAGAGCCAGGTTCATTAAAGCCAATGTGCCCGTCTCTCCCTATCCCTAGAATTTGCAAATCTATACCCCCTTCTTCTTTTATCTTTTTTTCATACCATTGGCAGGAAATATTCGCGTTTTCCACATCGCCTATGGGGATATAGATATTCTCGGGTCTGATGTTGATGTGGTTAAAGAGCTTATCGTGCATAAAGTAGTGATAACTCTGAGGATGGTCAGAGGAGAGTCCACAATATTCATCTAAGTTGAAGCTTCTCACTTTGGAAAAATCAAGTCCTTCTTCTTTATGCATTCGGATGAGTTCACTATACATTCCCACCGGTGTACTTCCCGTAGCCAGGCCTAAAACTAAATCAGGTTTTTTTCCTATTCTATTAGCAACCACTTCTGCGGCACGCCTGCTCATTTCCTTATAATCCTTAACGATAATTACTCTCATTTCTTTCCTCCAGACGCTATGTGCGTTTTACACCTTAGTTTTTTAAAATTTTATTTTTTCTAATTGTGGTATTATGTTATACCAATATTCTTAAAAAATTTATGCCTTTATTTAATCTTTTTCTTCCTTTTCCTGGTTTAAATTAACTACAATGTCGTATCGGTCTGCTCGATAGACCGATTTAAGAGTCTCAATTGGTTTATCATTGCCCAGATAGGAAATCTGTTCTCCAATCAAAAGAGGGGAGCCGGAAGGGATTTCCAATAGCTCAGCTTCCAGGTCATTGGCTATATCAGCGGAAATACGCTGAACGGCTGACACAACTTTAAATCCCAAATCCTTCAAGACAAGATTAAGCGACTGTGTTGTCCAGTCAAAATCTTTTTCATAAACTTCAGGGCAAACGTTATAGGAAAGATAAACGGTCTGAATGGTCATAGGCTCTTTATCAGCTAGTCTCAATCTGGCTAGTTTAATGACTTTATCCGATTCGTCCAATCTCAAGGAGTTCATAACTTCCCAGGAAGGACGTTCTAATTTGAGTGCCAGAACTTTGGAGCTGGGTTTCATTCCCCGATTACGCATATCCTGGGTGTAACTGATAAGCTCATTAATTTTCTCATAGGCTTTTGGCTGAGTAACAAAGGTTCCGCGTCCCTGTTCTCGTCTCAATATTCCTTGATAAACCAGGTGTCCGATTGCTTCTCTTACCGTTATTCGGCTAACTCCAAATTGTTCAGCTATATCCCTTTCGGTAGGAAAGGGATCGCCTATTTTATACTTTCCACTGGAAACCATCTCTTCCAGAATTTGCTTGAGTTGATAAGATAGGGTGAGGGGAGAGTTCCTTTTTATTATTGTATTCATCAAATACACCTTAAGCTTATCTAAGCTACTTAGCGTTTAGCCTATTAACCTGATACACAAAAAGTAGTTGAGCTTCTGTCCTTTCCTGTATAATATTATACCAATTTAGAATTTTGTCAATCCCCCCATTGTTCCCTCTTTGTCTCAGGAGTGGGAAGAATCCTTGATTCTCTCTATATCCTTGGGGCTCTCTACCCCTAAAACGGATACCTTTCTATCTATTTTCCGCAGGAGTCCTTGTAAGACTTTGCCTGGTCCCACCTCCAGGAATAAATCAATTCCTTCAGATATAAGTTTTTTCATCGCATCTTCCCAGAGAACAGGATGGTCTATCTGTCTTTTCAAAGCTTTCTTAATTTCCTCACTATTAGTTGCGTATTCAGCAAAAGTGTTAGTTATTACTGGGCAGGTAGGTTCAGAAAAAGCGGTTTTATCTAACTCCCGAGAAAACTTCTCGGCAGCCTTTCTCATAAAAGAGGTGTGAAAGGCGCCACTTACGGGAAGAGTAATTACTCTTCTAGCTCCTTTCTGCTTTAATCGTTCTGCTACCTTTTCTACTTTTTCTCTTTTACCAGAGATAACGATTTGAGAGGGAGAGTTGAAGTTTACTGCCTCTACCTCTTCTACTTTCTGACACAGGGATAAGACTATTTCCCTGGATAGACCAATTATGGCTGCCATGCCGCCATCGCTGGATTTAGAAGCTTCTTCCATCAGCTCTGCTCGCCGTCGGACTAATCTTAAGGCAGTGGGATAGTCTAGAACTTGAGCGGCGATTAGAGTGCTGTATTCTCCCAGGCTATGTCCCGCAACTACAGTTGGTTTTATTTTTTTTTCTTGCAAGGCGCAGGTGACAATCCAATTTGTGGTGAGCAAAGCTGGCTGGGTATAAATGGTTTTTCTTAATTTTTCTTCCGGTCCTTGGAAACATAATTCTTTGAGATTAAAACCGAGTACTTCTTTTGCTTTCTGGAAAATCTTCTTGCTCTCAGGATAGGTTTCGTAGAATTCCTTTCCCATGCCTACATACTGAGAGCCTTGACCAGGAAACAAAAAAGCCATCTTTTTCATGTTAGGGCGATGACTTCATCGTCTTTTTCTAGTCTAATCAGGCGTAGGCCAGAGGTAGCTCTTCCCATAAGGGAGACACCTCTGACAGCTAAACGAATGCTTTTCCCCTTTTTGGTTATGACCAGAATCTCATCATCTTCACTTACTTTTTTTGCTCCCACTACCTCTCCTTTGTGAAGAGCAAGGCGGATATTAATGACTCCCTTTCCGCCCCTTTTTGTCTTTCTGTACTTTTTAAAAAGGGTTCTTTTGCCGTACCCTTTAGAAGTGATGGTTAAAAGGGACAGATTTTTTTCTGCTATTACTGCATCTCTTATCTCATCTTCCTCGTTCAGGGAAATTCCTTTTACCCCTATAGAGGCTCTCCCTGTAGGGCGTATATCTTTTTCGGAAAAGTGGATAGCTTTGCCTTGCTTGGTAGAAAGAACCGCATCCTGGTTCTCTTCAACCAGGAGAACCTTGATTAATTTATCTTCTTTCCTCAGGTTAATTCCTATTATTCCTCCTTTCTGGGGACGAGAATAGGCCGAAAGAAGAGTTTTTTTTACTACTCCCTTCCTGGTTACCATAAGGAAAGAACGAGTAGCATCAAAATCATCTATAGCTACTGTGGTAGTGACTCTTTCATTTTCTCCTAGAGAAAGAAAGTTAACTAAAGCTCTGCCTTTAGCTGAACGTTTCTTCTGGGGAATATCATAGACTCGAGTCCAATGGACTTTCCCTAGATTAGTGAAAAACAATAAAGTGGAATGAGTATTGGCAATAAGTAGGTCCTCTACAAAATCCTCCTTTTCTATAGTCATTCCTCTTGCTCCTTTACCTCCTCGTCCTTGTCTTCTGTATGCTTTAAGGAGCGTATATTTTATATAGCCTTTATTAGTAGCAGTTATAACCACCTCTTCTTTTTTAATGAGGTCTTCAGGCTTGAACATCAGTTCTTTCTCTTTTCTCTCAACCTTGGTGCGACGTCTATCTCCGTATTTTTTCTTAATTTCCTTAAGTTCTTCTTTGATAGTTGCCCAGAGCTTCTCTTTGTGGGCTAGCATTTCTTCCATTTCTTCTATTTTTTTTATTGAGAGTTGGTAGTCTTTCTTAATCTTTTCTCTTTCTAAGCCGGTCAAACGCTGCAGCCTCATTTCCAGAATAGCCTGAGCTTGTAATTTGGTCAGGTCTAATAATTTAATGAGAGCCTCCCTTGCTTTTTTGGTATCCGAGGATGCTCTTATGATTTGGATAACTCTATCTATTTTGTCTAAAGCTTTTCTCAATCCTTCTAAGAGATGAGCTTTTTTTTTCTCCTTGGATAGTAAGAATGTTGTGCGTCGAGTGACTACTTCCAGGCGATACTCAAGATAGTATTTAATCATCTGAGCAAGATTAAGAAGGCGAGGTTTTCCATCCAATAAAGCCAGAAGGATAACACCAAAAGTTGTCTGAAGGGGTGTATATTTATAAAGTTGGTTCAGAACAATCTCACCGCTCATTCCCCGCACAAGGTCAACTACTACCCTTGTTCCCTTTCTATCGGATTCATCCCGTAGAGTTCTGATGCCTATTATCCTATTATTCTGGGATAAATCAGCGATTATCTCTACCAATCTGGCTTTATTGACTTGATAGGGAAGTTCAGTGATGATAATGCGTTCTTTCCCATCCTCGTTTTCAATAAAGGCTCTGCCACGCAGGGTTATCTTACCCCTTCCTTCTCTATAGGCTGTTTTAATTGCTCTCTTTCCTACAATAATCCCTCCAGTGGGAAAGTCAGGAGCCTTAATAATGTCTAGAATTTCCTCCAGGGAAACATCGGGGTTATCTATCATTTTTATACAGGCATCTATTAGTTCGTTTAAATTGTGAGGAGGGATGTTTGTAGCCATACCTACCGCTATTCCCGAGCTACCGTTCAAAAGAAGGTTGGGCACCTTTGCTGGCAAAAAAGAAGGTTCCTGGAGACTGTTATCAAAGTTAGGAGCAAAATCCACTGTCTCCTTATCCAGATCTTGCAGCATTTCTTCAGCTAGGGGAGTAAGTTTTACTTCCGTATATCTCATAGCTGCTGGTGGGTCACCGTCTGTGGAGCCGAAGTTTCCCTGTCCCCCTACCAGGGGGTAACGGAGAGAAAACTGTTGGGCCATTCTCACCAGAGCATCATAGACCGCTATATCTCCGTGAGGATGATATTTACCCAGAGTCTCTCCCACTACTCTGGCTGATTTCTTGTGAGGTTTATTGGAGGCTAGGCCTAAATCTTGCATAGCATAAAGAATTCTTCTCTGGACAGGTTTTAATCCGTCCCGAACGCTAGGTAGAGCTCTTCCTACAATTACACTCATTGCGTAATTGAGGTAGGAATTCTTCATTTCTTCTTCTAGATATAGTGGGGCGATTTTTCCTTCTGTGGCCATAATAAGTTTCCTTTAATTCATTAGCGGTTAGCGTATAGCGTTCAGCGTATAGGATAAGTCGCCATAGCTAAAAGCGCAAAGCTAAAAAGCATAATTGAGAATCCAAACTTATTCCTACCTTCTTTTAGTTCAATTTAGATTTTGAGTTTTGGTTTTACGTTCTTGTATTCTTTCACTATACGCTATGCGCTAAACGCTACACGCTGTCTTTTCATATATCAAGATTAGCTACTTCCAGGGCATGCTCCTGAATGAAGTTCTTGCGTGGCTCTACTTCTATGCCCATTAGTATACTGAATAGTTCATCCGCTACTACAGCGTCCTCTATAGAAACCTGATAAATAGTGCGGGTAGCCGGATTCATAGCAGCATTCCATAACTGTTCAGGATTCATCTCTCCTAATCCTTTGTAGCGTTGAACTTCTATTTTTCCTTCCCCTAATTTTTCTCTTAGTTCTTTGAGTTCTTCCTCACTATAAAGAAAATATTCCTTATTCTTATTACTTACTCTATATAAAGGAGGCTGAGCAATATATATGTGACCTGTTCTGATTAAATCTGGCATATAACGATAAAAGAAAGTGAGAAGAAGAGTTCTAATGTGAGCTCCGTCTACATCTGCATCACTCATTAGAATAACTTTGTTATACTTTAGTCCGGAAAGGGAGAACTCTTCTTTAATTCCCGTACCTATAGCTGTAATAGTAGACCCTATTTCTTTATTATTGAGGACTTTAACTAAATGGGTTTTCTCTACATTAAGGATTTTTCCTCTTAGAGGAAGTATAGCTTGGAATCGTCTATCTCTCCCCTGTTTAGCCGAGCCTCCGGCTGAATCTCCCTCTACTATATATAGTTCATTTATTTCTGGGTTATTTTCAGAACAAGCGGCTAGTTTACCCAGGAGTCCTCCTCCTAGACTCTCTTTTTTTCGGGTTATCTCTCTGGCTTTTTGAGCGGCTTCCCTTACTCGAGAAGAAGAAATTGCTTTTTGAACAATCATTTTAGCCAGAGCGGGATTCTCCTCCAGGAAACGAGAGAGATTTTCGAAAACGATAGATTCTACAATTCCTTTAGCTTCGCTATTTCCCAGTCGAGTTTTTGTCTGTCCTTCAAACTGCGGATTGGGAAATTTCATATTAATAATAGCGGTTAATCCTTCTCTTATATCCTCACCCAAAAGAACAATATCCTTGTTTTCTTCTTTTTTAAGATAATCATTGACCACTTTAGTCAAACCTGCCTTGAATCCAGAAAGATGGGTTCCTCCTTCTTCGGTATTAATATCATTAACAAAAGCGAATATATCCTGGATAAAGCTTTGATTATATTGGATAGCTACTTCCAGGCTTACGTCTCCCTTTTCTCCTTTAATATAAATGGGCTCGGGAAATAGGACTTCTCTGTTTCTATTGAGGTGTTCTACGAAGGCCCTAATTCCTCCTTCGTATCTAAAAATTTCTCTTTTCTGGCTCCTTTCATCTTTTACCTCTATCCTTAGCCCCTGATTTAGAAAAGCCAGTTCGCGCAAACGGCGGGTTATTCTTTCCCAGTCAAACTCTATGGACTCGAAAATCTCTTCATCTGGTTTAAAACTAATCTCTGTTCCGGTTTTATGAGAAGAGTTTTTTTCTATACATTCTACTTTGGTTACCGGTTTGCCTTGCTCATACCGCTGTTGCCAGGTTTTTCCCTTTCGAATAACTTTTGCCTCGAGCCATTCCGAAAGAGCGTTTACCACCGATACCCCTACTCCATGGAGTCCTCCCGCTACCCGGTAAATTTTATTGTCAAACTTTCCTCCCGCATGCAGGAAGGTCATTACCAGCTCCAGGGCTGGTTTTTTATAAACAGGATGAGCAGAAACAGGAATTCCCCTTCCGTCATCGGTGACAGTAATACTATTATCAGAATGAATGACTACCTTTATTTTTTTACAGAAACCAGCCAGGACTTCATCAATGGAATTATCTACTACTTCGCTCACCAGATGATGCAATCCCCGCGGGCCGGTACTGCCAATATACATACTGGGCCTTTTGCGCACTGCCTCCAAGTCTTTTAAAATTTGGATTTGTTGTGCACCATATTCCTCTTTTTTTTCCATCTCTACCCTCTCTTAAATTTTCCTATTCCCCTATATTTCTTATATCTTTTTTCCACTACTTCTGTAGGAGATATTTTTTTTAGCTCCTCTAAATGTTTGATTATTCTCTCCTTGATATTGAGAGCTGTCTGTTCTGGGTCTTTGTGAGCTCCGCCTCTGGGTTCAGGAATGATTTCATCTATTAGTCCTAAATTAAATAGGTCCTGGGAAGTAAGACGAAGGGCTTTAGCTGCTTCTTCTACTTTTTCCTGATTTTTCCAGAGAATAGCGGCGCATCCCTCCGGAGTAATTACTGAATAAACGGCGTTTTCTAACATCAAAATCCTATCTCCCACTCCAATTCCCAGAGCTCCCCCACTGCCCCCTTCTCCAATTATGATTACCAAAATGGGCACCTGTAATTGAGACATTCTCTCCAGATTAGCTGCGATAGCTTCAGCCTGTCCTCTTTCCTCTGCTTCAATCCCAGGGTAGGCCCCTGGCGTATCAATGAAGGTAAGAATAGGGCGATGCAGTTTTTCTGCCAGGTTCATCAATCTATGAGCTTTTCTATATCCTTCTGGATGCGCCATACCGAAATTTCTGGAAAGATTATCTTTAATTGATTCTCCCTTTTGATGTCCTATAAAGACCACTCTTTCTTCCTCTATTCTAGCCAGTCCCCCTATAATGGCCTGGTCTTCAGAATAAAGTCTATCTCCATGCAGAGGCAGGAAATCATCAAATATCAAGTGGACAAGAGTTAATGATTTAGGACGATTAGGGTGCCGTGCTAATTGCACTTTTTGCCAGGGGGTAAGATGAGCGAGAGTCTCTTCTTCTAGTTTTTTCAGGCGGGATTGAAGACGGGATATCTCTTCATTGAAGTCTAAACCCTCTTTATTAGCCAATCCTTTTAATTCTTCAATTTTATGCTCTAATTCCAGCATAGGTTTCTCAAAATCAAGACTGTATGTAACTCTCTGTACCATTTTAGTTAACTATCTCCGATACATATACTAACTCTATTTTTCTTTCATCCAAACTGGCCGCAATCTCCTTTAGGGCCTGGGCTGTAGTTATGTCTATATGTCCCATCCCCAGTGTTTTACCTTTTTCCTTGGCTGAAGAAATAAGCTGTTGGAATTGACCCTTGATATAATCTATATCTTTTTCGTTGTCCAGAAAGACTTGTCTGGAGGTAGACTTTACACCCATTTCTTGAGCTAGAGCAAAAGCTATTGAATCAGGACTTGTTCTACTGTCAACAAAGAATAGGTCTTCTTGTTTCACTGCCTTAAGTAAAGCCCTCATGGGCCTTTCTTCAGAGGTAATGAGAGAGCCCATATGGTTATTTAAACCTACGGCATAGGGAATGTCCTTCCTGGCTTCCTTCATAGTTGATTTGATTTCTTCCTCACTCATCCTATCCAGAATTATCCACTTGTAGTCAGGGTTAAATTCACCCTTTGGTTGCATAGGAAGATGTATGATGACTTCCTTTCCACTCTTATGAGCCTGCTCTGCTACTGATTTTGCCTGGGGGGTCCCCGGGATTACAGAGATAGTAAAGGGGATATTCAAATCTTCTAAAAAGACATCTACTATCTCGCCTTTTGAGTATCCGAAATCGTCAATAAGAAGAGCAATCTTGATCTTTTTGAGAATAAACCTTAGAGTATGAGTGATTCTACTTTCAGAACCAACCTTAGCTAGAATCTGGTACTGGTCTTTTGAGTCTTCCTCTTCCAGCTGATGAATCTTTACCAACCTTAGAGAGAGTTCTTCTTGTATCTGAAGGAGTAGCTTGTCCAGAGGATAGTCAAAGGGGATGCTCAGGGTTTTTTCTTGTTGAAGCTGGGGCAGAAAAAACCTTCCTCTTATCTCTTTTTCTTTTATTAAAGGTAAATTCAGTGTTTTTGTGAGCTCTTTTACCTTTAAGTCTATCTGTAAGAAATCATTTTGATAGGTTGAGATTCTAAGTTGAAGAAAAAGCCCTGCTATTATTATACAAAGAACGATTATTATTGCTATGTAAAAAAACTTGTGTGATTTTTTCTTCATATTCTTCTATCAGGCAAACCCTCCCTTTTTCTGGTCAGTTTCCCAGTATTTCTATGGCTTCCAGAAGTTGTGGGTCATTAAGAATATCATTATCCTTATTCTCGTCTTCTTGCCGAAGGAATCTTTGCAGAAACTCCTTCTCTACTGTAATTCCTTCCTCTTCTAATTCGCTTCTCAAAGAAGTTAGATTCGCCTGTTCCCAATAAGGATATTGAATGAGAAATTCTTCAATCAGTTTAGATTCTTTTAATTTAACTAATATTTCCTTTTCTTCTTCAGTAGGTTTGAAAGCCTCTACTTTTATGTCAGGTTCAATTCCTTCGCCCTCTATGCTTATTTCTGAGGGAGTGTAATACTTAGCTGTGGTCAAAGTTATGGCTCCCTCTTTATTTATAGGGATTATTGCCTGTACTGTTCCCTTGCCAAAGGTCTTTTCTCCCAATAAGATCCCTCTCTTATTTTCTTTAATTGCACCAGCCACAATTTCTGATGCACTGGCGCTTCCCTGGTTAATTAGTATAATCAGCGGTATATTTTGTCCTTCTCCCTGCTGATGAGCGGAATAGACCTGGTTTTGAGAAGAATCTCGCCCTTTAATAGAGACAATAACTCCCGAGGAGAGGAATTCATCCGCTACCTCTACTGCTTGAGTGAGAAGACCACCGGGGTTATACCTTAAGTCGAGAATAAGCGCCTCTACCTGCATAGTTTTGAGTCTAATAAGAGCTTCTCTTAAATCCTCGGCTGTGTTTTCATTGGTAAAGCCAACGATTTTAATATATCCGATATTTTCTTTGAAAGTTTTTTCTTTAATATTGGGGAACTTTATAATAGCTCTGGTGATGGTGAACTCCAGAGGATTTTTTTCTTGTCTTCTCTGTATGGTCATCTTTACTTCAGTTCCTGGTTCACCCCGTAATTTTCTCATAGCTTCTGTAAGAGTTATTTTTTCTGCCGATTCTTCATTTATCTTTATAATTCTATCTCTAGGCTCAAGTCCAACCTTGCTGGCAGGGCTTCCTTCCAGGGGAGAAATTATGGTAAGAAAATTATCTTCAATGGTGATTTGTATTCCTACTCCTCCAAATTCACCCTCTTTCTCTTGCTTCATTTCTTCATAGACTTCGGCATTCATCCAATGCGAATAAGGGTCTTCTAGAGATTCAATCATTCCTTTGATAGCCCCCTGCATCAATTGGGATGGCTCAACTTTTTCTATGTATTCATTCTGAATAGAGCGATAAGCCGCAATTAAAGGTCCTAGCTCGGAGAGAAAATCGCCCCCTTGAACTCTTGCAAACAGAAAGAGTCCTATAATTGAGCTGAGGATGACGATAATGACTAAGAATCTTTTATTTCTTTTCAAAGGAAATCCTTCTTTTCTGTGCTCGTTTGCTAGATGTTTCTCTCTTTAAGTAACTCCTCTGAGTTTCTTATTACCTTTTCTCTTGCTTCTAGAGATAATCCTGCCCCTTGCAAAGTTTTTCTTGCTTGCTCAGTGCTTATAAAGTCATCTGGGCTGTGGGCGTCGGTATTCAAAATTAATTTCGCTCCAGTTTCTCGGGCTAATTTCGCTACCCATCCGTTAGTCAGAGAGTGTCCCTTTCTACTACTTATCTCCAGATAGACTCCTCTTTTTTGAGCTGTATTGGCCTCTTCCTGCGAGATTAGCCCTGGATGGGCCAGAATATCTATTTCTGCCTCTAATGCTGCCCTGTTAGTTCCCGGTGGGACTGGCTCTATTATAGTCTCTCCATGCACAAGGATTATCCTAGCCCCTTCTTTTCGGGCTTTTCTGGCTAGCCTATCAATTAACTTGGGTGGTAGATGAGTTAATTCTGCGCCAGGAACGACTTTAATTCCTTCTACTAGACTGTTAATCTCCTCACAGAAGTCAGCAATACGCGGGACCACCCAGTCCAGATTTGAGGAATCGATATGGTCAGTAATGGCCAAAACTCTGTATCCCTTGTTTTTTGCTCTTTGTACTATTTCTGCTGGGGAGAGTTCTCCATCACTAAAAAAACTATGGATATGTAAATCAATCAAATACTTTCCCCCTCTTTTGGATTATAATAGCATATTTCCTGCTTTTTGTAAAGTTTTCTCGAAGAGATTTCTTCTCAAAAATATCCACAGATGAAATAGCTGATGAATGGTCACTTTCTCAAGAGAAAAACCCGGGAGTCCTTTCTATAAACCCAAAGAAAGAAAAAACACTCTAATCCTTACAGGATAGTTATCAACAGAATTATCCACATTATCCACAGGAAATAACTCACATTGCCTAGAAATTTTTTTCTTCATTGCTCTATTTTATTTATCTATTTGCTTAATTGTTGGCTTCTTTGGGAGGTTCAAGGCAGGTTTGTAGGGTCAGTTTCAATCCCTTATAGGTAGACTACAAACCAATTTTTTCCTCAAATGCAAAGGTTTTTTTGTTTTCCCTCTTTGCTTTCAAAATAGAGAGTATTCTACTTTCGATGAAGCTCACCACTGGAGAAGATATAGATAGTCTTCTTCATTAAACTTTTATTCTCCCTTTTTTAATAAAATATTCTATTAGCCGATTAATTAATTTTCTGCCGATAGGGGTTATCCAGAATTTCTTAATGCTAAATATCCCCATTCCTTCTACAATTTCCTCTCCCTCAGTATCAATTACTCCCAGCCGATTAAGGTAATAGAGGAGTATTGTTCTAAGAGAACTAGTTATATGGTACATAGGGATTCCTTTAAATTCAATCGTCTTTATCTTGGAGCCGTAGAGTTTATTTACTAGTTGTTTAGGAGTGATTTTTTCCTCTGTCTTAAGACGCTGCAAATGATAGAGAAAAGTTATGAAGTGTTTTTGATGCATCTCACATTCATAGTCCAAAAAACCTGCTAGTTGAAGTTCTCTCCAGTCTATTTTCTCGACCCACACACAAAGAAGCCGGAAAAGTCTTTCTCCATAGGATTTTTGTTGAAACTTCTTTATTCGAGCTCTGTTCAAATTTATTTTTTTCTTTTCATCCAAGTGAATAAATCTTTCTGTTCGGCAGATTGTATCTATAAAGTGTATATAACGCTTGCGGGGCTCTTCTCCCCTTTCTTCTTCTTTACCCAAAAATATAAAACCATCCTTATATTCAAAATCTTTCTCTATTGCTTTGATGTGCTTAAAAGGAACCCATTTATTTTTTGGAGTAACCTTAACTCTGTTTTTTTCAAAATAGTCGAGGAAAACCTCAAGGTCTTCAATGAGAGAAGTATTCTCGGGGGTTATATCATCCAGACTGGTTTTGATTTTTGAACCAGCGGATATGGGAGTTACACTTATACTAATAGAAAAATCCTTGCGAGGATTTCCTAATTTTTTCCTTTCATTCAAGATAACCTCCCAGGGACTCATATAATTGAGCTCTGGCTGAGGTTCTGAAAGCCATTTCTTTTTTTGTTTTTCTATTTTTTTCTGTAAGTCTTTCTTACTGGAGAACTTATCTGGATTAACTGTTGAGGTAACATATCTTATGAGATCGGGAATGAGCTCTCTTTCCCGGGGGCCCCTCATTTCCTCCGCTTTTTGCTGGGGCGATTTGCCACCGAATTCATCACGAGAAGAAAGATTCCAAAATGCGTTAAAGAGCTCTTGAAATTGTATTAACTGCTCGGTACTGGAGAAACTCATCTTCTCTATGAGTTCCTTAAGAATGTCCATAGAATAGGTACTCTCATTTATCCTTTTTCTGAGCTGTCTTATTGTGGGTGCTTTTTTGCCTAAATTCTTTTTTAATGTTCTCCTCAGTTTTTTCTCCACCATCTCCAGGTCATTTTCTACTACTCTTTTTCTTCCCTGGTGAAAGACTCTCTCTAATGTAATAGGGTCGGGTCCCTTTTTATCCTTGGCTATCATCCGCTTCCATTCCCTTTTTACCAGATAAGAGGCAGCTCTCGGAACAACTAGATTGATATGTGATAATGCGTAGTCTTCCTCATAAGGAAGAATCCTAGCAATAATGATATTTCCCTCTTCCATTTGATAGGTTGCTCTATTCTCTCTTACCTTATAGACCTTATTGGAAGATAGATTCCTGGCTATAAAGTGTGACCCCACAATGACTTTCAAAACTTCAAATGCGCTATGAATATGAGACTTAAAGCCAGAATAGATTTCCTTATCTTCTTTATTAAGGCCGGATAGCTTTCTGGATAAGAATACTTCAAGAGGAGTCATTTTGTAGTGGCTGGAGGAATATGAGAAAAGAAAATAGTCCGCAAAGCGAAGCTCAGCGAATTCCTTCTCTTGGGAGCTTGGATAATAGGTTTCTAGCCTGGACGTGAAGAATTTTTCTCTTTCTTTTTCTACTTCCTCGCTTAAATAGATATCTTCTTCGCAAAATTCTATAATTCTAGCGGAATATTCGTTAACTCTAGTGGCAGGTTCCGTGTCTTTCATGTAAATATCATCATAATACATTTATATTCTACTCCTATACCCAGCAAAATTCCCTGTGGGCGGAATTGAAATGTTTCAGACCTTATGGGACTCGGAAAGAAATTAATTTGTCATGACTTTGACTTGAGATCTCTTCAAAGATAGCTAATGCTTGCTTGAAAGATAATTTTTTTTATTAATTCTCTTTCGGACTTCTCTAAGATATCAGGATTCTTAATCATTTTTTGTTTCAAACTGCAAAGTTTTTTAAGAGTTCTGTTTCGGAAAATCTTTATTAAATTCGGAAAATGACTTTCCATACAGAATCTACGCTGTTTTTAACAATTTCTTTAGTATTCCCCTGACACTTAGCTTTTCGGCCCATTTTATTAGATAGTTATTATCTATGGAGTTTCCCTGTACCTGTAAAATGCCCTCAGCATCTATGATATGCTTTTCTGAGGTGGAGTTCTTGTACCAGAGGAGTTTTATGAGAATAATATCTTCTGCCGAAGAGATATGCATTCCTCTATCAAAAATTGTCTGTCTCTTTTTCCGAGAAAAACGTGTCTTATCATATTCCTCATCTGTAAGCATCCAAAAATCTATTTTAAGACCTGTTTCATTATGGATTATATTGAAGGCGGTCCGATGTCTAATAGCATCTTCAATACCTTCTAGGGAGATATAGAATTCTTGATGAAAAGCATCAACAATGCTCTGAATATGTTTTCTCTCAATATTCAGTATAATATCAACACCATGGGTCAACCTTGGACGGCCATAATAATTTACTGCTATTGCACCTGTAAGCATATAGGGAATATTATTCTTTTCCAGAGTAGCAATTACTATTTGTAATACTTCCTCTTGGGTCACTGCTGCATCCTTTCTTTCAACATCTTATTTAATTGCTCTTCAGAGATACCAGGGTTTTTGTTCTTGATAGAAGACAGCACAATCTTACGGGCCATTTCGTATAGCTCAGCACCTATTTTCACTCTTTTATTACCATCCATTTTTTTCAGGATGGAGATGTACTTTTGCTCTGACTTATTTCCTCTCATGAATTTTCTCTCTTCTATATCTAGTAGAATTTCCTGCGGCTTGCAAGAAGGGATTTTTTTCTCTCGCATCCATTATTGGAGATAGCTCTGCTTTCATTTAACTTTCTTCAGAAGAATCTCGAACATACCGAAATCAATTTAATCTGCTTCTTTCATCAGGTCTTGTGGGCTCACAATTCTTATACGAGAATAACCACTGATGAGATTATAAGCGTTTACTTTTCTTTCCACTTTTGAGTTAACTAGATGAGCAAAATCCCAGCTTAAGAGGATATCTTTTTTGTTGACTACAGCTATAGCAAGATGAAGGGCATCGTTGAAGGCATTAGGAGGTATAATCTTTTTCTCAATATATTTTTTGGCTACTCGCTCGGCCAGCGGTGAATTTTCCAAAACAGGAAAGTCTTGAATCAAAGAGAGGATGGCCTCTCTCTTTTCTTTTGTTTTCAGCGCCTCTATTTCTTCGATAGTGAGACGAGAAACCAGCACTTCATATCGGCTGATTTCATTATTCCACCACTTTCTGGTAATCTTACGTCTCTCTAGCTGCGATTTTTCACAAAAGGCAGAAGGAATAGATGCATCAAGATATATGCTCTTCATTACTATCTCGTATTGCGTCGTGCCTGATGCGTATCGCGTAATACCAGCGGATAGCGGAGAGTAAGTGGTTGATTGGCCAGTAAAATGTGAAATGTTTCAGGTTTCAAGGAGGAAGATGGTCCTCGGAAATCAGGAGTATCCACTAAACGCTATACGCTACCCGCTAAACGCTAAAATTAGAGTAGTCCATAATCGAGGAGAGCCTTTTCTAATTTTTCCTCGTTCTCTTTTTGCATGCCATCCAGGGGAAGCCTCCACTCTTTTTTGAGCATTCCCAGACGAGCTAAGGCTGTTTTTACTGGAAGAGGATTCGTTTCGATAAACATTGCCCGGCATAAAGGATAGGTTTTGTAGTGAAGCTCCTTTGCTTTCTTGCTCTCTCCTCTAAGGTAAGCCCCTATCATTCGGGTTATCTCTTCTGGTATAATGTTGGCTACCACCGATATCACTCCACCTCCGCCCAAGGAGAGAATAGGAAGGGTAAGGGAATCGTCTCCTGAGAGAACAGTAAAGTCAGGCTCAGAGAGAGAAATAATGCTGGAAACTTGGTCCATATTTCCGCTTGCTTCCTTGATTCCTACTATATTTTTGAGTCTGCTTAATGTAGCTACAGTGGCAGGAGGAATGTTTATCCCGGTGCGGGAAGGAACATTATAGATGATAATGGGAAGACCAATGGCTTCCAGTTTGCTAAAATGGGCTTGCATACCCTTGGGAGTGGGTTTATTATAATAGGGAGTAATTACCAGAGCAGCATCGGCGCCTGTCTCTTTAGCATATTTGGTTAACTCCTCTGCCTCGCTAGTATTATTAGAACCCGTTCCCGCAATTATAGGGACTTTCCCCCTGGCTTCTTCAATGGCTATTTTAATCACTTGCTTGTGCTCGCCAAAGGATAAAGTGGGTGATTCACCCGTTGTTCCACAAGGAACAATTCCATCTACTCCTTTTTCCAGACAAAATTGTATAAGCTTTCTCAAAGCTTCTTCATCTAACTCTCCTCCCTTGAAAGGAGTAACAATGGCCACAAAACATCCCTGAAATTTCATCTCTTTTCCTCCTGGTATAATATGTTTTAGTATGTTTAAGAGCCTGAGCTTTTCTTAAGAAGAGAATAGTTCGTCAGGTATGTGTTCGCCTCTAATAAGGTCCGGGTAAGTCTCTCTTTCTCGAATTATCCACCAGCGGTCATCTTTTATTAGCACCTCTGATGGTCTTGGTTGGGCATTGTAAGAGGAGCTCATACTAAAGCCATAGGCTCCTGCATCCATTATAGCCAGATATTCTCCTTCTTTGATGAAGGGAAGCTTTCTATCCTTAGCAAAGAAGTCTCCTGACTCACAGATGGGACCTACTACATCTACCACCTCCAGAGAATCTTTATTATAAGGCTCTTTTAACTTTTTTATCTGATGGAAGGCTCCATAAAGGGATGGTCTGATTAAATCATTCATCCCTGCGTCCGTAATGATGAATATCTTTTCTCCTCTATTCTTTTTATAGAGAACCTCGGTAATCAAGCTCCCAGCAGGTCCTACCAGAAATCTCCCCGGCTCCAGGATGAGTTTCATCCCACTATTTTTTATTAATGAATGGATTTTTTCTGCTAGCTCTTTAATGTTTAAGGGAAGCTTTCCTTCTTTATAGCTTATGCCAAATCCTCCTCCTACGTCTATATATTTTAGGTTTAGACCCTTATCTTTGAGTAGTTCGAGGAAATCCAGTATTTTTTCCAGAGCTCCAAGATAGGGCTCAGGACTGCTTATCTGGGAGCCAAGATGAAGATGAATTCCTGCAGGCTCCAGTAGAGATGAATCCTTAATATTAAGATAAAGCTTTTCTGCCTCATCAAAACCAAGGCCAAATTTGTTTTCCTTTTTACCGGTGGTGATGTAGTGATGGGTTTCTGCGTCTACATCAGGGTTTATACGCAGGGATATCCTGGCAGTACAACTCATTCGCTGAGCTATCTGCTTTATGAGCTTCAGCTCCGATGCTGATTCTACATTAAATATAAAGATATTTTCCTTTAAGGCGTACTCTATCTCCTTTTCATTTTTTCCCGGTCCAGCAAAGACTATCCTCTGCGGAGAAAACCCAGCCCGAAGAGCCTTATATAGCTCACCTCCTGAGACAATGTCGCATCCTGCACCTTCCCGGGCTAACAGCCGGGAGATAGTGAGGTTACCGTTAGCCTTCAAAGCATAGCAAATCAAAGGAGAGAGCTTTGCGAAGGCATTTTTAACCTTCCTGTAGTTATTAATTAAGCTATGATAGCTATAAAGATAAAGAGGAGTTCCTAGCTTTTGCACAACTTCTGAGATTGGAGTTGACTCACAGAAAAGCTCTCCCCTTTGATAGGTAAAATATTTGCTACGATTCATTGGTACTCCTTTTTCTGAACTCAGAGAAATGTTTTCCCCCAAGCTTTTTGTCTCCACTAAACGCCATGCGCTATCCGCTAAACACTATTTCCAGCTTCTCTCTAGCTTCTTTTATTTGTTTGGCCAGGCTTTTCTTCCCTGTTCCTCCGGCTGATTCTTTATTAAATACACACGATTCCAGCTTTATTCTTTCAAAGACATCTTTTTGGAAGAGAGAGGAATATTTTTGGTAATTTTCTAAGCTTAATTCTTTCAAACTTTTACCTTGCTTGAGACATCCCTTAACTATAGTTCCGATGATTTGATATGCTTTTCTAAAAGAAACGCCTTTTTCTACCAGATAGTCCGTTAAGTCGGTAGCGGCAAAAAATCCCTTCTCTGCCGCCTTTCTCATATTCTCTTTATTTATTTTTATTCTATCCAACATTTTAGGGTAGAGCTTTAGACTTGTTTTCACTATTTCTATGCTTTCCAGTAAGGGAGGTTTATCCTCCTGCATATCTCGGTTGTAGGACAATGGAAGAGCCTTCATAGAGGTAAGGAGAGAGATAAGGGAGCCATAGACTCTTCCTGTCTTCCCCCGAATGAGTTCAGCCACATCAGGATTCTTTTTCTGGGGCATAATACTTGAACCAGTGGCAAAGGTATCACTTATTTCAATAAAGGAAAAGAGAGGAGTTGACCAGAGAATAATGTCCTCAGAAAGACGAGATAGATGCATCATTAAAAGAGTCACATCCGACAAAAACTCCATAATATAATCTCTATCGCTTACTGTGTCCAGACTGTTTTCACTAATTTTAGGAAAATTAAGTAATTTGGCTACATATTCTCTGTCAATAGGTAGAGATGTTCCTGCCAGAGCTCCTGCTCCCAATGGCATTACATTAACTCGCCCGTAGCAATCTCTGAGTCGTTCCCTATCCCTTTCTAGCATCCAGAAATAAGCAAGAAGATGATGAGAGAAGAAAATAGGCTGAGCATATTGTAGATGAGTATAGCCGGGCATAATTACCTTTAGATTTTTTTCAGCTGTCCCAAGGAGAGTTCCCTGAAAAGTGCTAATTAGATCAATAATTTCGCTTATCTCTTGCCTGAGATAGAGTCTTTCATCCAGGGCTATCTGGTCGTTTCTGGATCTGGCCGTGTGTAGTTTTTCACCTATCTCTCCCTCTCTTTTGATTAGTTCTTCTTCTATGGCCAGGTGAATATCCTCTTTTTGGCTAAAATCAACTTTTCCCCTTTCAATATCTTTCTTTATCTTATCTAAAGCTTGAGTGATTCTTTCAGCTTCTCTTTTCTTGATAATTCCGCACTGAGAAAGCATCTTGGCATGAGCGATGCTTCCCGCTATATCATATTTATATAATTTTTTATCTATGTTAATAGAGGAGGTGAATTCCTTTACCAGTTTGTCCATTGGTTCACTGAATCTACTTGCCCATAAATCCATCTTTTCATTTTTCCTAAATTATTCTATTTATCTACCACAACTAGTGCAGCTTGATGCCTGACAGGTGGAGCAGCTGTTTCCTCCTATTAGGGCGCCCTCTTCTGTTCTGCCGCTGATGAATCTGGGGAGGAGTTTTTTAACCTCGCAACTGCCACATTTTTCGCATTTGATTTTATCACCATTAGCGAGACTGACTAATCGGGTAAATTCCTCTTTACATTGAGTGCATTTATATCGATACAAAGGCATCTTAGATTGCCGCCTCTAGATTTTCTTAGTTCAATCTGCTCTCTGTGTATTTTAGGATATTCTAGGTGTCTGTCAAATTTTAGGCAGGCACAGAGAGCTTGAAAGGCGTTGTCGGTTTGACAAAGCAAGAATGAAGAGATAGAATTAAGCAACAAAGGAGAGAAGATGAAAGCAGTTGTTAAGATTAAAAGAGAGGTAGGTCTTGTATATCAGGATTTTCCTTTGCCTGAAGTAGGCAAGAAAGATGTGCTGGTAAAGATTAAAGCTGCTGCCATATGTGGCTCGGATTTAAAGATTTATAAGTGGCTTCCCTGGTGCGAGAGTATAGTCAAGTCTCTTCCCTTTATTCCCGGCCATGAATGTTGTGGTGAGGTAGTAGAGGTAGGTAGAGAAGTTAGAGGGATAAAAATAGGGGACAAAGTAGCAGGAGAGACGCATGTTTCCTGTGGAAATTGTTGGCAATGTCAGCATAATCGTGCCCATACCTGTGAAAATATGGAGCTTTTCGGACATACTATAAATGGCTGCTTTGCTGAATATTCTCTCATTCCCGAGGTATCTACCCGAAGGATACCTGATAATATATCTTTTGATTATGGCTCTCTTCTGGAGCCAATGGGGATTCCTTTTCGGGCGGTGAAAAAGGGAGAGGTTGAAGAAGAGGCAGTAGTAGTTATAGGCTCTGGCCCTATTGGGCAGTTTGCCGTTGGTATTTCTAAGATAATGGGAGCAAAAATAATTATTGCTATAGACATCAATGAGAAAAGATTAAACATCGCCAAACAAATGGGAGCGACTCATCTTATTAATCCCAAAACAAACTCAGTAGTAGAAAAAGTCAAAGATATAACCAAAAATTATGGTAGAGGAGCTGGAGTGATAATTGAGGCTTCTGGCAATATTGAAGCTTTAAAAGAGGCTTTCAAGTATGTACGGTTGGGAGGCAAAATAATTGTTCTTGGCCAGACAGATAACCCTCTATCTCTTAAGCCTTCTTCAGACATTGTCTTTAGAGAGGTTCAAATTATGGGTTTATTTGGGCGAGAAATATGGGATACCTGGGACAAAACAGAGCGTATTTTATCCTCAGGAAAACTAGATTTAGAGCCGATAATTACTCATCGCTTTTCCCTGCACGATTTTGATGAAGCTTTCAAAACAGCACTCTCAGGAGAGGGATGTAAAGTGTTATTGATTCCAGAATAGAGTATTTGCTGAAGAGTAGTTTTGCACTGAAAGACATCCTTCCAGAATAGTTCTTGGTTCATATTTCATCGATAAAAAACAATAAGCTAGTTGTGCGTCTTAAAATCTCCTGCCGATATACGACATACGCAATACGAAATACGATTCACTAAATAAAAGGAGTAGGATAATGGCTGTTCTTATCACCGGAGGTTATGGACAATTAGGATCCTGGCTCGCCCATCAATTTGCCAGCCAGGACAAGCAAGTTATAGCTCTTGACACAATAGACAAAGATCTTGATTATCTTAAGAAAGTAAAGGGAAGGATCACCTTTATTCAGGCTGATGTGCTTAATTTTTCTAAATTAGTGGAAATATTCATCCAATATAAGGATAAAATTGAGGGAGTTATCCATACTGTGGCTATAACGGCTGACCCTTCTTTTTACGGTAATCCTTATTATGGTCTTGATCTAAACCTGAGGGGAACAATTAATATGCTTGAACTGGCAAGACTCTTTAAGATTAATAAATTTCTCTATGTAAGTTCAGGAGCAGTATATGGGGAAGCAAAAGATAGACCCGGTGAACTGACCCATCCTCTTCATCCGGGTGACTTATATGGAGCAAGCAAGGCAGCTAGCGAGCTCATTGGCCAGCAGTATGAGAATCATTTCGGTCTTGACTTTAGGATTGTTCGGCCATATTTTTTCTTTGGTCCGGGAAGACTTCCCTCAGAGCAAACTCAGCTCTTCAAGAGTCTTCTAGGGCCGCTGGAGAGTCTTCCAAATCTAAAACTAGAAAAGGGTGCCGACCAAAGACTGGGCTTTACCTATATTGAAGATATTGCCTGGGGAACTTATCTCCTCTATCAAGCGGAGAATCCCGAATACAAAACAGTAAACATCTGTTCCGAAGAACCAGTCTCTTTTCTAGAGATGGTCCGCCTGGCTCAAAAATATAGTGATAAACCTACATCGGTAAAGATAGGTCCGGGAAAGCTCTTCCCTCGCGGAGAAACCCTGGATATATCTATTGCCAAAAAAGAGCTAGGATTTCGTCCCCGTTACAGCGTAGAAGAAGGCATCAAGGAGTATGCCCGCTGGGTGAGAGAGAACAGGAGAAGCTAGGGAGTGATTAATACTTAAGCCTTCCATCCTTAATCAGACTTCATTTCTTCTAAATTGCCAATAATTTTGATATCATCTAGATCAGTGAAATCTTTGCTGATCTCTTTCGATGTCTGTTCCATTGGGTATTTTAAGGTATTGTTGTGCTGAGCCATATCCTCCAAGAGCCGCCTCTCCCCTGTGGGGAGAGGATTAAGGTGAGGGGGTAAGTTCTGTCTCAGAATCCTAATTTAACCCCCAAAAGGTAGGTTATCATCCCTCCAATTCTAATTCCTGACAAAAAAAGTGAGAGAGATAAGAAAAGAAGATTTGGGGTGAGGGAGGAGGGTGTTTTGAGGTGTTTGAGGGTTGACATTTTTTTTAAATGTTATAGAATAAAATAAAGTTCTTTTAATAATGTTAACAAAGGAATTTTGTTTTATCAGTCAGGGGCATTTGATGAGTCTTACTAAAAGGTCGATGAATATGAGTAAAGCTAGTATCAGAGTTGACAAAGAAGAACCTTGTCTGGCCAAGATTCGTTCAGCTTATCCTTCTCTGTTTTCGGCTGAAAAGAAGATAGCTGATGTAATATTGGAAAAACCGGAAGAAATTATACACCTTCCTGTAAAAGATATTGCTAGAAGGAGCGGGGTGGCTGAGTCAACTGTGGTAAGGTTTTGTAGATCTGTTGGGTATAGAGGTTATGGTAAGCTGAAAATCTCCCTGGCTCAGGATCTGGTATCTCAGGTTCAATATATTCATCAAGATATCCAGTCAAGAGATGGTTCAGCTGAGGTAACAAAGAAAGTTTTCCACGCTAATATACAGGGATTACATGATACCTTAAAAATGGTGGATGATACTGAAATGGATAAGGCGGTACAGGCTTTGCTTAAAGCAAAGAAAGTTCTGTTTTGTGGAGTAGGTACCTCTGCCCCAATAGCCGAAGAAGCATTTCACCGTTTTCTCTATTTAGGTGTTCCCTGTGTTTCCTCTGGCGATCCCCATCTGCAAATAGGATTAGCTCTATCCTTAAAAAGAGGGGATGTGGCTCTGGGAGTTTCACATAGTGGAAGCACTGAAGATACACTCAAGCCCCTTAGATTAGCCAAAGAGAACGGTGCTACTATTATATGTATTACCAACTATATTAACTCTCCTATGGCTAAATTTGCCGATATCAAACTGATTACTTCTTTTCGCGAGATTATCTTTCGTGTTGCTGCTATGGCTGCCAGGGTAGCACAGCTTAGTATAATAGAGGCCCTGTATGTTAATCTTGCCATAAGAATGAAGGAGAAGGCTGTTTACAATATAGGGAAACTGGAAGAGCTATTAAGGTGAATAGGGGAAAATTATCTACTACTTTTTAAAATGGTTAGCTACAGTTTGTCTACTGATGAAGATAAAAAGATGTAATGTATGAGTAAGAAAGTTCAAGGGATGCGACAAATTTTAGGGGAGAGAGTAATTGTCAGTAGAACTCGGTAATAAAACCGCACACATTGGCATATCTACCTGGGTGTACTTTTGGAGACCGCTGACAGAAGTACTAAGAGAGATTGCCAAGGCCGGCTATTCTTACATAGAAATATGGGGAGATAAGGCGCATTTTGATCCAACAGTATTTCCTAATGTTTCGTCACTGAAACGTTTGCTAAAGGAGCTCCATCTTCAGCCATATTCACTGCATGCGCCCTTTACTTATGTTAACATCGCATCACTGGATGAGGAATACAGGAAACATTCTATCCGGGTTATAAAAAAATCCATTGAACTGTGTGCGAAATTGGGAGGAAAGATAGTGAGCATTCACCCCCATTCTAACCAAATGTTTCCTGATTTGAAAGATTACCCACAAATGGTACATAGAATTGAGGAATCCATTCAAGAGCTAACGTTTTTTGCAAGGAGATTTGCAGTAAGAATTGCAGTAGAAAATGTACCATATTTAGGGGGATGGGATTTTGGATCTAAGATATCCAACCTTGTGAAATTAATTGAGAAGATAGACAGTGACGAGTTGGGCTTGTGTTTGGACACCGGTCATATCTTTATTGGAAGAAAAAATGTTGATCTTTCAAGAAATGTTCTGGATTGCGGAAAGAATTTGATTGCACTTCACATTCAGGATACCGATGGTGAGGGAGATCGACACTGGCTTCCTGGTGAGGGAATTATTGATTGGTCGAAATTCTCCAGGGATCTTAAATCTATTAATTACCAAGGAATCTTTATGTTAGAAGTATCCGGCAGTCAGAAGTGGACAGGGCGGAATGTGAATAATGTGCTTCCGGGGGGCTTGACAGTAGCAAGAAAAATGTTGGAATAGAGACGGCATGGCGAGAGTTAAGATGTGGATATGGGAATCTGGAAATGGATGAGTAATCCGCCATGAATCTGGTGTAAATTAATGTTTTTTCTAAAAAAGGGGGTAAAAAGGTTTTGGTCTTTTGAGAGAGTTCAAGTAAGAAAGGAGGGGAGAACTATGTGAAGACAATGTGTTATGAAGATCGAAGGTCAAAAAGTAACAAAATTCAAAAAGGAGGAGTAAAATGAGGAAAATTATCAAGGTTTTAAGTTTTTTGAAAGTGATTGTAGCGGTTGTTTTGGTGGTGTTCGTGGTAGTAGGGAGCGGATTTGCTCAAACAAATCTGAACTTTGTCTATCCGGTTGAGGCTGCTGGTCGATTGGGCCAACTCATTGATGGCTTAGTGGGAGAATTTAACCAACAACATCCCGACATACGGGTGACACCTATCTTCGCTGGTGGATATGTTCCTGCCTTAGAACGCGTTCAAATGATGGTTCTCGGTGGGAATCCGCCGGATATAGCTGTGGTGGGAAATGACTACACTCTTATGCTGGTTGACATGGATGCTCTTCTTCCTCTAGATGACTTTATTGCTGAGGCCGGGGGTAAATCATTTCTCGATCGATTTGTTCCGGCTCTTCTCACTAACAATTCCCGAGTGGAAGGGACTTTCTACGCTATGCCGTTTCAGTGCAGCACCGCTGTCCTTTACTACAATAAAGATTTGTTTACAGAGGTGGGCCTGGATCCCAACTCCCCTCCAGAGACGTGGTTTGAGCTTTCCGTAGCCGCTGCTAAACTCACCGATATGGAAGGGGGTGTGACAAAGCGATATGGTATTGAATATCAAGTGTCGAATATATGGTATTTTATGGCACTTGTGTGGCAGAATGGAGGAGAACTAGCAAGAGGACTTGGCGAGGTTACTCTCACCGATGAAAAGGCTATTGAGGCAGCCCAGTTTTGGAGTGACTTGCTGAATAAGTGGAAAGTACTGGCGTTTGAACCCAAGGGTTCTGTCGTTGTGCAGGATTTGATCGCTGGTAAGACGGCAATGACGTATAATTCAACAGGAAGCTTAAGCTCTGTGAGAGACGCTGCTCGCTTTAACTGGGGAACCGCTTTTTTGCCTGGGAGGGAGAAGTTTGCAGTGCCAATAGGTGGCGGATTGATCTCCATCTACAAAGATATCCCTAAGAAAAATCAAGAAGCAGCATGGGAATTTGTCAAGTGGTTCACTTCAACCACAGAGATAGCTACTAGATGGTCCCTGGGGAGCGGATATCTTGCTCTTCTTGAAGAATCTTGGAATTCGTCCCAAATGCAGGAATACCTTAAAGAATTTCCTCAGGCTTTGACGGCCAAAAACCAACTCCGTTACGCTCGTCCACAAATGATGGTATATGAAAATTCCCAAATTAGGACCATTATTTCTGAGGCCTTAGATACTGTCATGCTTCAAAAAGCAACTCCAGGACAGGCCTTCGAGAAAGCTCAACGTCAAATAGATCAGATTTTGAAGAAATCTGGATAAGATCGGTCAGAAATGTGAATGTGACAGGTCAAAGTTGAAAGATTCCTTCGGAGTGAGCATCCTGATGAAAACTCACTCCGGAGGAACTGCATCATTGAGTCAATGAGGGACATAAGTCAGTCTAACCTCGGAAATTTTATGTCTCTATAGTTAACGCACTATCAACTGGTTCCTCGAAAATGACGATGAGGGAAAGAATGGTCAAAAACTCCCAAAAAGTAAAGCGAACGAAACTGACGAAATCAGTCATCAGACCCTATCTATACCTAATTCCGCTATTTACCTTCTTAATTGTTTTCACCTACTATCCCATCGCGAGAATGTTCTATTTAAGTTTATTTCAGTGGGGTATCGGTTCAAAGAAGGTATTTATCGGGATCGAGAACTACATCACTGTTTCTACGACGCCGTTGTTCTGGCAAGTGGTTAGAAATAATATAGTTTTTAGTTTTGGGTCCGTCTTTATCAGCGTATCTCTTGCCCTGTTTCTTGCGGTGCTAGCGAACAAGAACTTAAAATTCAAGGGATTTTACCAAAGTTTGCTCTTTTACCCTCATATTATACCTCTAGCTGTAGGAGCGTTGATATGGATCTGGCTGTTTAATCCTCGGCAGGGTTTGTTCAACCATTTACTAGGCGCTGAGGTTAACTGGTTAAACAGTTTTGAACTCGCTTTACCATCTCTGATGGTGGTGCAGATCTGGGCAAATATGGGTTATTACTTTCTTCTCTTCTTGGCTGGCCTCCAGAATCTGCCCGCTAGTCTTTACGAAGTGGCTGAATTAGACGGCGCCAACAGTTGGCAAAAATTTCGACATCTCACTTTTCCTTTAATTAGTTCCACCACTTTCTTTGTCATCCTTTTGGCCATTATCCACTCGATTCAAAGTGTCGATCTTGTCTATCTTATGACTGAAGGAGGGCCGGCTAATTCCAGCAATTTGATCATTTATTACCTTTACACTGAAGCTTTTAGGTGGTGGCATCTCGATATTGCCTCTACTATTAGCAGTATTCTTTTCATTGTTTTGTTATTGCTGACGGCGCTCTATTTTATCTTGCTGGAAAGGAAAGTGTACTATGCGTAGCCAGACGAGAAATAAGGTGTGGATATTTATGGAGAAGAACCACGTAACGACCAACCTAGTCCTAATCATAACTTCAGCCATAATTGTGATCCCTCTCTTCTGGATAATTATTACGGCGATTAAAGGGCCAGCGGAGATCTTCTACCGTCCATTCTCCTTGATTCCAGAGCGTTTTGCTTTGTTCTCAAATATCGCAGAGGCCTGGAGTCGAGCTCCGTTTACAAATTATTATTGGAATACTGTCGTCGTGGTAATGGGTTTACTTGTTGTTCAGCTCATTATTGCAATTCCCGCTGCTTATGCATTCGCCAGGCTAGAATTCAAAGGTAAGAATCTGCTCTTTATGATTGTTCTGGTGAAATTGATGATTACTGCTCAAAGTGTTTTGCTTCCTAACTACCTGCTGGTAAGTAGTCTAGGTCTCTTGGACACGAAACTTGCCATAGCACTTCCTTATTTTTCATCACCGCTCGCGGTATTATTGTTCAGACAAGCTTTTAAACAGATTCCCCAAGAGGTTGTCGATGCTGCGGAGATTGATGGCTGCCAGGGGCTAAAATTTATTTGGCATATCGGAATTTCCTTGATTAAACCGATGATCGTCGCTTTGTCAGTAATCAGCATCGTATATCATTGGAACGAATTTTTCTGGCCTATGCTTGTTACAGATACGGCAAAAGCGAGAACTTTAACTATTGGGCTGGCCTTGTTCGGGCTGAAGGGTGAGACCGGGGCTGAATGGACGTTGACGATGGCTATTACCATTGTCGTAATTATCCCACTTTTCTTTATGTTTGCTGTATTTAGGAGACAATTTATTAACAGCTTTATGCAATCCGGGACAACAGGATAAATTGATTTGATAGAAATCTTTTACTACTACCGAGATA
Source organism: Candidatus Aerophobetes bacterium Ae_b3a (assembly GCA_005223095.1). GTDB lineage: Bacteria > Aerophobota > Aerophobia > Aerophobales > AE-B3A > AE-B3A. The sequence goes on from NJBQ01000013.1 coordinate 35,737, forward strand.
AAGGGCAAAGGGAAACAAGATAAAACGTCCAAGAAATGTATCTGGTCAGAACTGGTCTCGGGTAGCTCAGGTTTTATTGGAAAGATTCGCCCGAGAGGAAAAAATTCCTCCCATGAAGAGTTTGATATTGCCTCCCCATATTCTTGTGGTTTATTACACCGCCGGATGGTATTCTCCCTGAAGAACTATTGCATTGAGGCTTTTATGAAGATTCGAATTAAGTCTGGAGGGGAGGGTTAACCTCTGTTTTCTCAAGGGTAATATAGTCTGTAAGAAAAGGTGAGGCTTACAGCCAATGGGAGAGTAGATTGGATTTTGTTCTAAAGCTGGTAAGGAAAAGGACAAATTAAGGCTGGGGTGAAAGAGTGAATTCCAAAGAAAGGGTTTTGACAGCTGTAGCTCATAGCCAACCAGACAGGATACCGGTTGACTATTGGGCGGTTCCAGAACTTACTGAGACTCTCTTAGAGAAATTTGGACTGGTTAACGAGGAACAGCTTCTGGAAAAACTCAAAATAGACATCCGCTATGTAAAACCCGATTATACTAGTTCCGATTTCGAAGAACAGCCTGATGGAAGTTTGCATAAAAGGCTTTCCGATGGAACCTTTATTGATATTTGGGGAGTAAAGCGAAAAAAAATTACCTGGGGTAGGGGGAGTTATCTAGAGGTGATTAACTCGCCCTTAGGAGGGGCAAATAGTGTGAAGGAAATCGAAAATCATTCTTGGCCTGATGTAGGAGCCTTCAATTATGAATCAATTCTTAAACAATGTCTTAACTACAAGGATTTTGCCATTATTTGTACTGGTGATAGATTGACCACTCGAGCCAGTATATTTAAATTAGCTATGTATCTTCGAGGGATGGACAAATTCTTTATGGACTTAGCATTGAATCCAGGACTAGTAGAAGCACTGGTAGCGAAGTTATTAGAATTTCATTTAGAGCATAACCGCCGAATCTTCGAGGCAGCAGCTAAAAATGTAGATATATTTATGCTGGGAGATGATTTTGGTAGTGAGAATGGGTTGCTTATCAGCCTTGCTATGTTTCGAAAGTTCTTCAAGCCAGCTTTACAAGATTTAATTAATCTAGCTAAGAAATTCAATTTAAAGACTATGCTTCATACCTGTGGCGGAGTAAGAGAATTGATCCCAGATTTGATTGAAATAGGATTAGATATATTAAACCCCATTCAAACTCGAGCTAAAGGTATGGATCCCAAAAAACTTAAAAAGGAGTTCGGTAAAGATATATGTTTCCATGGTTCTATAGATATTCAAAAGACTTTACCTTTCGGCACTCCTGATGAGATAAAAAGAACAGTAAACTCTCATATCAAAACCCTGGGGGAAGGAGGAGGTTTTATCTTGGCTCCTTCTCATAATTTACAGATGGACATTCCAATCGATAACATAATTGCTATCTATGAAGCAGAAAGATGATATAATATTTAGTAAATGTAAGATTACATCCAATTCTTTGGAGAAAATAATGGCAGGTAAGAGGAGATAGAAAATGTTTTTTAAAAAAGAGACAAAAGTCCAGGAACTTATTCAAAAACATGTGCAGGTTGTTGGAGAGGCAGTAAATTCTTGGAAAGAAGCTTTCTCTTGCTACCTGGAGGAGAATAAAGAGGATTTTCAAGTAAAAACCTCGGCAACTATTGAGCTGGAGAGCAAGGCGGATGATGTGCGCAGGGAGGCACAACTCATCCTCTACGAGGGGGCTTATCTTCCGGTATTTCGCGAGGACCTTTTAGACCTCCTGGAACTTACCGATAATGTTGCTGA